>JANNEN010000251.1:0-3330 GCA_031378715.1 Emticicia sp.
CCCAGAGACTGCCTATTCTAAATGCCAAAGACTCCGGCGATAGTACCAGTCCCGGTGTGGGCCTTGATGGTGAATTTCGCGATCCGTGGGGGAATCCTTACATCATCTCCATAGATTATGGCTTTAATGACCGCACTCGCGACCTGATTTACTCGCGTCGAGATGTCATCGCTTCGGGGGGAACAACTCAAGTAGGCGCAAATGGTTTTTACAATCCGGTTTCAACCACGTCCGACAACTTTGAATTCAACGGCAAGTATGTGATCTGGTCCAAAGGCCCGGACGGCAAATACAACAAAGGCGCAGCCTACGACAAACTCGACAACCGCGACAACGTCCTCGGCTGGACTCAATAGGCAGTCTTGTGAAAACTTCCCCCCGACATTCTGCGTTCACGCTCATCGGGAAGTTTCATATCGACGAGGGCTTGCTTAAACTCTTCTTCGGTGCTAAACGGATAAACTTTTACTTCTCGCAACATCTTAGAATCGACTTGTAGTTCTACAAAAACTGAGTAATCGACATCGGTTTTGCGAGGTATAATATGGAATTGTTTCTTGAAACCCAAGTAACTAAAATTAACGGTGTCGCCAGGAAAGACGCTCATCACGAAGTAACCTTTGCTGTTGGAAAGCGTACCCCGCCCCGCACTCGGAATCGTGATATACGCCCCTGGGAGCGGTTCTTTGGTTTGGCTATCAATGACCAAACCTGAGAAGGTGATGTATTTTATTTCGCCCTGACCAAAAGCTAAGTTGCTTATTATCAGCGAAGTAAATATCAACAGAAATGTAAGTATTGTTTTCATTGCGAGTGATTCAATCAAAAATTTTCAGAAATGTAACAATAAAAGGCATCGAAAGCAATAGGCCATCGAACCTGTCCATAAATCCACCGTGGCCAGGAATCATATTACCCGAATCTTTGATGGCGATGCTCCGCTTGAAAAGTGACTCTACGAGATCACCGAGCGTACCCGTCACAAAGATAATAACTGCCACACCATACCATTGCCAATTCAACAAATTATTGAAATACTTTGTTAGAATAAACGCAATAATTAGTGAAGTTATTGCCCCACCAAAGAAGCCTTCCCACGTTTTTTTGGGCGAAACCCGCTCAAAAAGTTTACGTTTTCCGAGAAATCTTCCCGCAAAATACGCCCCCGTGTCATTGCCCCAAAGAATAAACAAGCACCCCAAAATAAGTTGTGGGGCATAGCCGATTTCGGTCAGCACCATTTCGTTGATGAGGGCAAACGGCACCGCCACGTAGATAATCCCCAAGAAGGTATAGCCCAAATTGGCAAATGGTTTGGTGTCTTTTTTGCGGTAAAGTTTGATAAAAAACGTAGTGGTGAGTAACGGCACAATGACGTAATAATACTTGAAGGGCAAGAAATTTTTTTCGACAAAAAACGTCAGTGAGTTGAGTACAATTCCGCAGAAAACACCGTAGAAACTGAGCGGGTGATTTTCGTCAAGTTTGAGTAGTTTATAAAATTCTCGTTGGGTGAGGATACTTATGGTGAGAAATAAAATCCAGAAAGTCCATTCGTTGTATAGCACACCGCCCAAGATAATAGCAACGCCCACCACAGCCGCAATGGCTCGCTGGGTAAGGTTAGAGAATTGATTCAGAGTCGAGGTCATTTTGGTTGAATAGGTCGGTAACTACTTTTGCGATTGATTCTTGGTCGTCGGATACTTGCACTTCATGGTAGCCGATGTGATAAATACTGTCTTGTTTGCTGAGAACTACGGCCATTATTTCGTGGGTCAATAGCTCGTTTTTTAATAGTTCGGCTTTGAAAATATTTTTGGTTTCAAAAACTTTTACCCAGTTTGCCATTTCGTTGGTTGTGAATTTTAATTCAAAGATAAGCGGAAATTATCAAAAAAAAGGTCAGTTTCGATGTATCGTTTGTACTTTTCTTTTTTAAATTATCACAAAAGGTTTAAATTGCTTTAAAATGAACCTTCAAAACATTATTTATGCAAATAATCTTGGTTGATGATCACCATCTTTTTGGGCAATCGCTTTCTTCATTGTTGGTGCAAATGAAGGAAGTAACCAACATCAACGTTTTTCAGCGTGGGGCGGAGGTTTTGATGTTTTTGGAAAGCAACAAGGTTGATGTCGTTATCTCTGATTTGCAGATGCCCGAAATGAACGGCATCGAACTAACGACCAAGATTCACGAGCAGTTTCCCGAAGTTCGGGTACTGATACTGACCATTGATGATGAGCCGCACAAAATCCGACAGGCAATTTCGGCGGGGGCCTCGGGCTATTTATTGAAAGATACTGACCGAGCCGAACTCGAAGAAGCCATCAGTAAACTACACGCTGGACTGCCCTATTATAGCGAGAAAGTTTTGAAGATTATTACGACTGGCGAAAAAGATAAATCACTGATTGATAAAGAGTTAGCACAACTTTCGGCCCGTGAAATTGATGTTTTAAAATTAATTTCGGAGGAATATTCAACCAACGAAATTGCCGAAAAATTATTCATTAGTGTTAATACCGTCGAAAGTCACCGCAAGAGTTTGATGAAAAAATTGGACGTAAAAAACGTAGTCGGACTCATCAAATTTGCGATGCGGCATAAGCTGACTCAGTGATGGGTACGCTAATGTGCGTGCGTGTCCCCTCCCCTATTTCGGACTCAATATTTAGCACGCCTTTCATCGCTTCAACTCTTTCTTCCACACTTTTTAGGCCTTGTCCTTTTGTTGAATCTTGCAGCCCCTTTCCGTTATCCCGAACAAAAAGTTCGAGCGATTTTTCGTTTTTTCGGAATGTCATGGCGGCATCAGTTGCTTGCGAATGTTTCAGTATATTATTGATAAGTTCGAGGCAAATTGAGTAAAGATGAAAGGCGGCTTTGCGGTCTAAATTATTGTCTTTTAGGCCTTTTGTATTGAGCGTAAATTCGATTGGTGTCGAAAAATTTAGGCGTTCAATCATTTTTTCGAGGGCAATTTCTAAGCCATATTTTTCGAGTTCTTCGGGCAATAAATTATGTGAAATCAGCCGAACTTCTCGGCAAGCATTTTCGACCATTTCTTGAATTTGTACATAAATTTTCTGGTCATGATTTGGTAGTTTCGTACTATTCAAAGTCAATAAACTTACTCGAACTGCTGACAAAAGTGAACCAACATTGTCATGCAATTCAGAGGCAACTCGCTTGCGTTCAATAGTTTGTCCTTTCAATAATGCTTCTTGTATTTCATGGTTTTTGTTGAGCAATTCTTTGTTCTTTTTTCGCAAAATAAAGCTATAAATTATTGCCGAAAGCCCCAATAACGAAATCAATCCAAC
>JANNEN010000306.1:0-9891 GCA_031378715.1 Emticicia sp.
CTAAAAAACGATATTTTTCGTTAGAAATGATGACCGAAAAAATCAAAGAAACGTTTGCTGATAATGATAACATAAAAGTTGTATCCTACGACGACCTTACCGCCAATGCGGCTGTGGCTTGCGGGGCAAATTTTCTACTCAGAGGGCTACGTAATACCACCGATTTTGAATACGAAAATACGATTTCGCAGGTAAACCGTCACCTGGTTGGCGAGTTAGAAACCGTTTTCTTGATAACTTCGCCCGAACTTGCTCCTATCAGCTCGACTATTGTGCGTGAATTGCACAAATACGGGGCAAAAGTTGATGATTACTTGCCTTATGATTTGGAAGTTTAACCACGGAGTTTCACGAAGTTGATGCACGGGGTTTTAGGCGTTTTTTAATGTAAACTTTGTAGCATTTTTAAGTAGAATCTATCTCACACTTTTTAGAAAAAATGAACGTTCATAATAAGAAACTCATGAAAAATCTATTTTTTATTTCGCTAATATTATTTACTTTTGGCTGCAAAAAACCCGCAACCGTGGTGAGCGAGCCTGCCAAAGTTATCACGGCAAATTTTTGGAAACTTGATCGCTACACGGACGTAAATAGCCGAATTTTGAACCAAAATGAGTTAAATTCGCAAGCAAATGGCATTTTTGGACTTGAATTTGAATTTATCTCTGACAATCGAGTGCGTGGTCGAGATAGGATTTCAAAGCAAATTTTGAATGCAGGCACATGGTACTTAATCGACCAAAATAAGGTACTGGATATTGATGTGCTGGGCTTCACGGGCAAATTTAAAGTCATCGAGCTTTCAAAAACTAAAATGACGCTACAAGCCGAAAATAATAAACTTATCAATGCCGCCGCAACAGTAAATCTCGAATTGATTCCTGCTCTGTAATACTGTGATGATTGTTTTGCATAAATAATTTTTCTGTGGTAAATCCTGACCGATAAAAGTGATATTTTTCTCCGAACCTATTTCTACCAATGCTACGGTTTTGCTGACCGATAGCCGCAATGTTGCCTTACCCGAGCAAAGTATTTTTTTCGCCATCAAAGGCGAACGCCACGACGGACACCAATTTATCAAGCAACTTTATGATGCGGGCATACGTGAGTTTGTCGTAGAAAAAAAAGCCGTTACCGATGCCCACAAAAATCAGTGGTCGGCTTTGCCACAAGCAAAATTTTGGTTAGTCGAAAATGCCATTCGAGCCATGCAAAACTTAGTTTCGGAGCATCGACAAAAGTTCAATATTCCAGTGGTGGGCATTACGGGTAGCAATGGAAAAACGATAGTCAAAGAATGGCTAAATACCTTACTATCAGTTGATTATGATATTATCAAAAGTCCTAAAAGCTATAATTCGCAGTTGGGTGTGTCGCTTTCGGTTTGGGAAATGAACGAAAAACACACCCTCGGAATTTTCGAGGCGGGCATATCGAAATCGGGCGAAATGGAGTTTCTCGAACCAATCATTCGCCCCACAATCGGAATTTTTACCAATATCGGCTCGGCACACGACGAGGGTTTTAGAAGCCGAAAGCAAAAAACTACCGAAAAATTGCGGCTCTTTCAGCGAAGTGAGGTACTGATTTATTGTAAAGATTACGCCGAGATTGACGAAGAAATAACCATACTTTTGCGAGCCGTAAATCCCAAAATTAAGCTCATTGGCTGGTCGAAATTAGCAAGAAATGAGTTTTCGGTAAGCGAAAATCATTCTGAGAAAAATAACCTCACGGAAGCGGCCGACCGTCCCCAACCCTCTCCAAAAGAGAAGGGAGCTTTTAATAGGGTTTTAGATATACTTTGGAGCGGCAATAATTATACTTTTGACGTTCCGTTTATTGATGATGCTTCCATCGAAAACGCCACGCATTGTATATTTACGATGCTGTATTTGGGCATCAATTCGACCGAAATTCAAATCCGCTTGCAGTTACTCAAACCCCTTGCCATGCGGCTCGAATTGAAGCAAGGCATCAACGATTGCTCCTTGATTGATGATAGCTATAATAATGATTTTGCGGGACTAACGATGGCTCTCAATTTTATGAGCCAGCAAACAAAAAACCAGTATAAAATACTGATTATCAGCGATTTACTACAATCTGGATTGGCCGAAACCGAACTTTATGAAAGCATTGCGGGCTTGATTCAGGCCCATGAAATTGACGAAATCATTGGCATTGGCGAGGTTATTTCACGCCACCAAGAGGCTTTCAATCACGGTACTTTCTTTGATTCGACCGAAGATTTTCTGGGAAAATACCCCATAAATCACTTCAATAATTCATTGATTTTGGTGAAAGGTGCGAGAAAATTTGCCTTCGAGAAAATCATCAATCAACTCGTGCGGAAAGTCCACGGAACGGTCTTTGAGGTAAACCTTGATGCACTGACGAATAACCTGAATTATTACCGAAATAAAATCGGCAACGAAACCAAAATAATGGTCATGGTGAAGGCCTTTGCGTATGGCAGCGGCAGTGCCGAGGTGGCCAGCTTGCTACAATACCACCGAGTAGATTATCTGGGCGTGGCCTACACCGACGAGGGTATTAATCTCCGACAAAATGGTATTAAGCTGCCAATCATGGTGCTAAATCCGCAGCCAGAATCATTCGCCAAGCTCATCGAATTTGACTTAGAACCCGAGATTTATAGCTTCAAAATTTTTAAGCAATACCTTGATTTTGTGCGGTTTTTTGAGGATTCTGAGAAACCTCTCCCCCCAGCCCCCTCTCCACGGGAGAAGGGGAGTAAAATTCACTTAAAACTCGATACGGGTATGCACCGATTGGGTTTTGTGGAAGATGAAATTGAGCAATTAATCGAAATTTTAAGAGAAAACAAACAAATAAAAATCGCCACTATTTTTAGTCATTTGGTTGGGGCTGATGAAAGCGAACACAACGTTTTCTCGAAGATGCAGATTGAAAAATTTGACCGAATGTCCAAAAAAATCATGCAAACGCTTGATTATCAGAACGCCGAACCGTCGATAGTTAGACACATCTGCAATTCGGCGGGAATCGTTCGTTTTCCCGAAGCAAAATTCGATATGGTTCGCCTCGGAATCGGGCTTTATGGCGTAGAAATAACCGCAACCGAACAAAACGCTTTGCAGACCGTCGGGACGTTAAAGACCATTATTTCACAAATAAAAAATCTTAAAAAAGGAGAAACCGTTGGGTACAGTCGCCAAGGAATTTTGGAAAAAGATTCCCGTATCGCTACCATTGCGATTGGCTACGCCGATGGGTTCGACCGCCGACTGAGCAAAGGTGTCGGCAGGGTTTTGGTCAATGGCGTGGCGTGTCCCGTAGTCGGAAATGTCTGCATGGATATGACGATGATTGATGTCAGCGATGCAGTTTGTGCGGAAGGTGACGAGGCAATAATTTTCGGTAAAGACCTACCCATCAGCGATTTAGCAAAATCTATCAATACAATTCCCTATGAAATCCTGACGGGTGTGAGCGAGCGAGTGAAGCGGGTTTTTTATCGAGAATAAAGGAAATATTTTTCGTAAAAATTTCTTGAAAAATAAAAAAAATGCTACATTTATCAAATTTTTAATCAACAAACCAAAACATATAAAACTATGGGAAAGAGCCAAGATGCCAAAAAAGCCGTAAAAAAAGAACCCTTGAAAACGGCCAAAGAAAAAAAAGAAGAAAAACGTGATAAGAAAGCAAAGAAAGATTGATTAGTAGTTGATGGTTAATAACCATGCGGCTACATGTTCACAAAACATTGACTATCAGTAATTTATGAAGATTAAAGTTTCATAAGAAAAGTTTCTACCGAGAAAAAAGAGTAAATACAACCGAGAAAAAAGGCCTTTCTCCTATCCTCTGTGGTATTTACTCCGTTCTCTCCGTGGTAGAAAATACTACATTCTAAAAAAAGGCATTCCCGCCAAAGCCTGAAACATCGTCAAACTCACGAACGATAAATAAACAATCGAAAATACCCAAATAACTTTGGTAGCTTTCAAGGTATTGTATCTGCTTGAAATCAAAAGTCCAAACAGGGGTATGATTTGCAGGGCATGAATACCAAAAAAATGAGCGACCCGCAAATCGCCATAGAGCCTACTCCAATTCAAGAACCAAAGTCCCCTACTCCCATCTGCCGCACCAACTGTATGCCTCTGCTGAGAACTCACATAGCCCCCAAATAAACTAAACGTAATGAAGTAAATCAAGCCAATTTTTATACTCAAAACCATCACTGGCGATAAATCGTAGGTTTTTTGTTTGATGAAAACGTAGGTAATATGTACCGTCCAGAGCGTGATGGTGAGTATAAATACCCCCATTAGCGAAAAAAGAATCATACCGAAAAAATTCGCCCGATTGAAGTGTGAAAGTTCGCCTCTCAACGCCTGAAAAGTGATTGCGATTTGCTCAAAAATCATGCACACGGCCGCCACCCAAGAATAGATTTTTACTTTTCGGGTGTCGGTAACATAGTTCAAAATCAAGGCCATTGTCCAACTATAAATCCAAATACTCAACGCAAATTTTATTGGTTTTATCATCGAATTAATGCCCAAGACCACCATTTCGTTGAAAAAACTATAAAAAATAAGGACAATGCCAACAAATAAATGTATGGCACCGAGCCAAAATAGTGCTTTATTTTTGAGCAAATTTTGTTTCATTTTCTAAAATTTTATGCCCGTCATGATTCCGAAATTAGCATTTCTGAATTTTTTATCACCAATACCCGCCACTTCTCCTTGCCGATTATTGGTTTCGTATTCCAAGCCAAAAGTAAGCATAGTTTTACCACTTTTTAAAGGTAAATCATAGCCCAAACCAAAAGCCAAACCATTGCCGATAGCAAATTGATGGTCAAAGGTTTTGCTTGCCGTATTGCGGTATTTTTGGGTAAATTGACTCACAAAAAAATAATCTCCTTGCAAATATATTCCTTTTTGGGCATTTCTATCAAACGGAAAATATTTGGTAGCAATGGCGGCTCCCCAATAATTAAAAAACATTTCTTGGCCACCGTCGCCATTTGCGGGCCCCGCTCCCAGCGATTTGTATTTGATACCAAAGTTCAAATAATTTATTTTTTTGAACTTATGAAAAGCCGCCAACGAAGCAAGTCCACCTGCCGACCGTGAAAAATTGCCCGCATTGTACTTTTCTCTTAGGCCACTACCAAAAATAGTAACGCCATACCCCGCCCGAAACTCGGCAACGGTAAAGGCAATGTTTTCGGGTTTAGTTTGGGCAAACAGAACCGTTTGCCCAAACAATAATAATGTAATTATTAAAATATTTTTCATTTTATTTTTTTTATTTCCCGCCAAAAGTATAACCAATGGCAATGTTGAAAATTATCGGCGTGTTGGCAATACCAATATTTGGAGCTTTGAGCGTTTCGGTTTTTTTGGTTGATTTATTCAAGTACGAAAGTGCATCGCCACTCAATGTTGTACCCACATTTTGCCAATACCTGATGCTGGTGCTGGTCGTGATGCCTTGCAGGAGTTTGCTATCACTGCTTCGAAACGGCATATAGCGATAATACGCCCCCGCACCGAGTGTAAAAGTCTTGAAATCCTTGATTTTAGTTGCAGTATTTTGAATATCTCCTTCGTTATAAAGCTCGAAACTGTGCAGCTTTGGCTCGAAACGCACATCAAAAAACGACGTAAAACGATAGCCAATACCAAAACCCGTAGTGTGCGGTATGTGCAAAGCGATTTTTTGGGTTTTGAAATCCCCTACCGTTGGCGGGTCGAGCGAAACCCCGTGCGAATAATCAAAAATCATGCGTTTGGTGGTATAATTTACTTCCACATTGAAGCCTTTGGCCACTGTAGGCTGCAACATTCCGAAGAGAATACTGAATTTATTGCTGTACAAAAACTCTTTTTGGGGCTTTGTTTGAGCAAAACCATTAGAAATACTGATGGTAGCGATGGCTACAATTACTAAGAAATTTTTCATTTAATTATTTGGTTTATTGTTGTTCAAAAAATCAGAAACTAACGCCCAGAATCAGGCTACCTTGAAGAAAAGTATCGGGCTTACCACCACGTGGACCAATATTGACGGTGTTATTGCCCTTGGCGTTGCCCAAAACGCCAAATTGTGGCAATAGATAAATGCTGGTTTTGGCTTTATTGGTTACGTTAAATTTATAACCGACATTCGACTCCCAGAAAATAGTTGACGTTTCGTAATCTTTGCCGTCAATCAGGTTTTTTGTTCCCCAAGCGTAGCCAACGTTGGCTTTTCCTTCGAGATGCAGGCCTTTCCAGAAATATTGACGGTAGCCCACAGCGAGCATATACTCATTGATTTTTTCTACAACGTCGTGCTTTACGTTAGGTCTGATGTACATACCGAGGAGTAAATCACCTTTCATTTTGTTTTTGGTGGAAGTTACGGTACGAGTAGCCGTCAAGCGGATAATGCCCACATTGGGCAATACGGGTTGGACAAGTTCGGTTTCGATTCCCCATTTTTTGGGGCTATCCAAACTCGATTGAGCAAACGTTTTCCCGCTGAGAAGCAGGAGTGATACCAATAAAATTTTGATTGTTTTGTTCATCTTTACAATGTTTTAGTTATTCAACACTGCAAAGGTAGGGATAGCAAAAGCCCAGAAACGTTGATTTGAGTCAAGAAATCAACACTAACTCATAATTCTTTTTCTGATACGGCTCAATGTTTCGGGCTTGATGCCGAGATAGGAAGCAATGTAATGTTGGGGGATTCGTTGTACCAATTCGGGACGTTGGCTCAAAAGGCTCAAATAGCGTTGCTCGGGTTCTTCGTTGGTCTTCATTTGGTTTAGCTGCGATAGTGCAAGAAAAGCATTTTCAGCAAACATTCTACCAACTCTATCAAATATCGGCATCTCATCGTATAATTTATAAAGGTCGCTTTTTTTGAATTGCACAACTACGCAATCTTCGAGTGCTTGCATATTCTCTAAGGTTGGTTGTCCTGTCAAAAAACTTGCGTAGTCGGTGTACCAACTGTCCCCAAAGAAAAACTGAATGGTATTTTCTACGCCCTCTATATTATAAAACAACCTAATGCAACCACTATTGATGAATGTTACTCTATTACAAATTTCAGTTTCTCGCAATAAAAATTCTTTTTTCTTGAACATTTTTATTTCTAAAATATCAAGAAATGCCTCTTCTTCGGCATTATTTAAAGGAACTAACGCATTAATACTCTGAATGATTTGCGTTTTCATGTGTTTGAATTAAAATTACTAAGCGTTTAAAAAATTTAGCAATATCGTTTGTTTAGCTCGTAAATTTAGCAAAACAAAACCAAAAATATTTTTTTATATTTGTGAGAAAAAACGTTCAATCTTGAAAAAACTAACCTTATCTCTGCTCATTTTTGCTTGCGTAGCCTTTCGAAACGAAGATTTCAAAGCCTATACTGAGCATATTCCTGGGCTGCAACTTGGCTTAGAAATGCAACCGATTCCTGCGGGGGAGTTTATGATGGGCAGCACCGATGCTGAAAAAGACCATAAACCCGACGAAAGTCCGCAGCATAGCGTACAAATCGACGCTTTCTGGATGGCCAAGTATGAAACTACGTGGGAAATGTACGAAGCCTATTTCAACAAAGAACTCGAAGTGAAAGACGAACGCAACACTGCCGATGTAGCCAGCCGAGTAAATATTGTGGCTCGCCCGACCCAGCCCTACGTCGAAATGTCGTTTGGGCAAGGCAAAGAAAGTGGCTTTCCTGTTTGTAACGTTACGCAGTTTGCGGCACGCTCATTTTGCAAATGGTTATATGCCAAAACGGGCAATTTCTACCGCCTCCCCACCGAAGCCGAGTGGGAATATGCCGCCCGTGCGGGTTCAAAATCAACGTTTTATTTTGGTGACGATGCCGCCAAAATAAAAGAATATGCGTGGTACTTTGATAACTCAGATGGAGCTTACAAGAAAGTTGGACAGCTAAAACCCAACGCCTGGGGGCTGTACGATATGTTCGGAAATGTGGCCGAGTGGACATCTGACCTGTACGTGGCCGACTTTTATGCCAAAATCGAAGCCGCAAATAACCCTTATATCAAGCCCTCGAATCATTATCCGCACGTAATCAGGGGCGGACATTGGGACGACGACGTGGATAAACTCCGCAGTGCAGCCCGCCGCTCATCAACGCCCGCATTGAAACAACGTGACCCCCAAATTCCGAAATCAGATTGGTGGCTTACCGATGCTCCATTTTTGGGTTTTAGGGTTGTTCGACCCGTTAAACAACCTTCAAAAGAAGTAATTGATGCCTATTTTGCTCGTCCACCGAAGGATATTCCTTAATACGGCGACACCCCCACCGATACCCAGCCACCATCAATGACGAGGTTCTGCCCCATGATTTGGCGAGAAGCGGGCGAAACCAAAAACACCGCCGCATTGGCAATATCGGCAACGGTAGCAGGCCGCCCCGATGGCGTGATGCGTGACCAAGTTTCGATGTAAGCATCATCAGCGAGGGTACGTTCGGTGAGGGTTGCCCCTGGCACAATGGTATTAATATTAATTTGGTGCGGAGCCAAATCAACGACCAAGTTTTTGGATAATTGCTCAATACCCGCCTTGGTCATGCCATAAGCCGCCAGATTTTGGTGGGCTTGATGGGCAGTCACTGATGACGTAAGCAACACACTGCCGCCATGCCCCTGCAAAACCATTTGTCGGGTAGCGGCTTGGGTCAAGAAAAAAGTCCCGAAAAGATTAACTTGGAGTATTTTCTGCATTGATTCGGGCTGGTATTCCCAAAAACTTCCGAAGGTTGTAACACCTGCATTGGCCACCAAAATATCTATTTTACCGAAAACTCTCACCGTAAATTTTACGATATTTTCGATGATGCCTATCTCCGAAATATCTCCGCCAAAGGCCTCACATTGACCACCTTCTTGCTTGATTTTTTCGGTGGCAATTCCTGCCAAATGTTCGTCAATATCATTCAAAACCACGCTTGCTCCCTGCATAGCCAACTGTCGGGCTACTTCAAAACCGATACCAACCCCCGCCCCCGTCACGATGGCCGTTTGATTATGAAAAAGAATGTTTTTCATTCAGATTAATTATTTAATTAACTGACTATCAGTTATTTATGAATCATTTTTCTACTTTCTATAAACCGTAAATTGCTTTATTCAAAAAACTGCAGTAATCTATCCGTGATTTCTTTTGGGCAAATAGTGATGCGGTTATTGGCAGTTTTCAAGAAAACCAGCGTCGTTTCTCCCGTGTGGAGCAAGGTGTTGTTTTCGTCAAAAACTTCGTAATTAAACACGATTCTGACCTTTGGCAACTCCTTGATAATGACTCGAATAGTCACCAAATCGTCGTATTTAGCGGGAGAAATAAAGCGAGATTTGTTTTCATAAACGGGCATAATTACGCCCGTTTCTTCCAAATCTCGGTAACGCAACCCCAACGAACGCAGGGCTTCCACCCGCCCGATTTCGTAAAGTTTGGCATAATTTCCGTAGTACATATAGCCCATTTGGTCAATGTCAGCGTAGCGGATTCGGTAGTTTGTGTTGAAGGAATACATTTTTTTGGAGTAATGAGTGATGGACGAAGAGTGATGAGTATAAATACTTGGTAAAGTTACAAAAATCCATTCTGAAAAGTAAGGTATTCTACATTCAGGACACGGCTTTCCTATAAAAACTTTGAGCCGTCATATTGGAACAAAGATGACACTGATTTTGCAAGATTTACACTGATTTTGTAGTTGTTATCTGTTAAAATCTTCGTTATGTGTGTCATGTGCTTGATATTTATTTTTATTAGATAACATTTTCTTTCAGAACTTATCTACCCTCATTAATCAATAATTTCTCTTAATTATAAACTCAGT
>JANNEN010000328.1:0-2893 GCA_031378715.1 Emticicia sp.
GAGACTCTGAGGGAACGGAAGATGTGTCACGGTTTGCGGGGGTAATAACAGAGACCGTGGCACGTCTATATTTAGTTGCCCCCCTTCAGTGTTTTTGTTCATAAAGCCTTGAAAATCAACATTTAAAGCCTTTTTAAATGAATTTCAATACATCATTTACCAAATTTGTTTACATTTGATTTCGATAACTTTAGGGTTTTCGTACTGCCAAATATTTGAAAACTAATAAAATTATTTTTAATGAGAATTTCTATTTCTTTTTTCGTACTATTTTTGTTTTTCCACCCCTCAATATCCATTGCTCAAAATACCCAAATTGGACAATTGAAAACTCAATTCCACGCTTCGCCGACACCTGAACGGGTGATTGCTTTGAGCAAAGCCTACCAAGAGCAAGCCAATTGGTATAAGCAAATGCCGCAATTTAAACGAGATAGTACGGTATTTTACTTTGATAAAGCGGTTGCCCTTCTCGAAGCCAACCCGCCTTTGCAATATGAACGTTTGGCAGATTTGTTCCGAGATATTACGGATAGAGCCAATCGATCACACAACTTTAATGCTGTAGATTCTCTTGTGCCAAAAGGATGGGCCTATTATGAAAAGATTCCAGAGCATAAAAAAGATAAAATTGTGGGTTATGATATACTCATCAATTGGTCTTCGATAAAGGCTGTAAAAGGCGAAGTCAAGCGAAGTCTTGAGCTGTTTACCAAAGCATTAGAGCTGATTAAAGATGACAATAGACCGTTTATCCGTGCTAAATTATTAAAAGATAAAGGACGGTTTTATATACAATACGGTCTGCCCGAAGATGAAGAAGTCGCTTTTCAAAACTTCCAAGAAAGTCTGTTGCTCTATCAAAATTTGGATGTACCCGAAAAAAATGCAGCCCTCGTTATTATCTATAAAAACTTGATAAATCATTATGAAACCCGAAAGCAGGATTCGGCTGATTATTATATGAACCAATTAAATTTACTCTTACCTCAGATGGCCAATCCTTTTCACTATGCTTGGCATTATTCTACAATGGGTCGTTTCCTGCTTAAAAAAGGAGAACGGGAAGAGGCGAGGGCTACGTTTTTAAAAACCATACAATTTTTAGAACAATACAATCTATACATTGATACTTATGCCATCATGCATGCTTGTTTGGGCGATATGGCAGAAACAGAAGGCAAGTATGATGAAGCGATAGACTATTACAAAAAAGCGATAGATGTAGCGATAACCTATAATTTGAAAGCGAGTACAGCATTATATTTAGAGGATTTATCCAAGATGTACGCACTTAAAGGTGATTATAAGAAAGCCCTTTATTATAACCAAGAATGGGCAAAAATGGGTATAAGTCTTGAAAAAGAGCGTAACGAAAAAAGTCTCCGTGAAAATGAATTGCAACTCAATGTCTTGCAACAAGAAAAAGAGTTGGCTCAAAAAAATAGTGAACGCAATATTTTTACTGTTGTCATTTCGATTTCTCTGCTTTTGTTGGGTTTATTGGCGTATATATTTTTAAAAGAACGCCGAAGCAAAGCAAAATTGGCAGAGCAAAACCGCATCATCGAAGAACAATCCCAAGCATTACGCCAATTAGATGCTTCCAAAACCCGCTTTTTTGCCAATGTTTCCCATGAGTTACGCACGCCTTTGACGCTCATGTTGGGACCCCTCGGTACGGCATTGAAAAGCGAAACGCTGGACAACAAAAACACTACCCTTTTGTCGCTTGTAAAGCAAAATACGCAACAGTTATTGGGGCTTGTGAATGAAATATTGGACTTAACGAAACTCGAATCGGGCAACATGACGGTGCATGAAGAACCAACGGATGCCTATAACTTCTTACGGCGACTTGTCGCTACCTTTGAATCCTATGCCACGCAAAAGAATATAAAATTGATATTTGATTTTGACAAAGATGCACCACGTGGCTTGATGCTCGACAAACCAAAAGTGGAGCGTATTGTCAATAATTTACTGTCAAATGCCTTGAAATTCACGCCAAAAGACGGTATTATTTCGGTGAAAATAAGCCACAGACCTTCCACTTGGCAATTGGCTGTTACCGATACGGGGCGTGGGATTCACCCCAACGATTTGCCTCATGTGTTCAACCGTTTTTATCAAACCAATCAAACCGATGTTCCCGTTGAAGGCGGTACAGGTATCGGCTTGGCTTTGTCGAAAGAATTGTCGCAAGTCTTAGGCGGCACGTTAACCGTTGAAAGCACTTTGGGCAATGGTGCAACCTTCACGCTCGATTTGCCAAAACAGGAAGTTTTAGGGCTTTCGCAAGTGGAAGAAGTAGAAACAGTAGAAGAAATGGTTATTTTTGAAGAAAATATATTTTTAGAGACACCCTCAGTTGCTTCGTATCTTCACAATGACGCTGTTTCAAATGGTCAAAAAATAGACTCCCCAACCATTTTAGTCGTCGAAGATAATCCAAGTTTAAGATCTTATTTGAAACTCATTTTATCGGATAAATACACTGTTTTAACGGCAGAAAATGGACAAGAAGCACTTAAATTAATGATGAATGATGAATTAGGAATGATGAATATTCAGCCGCAGACAGACTCATCACTAATCATTCATCATTCATCATTGCCAAACTTGATTATTTCGGATATAATGATGCCCGTCATGGATGGATTTCAATTGATAGAAAAGCTGAAATCGAATGCTAATCTGCAATCAATTCCCGTGGTGATGCTTACCGCAAGGGCTGAAATGCAAGACCGCCTAAAAGCTTTACGCATTGGCGTAGATGATTATTTAACAAAACCATTTGAAGAAGAAGAACTGTTTGCACGGGTCGAAAACCTATTGGCTAATGCTAACATGCGGCAGCATTTTAAGCAAGAAGTATGGCACGAAACCGAAG
>JANNEN010000389.1:0-2051 GCA_031378715.1 Emticicia sp.
GGGGTCAAAGGTAGTTGAAGTCCTTATAAAACTTATTCTACGCTGAAAACCCCTCCGTCGGAATGCCGCACCACCGACTTCGTCAGGACACCTCCCCTTGAAAAAAGGGGCGACCGTCGCACGGAGGAAATCAAGACTGCGTAACATGAGTTACTTATTTTTTGTATCAATTTTTAATTTTCGATTGACAAACAAAGTTTGATACAGGCACATCGGTTTTGGTGATGCCAGCAAAACCTCCCGCCACATCGATCACATTGTCGAAACCACGGGCTTTCAGAATTGATGCCGCAATCATGGAGCGATAACCGCCCGCACAATAGATGTAGTTGGGTTCAGTTTTGGAAAATGCCGCCATATTATTGCTTAAATACGCCAATGTTACGTTTTCGGCTTCGGCTACGTGTTCGGCACTGTACTCGCTTTCTTTGCGTACATCTTTTACCGAAATATTTTCTGTATTTTGGGCGAATTTTATAGCAAAATCTGCTGCCGAAATAGATTCAATGGCATCAATTTCTTTTCCCGAGTCAATCCACGCTTTGATGCCGCCTTTCAAAAAACCAACTATATTATCATAGCCAACTCTTGATAATCGGGTGATTACCTCTTCAATATCACTTTCTTCGGCTACGAATAAAATTGGCTGCTCAATATCGGTTAATAATGTACCAATCCAAGGGGCAAAATCGCCTTTAATACCAATATTAATGCTATTCGGGATAAAGCCGTCTTTGAAAATTTGGGCAGTTCGGGTGTCAATCATTACTGCTCCGAGTTCGTTTGCGGCTACTTCAAAAGCGGCTGGCGAAAGTGCCTGAATAGTTGCCTTGACAGTTTCTATTGATTTGGCTCCCGTTTTGTTGAGTATCACATTCTTAGGAAAATAATAGGGTGGAGGAGTTAGGCCGTCGGTTACGGCTGCGACGAATTGTTCTTTGGTTTGGGTTTGGAGGGCGTAATTTACTTGTTTTTGGTGTCCGAGGGTGTCCCAAGTCTCTTTGCTCATGTTTTTTCCGCAAGCCGAACCAGCCCCGTGGGCGGGATAAACGATGAGTTCGTCGGGCAAGTGCATGAGTTTTTGATGGAGCGAAGTATAAAGAAATCCTGCCAAATCTTGAATCGTGAGTGAAGATTTTTGTGCTAAATCTGGTCGCCCTACATCACCAATAAAAAGGGTATCGCCCGTGAAAATGCAATATTCTTTGCCGTTTTCATCAAACAACAAAAAACACGTCGATTCCATGGTATGTCCAGGCGTATGAATGACTTTTATTTTGAGCTTGCCGACCTCAAATATTTGCCCATCGGCGGCAATGATACTCGCAAAAGATGTATTTGCATTTGGTCCATAGACAATATTAGCCCCAGTTTTTTCGGACAATTCGAGATGCCCCGACACAAAATCAGCGTGAAAGTGGGTTTCAAAAATATACTTGATTTTTGCGGCGTTTTTTGCGGCCTTTTCGATGTATGAATTTACTTCTCGCAGTGGATCAATGATGGCCACTTCTCCCTCCGATTCAATATAATACGCTCCTTGTGCCAGGCAGCCAGTATAGATTTGCTCTACTTTCATTATTTGTAAATTTGTCTTTTATTCTACCTTTTTAACATATTTTAGTGAAATATAGTTTGCTGAACGGATAATATGCGGAAGTTTTCTTGCTTGAATTGTATGTTTTTGACGATTTTTATTACCTTTTCTTGCCATAAACACAAGTCGAATTATCGGCTTCTACATAATAGCTTTTGTAGTTGAGGGCTTGTTTATCTGTGCAGCCTTTGAGATTTAGCAGTTCGATATTTCTAAAATCTATCGCATGACTCTCGGCTTGTAGGGCAATGTAGCCCTCACCCAAAAGCGTCCCATCTTTCTTTGTCCATTCCGCACCATTAGGCACTTTATCAGTGGCAAAATCGTAAGGTTTTCCCAGAAAACCACCGCCAATTTTAGTGTTTTGGTAGGTCAAGACCGTATCACCTTCGATGAGGTGATGCACCAGCGAACTTCCCAGCACAATAGCTTCGGCTTTCACCCATTGGTCGCC
>JANNEN010000390.1:0-24464 GCA_031378715.1 Emticicia sp.
GGCTACTTTTTGGCGTTTGAACTCAGTACTGAATACTCGCCTTGGACGGATATTCAGATTTGTACTTTTCTTAGATTTTAAATCATCTTTGCTCATGTGATTGTCCTGTTTTGAGGGCAACCTATTTTAGGCAATGACAAAAATTGCTGATTATCAAGGATTTATGAGTTACGAACTTGTCGATTGGGTGTTCCCAACTATTTGCACATTTAATACATTTATTACATTAATCACATTTGTACATTCACTCACCGATGCACATAAATTTTAACGAGATTTCACAAACCGCCCGTATTTGGGTTTACCAAGCCAATCGACAACTAACTGATAGTGAGGCTATTACGGCTGAAAAATATTTAGAATCAGCCATTAATCAGTGGGCGGCTCATGGGGCTTCGTTGCTGGCCTCGGCCACGGTTTTGCACAATCGTTTTGTGATTATTGCCTTGGACGAAAACCAAAATGCCGCCAGTGGTTGCTCGATTGATGCTTCGACTCGTTGGTTTAAGGAACTGGGCGAGGCCTTAAACATAGATTTTTTCGACCGTTCGCAGGCCTATTTTGATGGGGAAGAAATCAAAACTTTCTCGGTTTTTCAGTCCAAAAAAGCCGTTGAAAGCGAACTTATTTCGCCCGAAACAATTATTTTTAATAATAATACGCTCGCAACTTTGAGCGATTTATTGAGTAAATGGAAAATCAAAGCGATTGACGCTCCAACGTTGAAACGCTTTTTTGTGAAAAACTTGGCTTAAAAATGAACACACTTTTTCCGATATTCTTGAAACTCGAAGAGCTGCACACGCTCGTAGTCGGCGGCGGAAATGTTGGCCTCGAAAAGCTCGAAGCAATCTTCCGAAACTCGCCCAGAGCAACCGTTACGCTGGTTTCTCCCGAAATTCGTGATGAAATCAAGGCCTTGGTTTCGCACCATAATTTGACTTTGGTCTTTGAAAAATACCACATTTCGCACCTCGAAGGCATTGATTTGGTCACGGCAGGAACCGACAGCAAGGAAGTAAACCGCCAAGTGCGGGACGATTGCAAGGCCAAACGAATTTTGGTAAACATTGCCGATACGCCCGATTTGTGTGATTTTTATTTGAGTTCGGTGGTGGTGAAAGATGATTTGAAAATTGCGATTTCGACCAACGGAAAATCTCCAACTTTTGCGAAGCGTTTCCGAGAAATTTTGGAGGAAATTATCCCCGAAAACCTCCAAGAAACCTTGAATAACTTGCAGGCGATTAGAAATAAACTAAAAGGCGATTTTCAGAGTAAAGTTCAAAAACTGAACGAAATTACGAGGGTTATGCAGGATTAAGGTTAGTTATTTGGAAGAGTTTAATAAAATACCTGCGGGTGTTAATGTTTCTCAGGAATGAGAATTAAATAGAAAAAGCACCGATTTTCACCGATGCTTTTCTGAAAATAAATCGGGAGATTCATTCCAAAGTATAGTTATTTTTTAAACAATGAATCTACAAATTCCATTTTATTAAAAACCTGCAAATCGTCTATTTTTTCTCCCACGCCGATGTATTTTACAGGAATCTTAAACTCGTCCGATATTCCAATCACTACGCCTCCTTTGGCTGTGCCATCGAGTTTTGTGATGGCTAATGAACTAATTTCGGTTACCTTCGTGAACTCTCGAGCCTGAATAACGGCATTTTGTCCCGTGCTTCCGTCTAATACAAGCATGACTTCGTGCGGAGCTTCGGGCAGGAATTTCTGCACTACTCGCTTGATTTTGCCCAACTCGTTCATCAAATTTACTTTCGTATGCAAACGCCCCGCAGTGTCAATAATGATGATGTCGGCACCCATTTCCATTCCTTTTTTTACGGTATCAAACGCCACCGCCGAGGGGTCGGTATTCATGCCGTGTTCGATTACGGGTACGCCCACTCGCTGCCCCCAAAGTTTGAGTTGGTCCACGGCCGCCGCTCTGAATGTATCGGCGGCTCCCAGCACAACCTTTTTGCCCCGCTTATGAAACTGATAGGCGAGCTTGCCAATGGTCGTGGTTTTGCCCACGCCGTTTACACCTACCACGAGCAGAACGTAGGGCTTCGGCAAATGGTCGGTTTCGTAGCTATTGTTTACATCTTGCGAGTTGTTTTCGGCCAAAAGTGCGGCGGCCTCTTCCCGCAAAATACGGTCTAACTCCTGCACACTCGTATATTTATCCCGCTCTACTCGTGCTTCAATGCGTCGAATAATTTTGACGGTGGTTTCTACGCCCACGTCCGAGCTGATGAGAATTTCTTCTAATTCGTCTAAAACCTCTTCATCAACCTTCGATTTACCAACAATTACCCGTGAAATTTTATCAAAAATACTGGTTTTTGTTTTTTCTAAGCCTTTGTCGAGTGTTTCCTTTTTTTCCTTGCTAAAAAAATCAAAAAGTCCCATGGGTGGTTTTTAATGAGTGAATCAATGAGTGAATAATGGAATGAGCAAATGAGTGAGCGTTGGGACACGATATAATACATACTCATTTCATTACTCTTTTTGGCAAAAATAAAGGTATTTTGTTAGAAATTTGGCGTTTTTCTGAATTATCTTTCATTCAGATTCAGGAAAAAACTGTTTCACGATTTCTTCCGTAATCCGTTTGGGGCGAAAAGTTTGGGCATCAAGTGCTACCCAATGCGTAACGGAGCGAGCCAGCACTTCATCGCCCCGCATGATTTCGCAATGACGCAGGCTTTTTACACCAACAAAACTATCGACCCACGTTTTGACGATTAAATCTTCCCCTACGAAAGCAGGTTTCAGATAATCAATTTCGTGGCGACGTGCCACCCAAAGTATTTGTGAAGCGATGCTCTGCGGTACGGTTTTCCAATGTCCGATGGCAGCATCTTGCACATAACGTAGATAAATGATGTTATTTACGTGATTTAGTTCGTCAATGTCTTCGGCAATTACTTTTATGGGCAAATAGAAAATGTGCATTATTTCAGGTTTTTCAAGTACCGCAACGAAACTGGCAGGTGGTCTTTCACCTCAGCGTTTTCGTCTTCGAGATAATAAAACTTTACGCCCGTTTGGATAGCCGCCCGCAAGATTCGCTTGAAATCTAACTGACCAGTGCCAATGGCCACATCAGATGTTAGCGGAGTTCCGCCCGAAAGTTCGCCCGTTTCTTGCCCATTTTTCATGTCCTTGATGTGCAAAGCCATGAAACGCCCCTTGTGTTTTTTGAGTAAAAGTGCGGGGTCTTGTCCACCATGAAAAGCCCAAAAAACATCACATTCATAGCTGACGTTTTCAGCGTTGGTTTGCTGCACGATATAGTCAAAAAGCGTACCGTCTTCGGTCGGCTTGAACTCGTATCCGTGGCAATGATAGAAAAATTTGATACCTTCTTTGGCCAAAGCCTCGCCCGCTTTATTGAAAACCTTGATGGCTTTATCGGCCTCTTCCCGCCCAAACTTTCCGCCCACGTGCGGAATCCAAGCACAGCCTGCATATTTTATGTTGAGTGCCTTGCAAGTCGCAATCACTTTGCTGATGCTATCCCGAAAAAGCCCAAAATCAAGCAACGTACTGTACGGTTTTAGTCCTGCTTTGTCTAACTCAACTTTAAAATCCTCGGTTTTCATGCCGTACGTTCCCGCAACTTCAACCTCCGTTATGCCCAACGATTTGACGTAGGCGAGTGTGCCTGGCACGTCAGTTTTGAAGTAATCACGCAAACTGTACAGCTCCAAGCCGATGCGGTCGTTGAGTACTTTGTTGATGCTTTGTTGTTTTTCGCCCGTACCATTTTGTAGCCACATTTCGACCCGTGGGGCGTTCTTGGTATAAGGCTTTGAGATAATATCCATGTCACCGTCACCATCAATATCAGCCACTCGGCCTTCGTGAAAATCTACGCCCTTCTGGAAAGTTGTTTTCGTAAATCCACTTTTTCCGTCACCGTAAAGTATAAAACTTTCGGCCGTTGGATTATCGTCAGTGGCGGCTTTCTCGTCCCACTTTGCCATTTCTCCGCACAAAACATCTAAGTTTCCATCGTCATTAATATCGGCTACTTCGAGGGTATGAGCATGCACTAACTCTCTGCCTATCAGATCTTTACCTTTCCAGTTGGCCGAAATTTCGGCACTTCCCGTACATTCGTAAAGCATTAGCCGACCGTTTTTATCCCCCGACGAAAACAGCAACTGCATTTTTTTGCCAGCCTTAAATTTTGCCGCTACAACTCGTCCCGATTCTTCGGCAACTTTGGTGGGTTTAAATTTTCCATCGACGTATTTGAACCAATAATTTCCTGCCACTAAATCTTTATTTCCATCTCCATCAACATCAGCGGCTACACAACCTTCGGCATTTTTTATGTTTGCTTCGGTCGAAAAAACGGGTTCAAAAATCCATTTATCTTTGCGTATTTCGGCAGGAATATTGGCAACAAAAAGTGTTTTTGTTCCTTGGTTCCAGAACGCCAACTGGGCTTTTCCGATTTGTTTGAAATCACCAAAAACCATATCGTGGTGTTGGTTTTGGCCTTCGGTTTTTATGTCGTAGCGTCGCCACGGCACATTTGGATTAAAAAATGGAGCGGGGTTTTCCCACCACCAAATTTTGTTACTTTGGTAGTCGCCCCCAAAAACCAAATCATTATCACCATCGCCATCAATGTCATAAAAAGTTCCGCCTGCTTCGACAGACAGTTGCTCCTTCTCAACGGCAAATTCCCGCCAACCAATGGCACGGTCAAACTTGAAATAAACAATGGCGGGTGCTTGCCCACGCCCACAGATTACAAACTCGTCGATGCCGTCTTTATCAATATCTACGGTCAATGAAGCGGTTTGTTGAGTGGTTTTCCAGGAAAGCGGAATTGTGCCATTTTCGCTCGAAATACGCTCCCATTTTTGGGCTTTTGCGGTGATAATTCCTGCCAAAAATAGGAATGAGATGAGTTTAGTTTTCATTTTCTGTGGGGCGAACTTCCAGTTCGCCGTTAGATGTAAAGTTTCAAGATGATAATATTCATTCTCACAGCGAACAGAATGTTCGCTCCACGTCAGACCACCGCCGATTCTTTGAGTTTGATTGTTCCTTCGTCGGCATCAATGGTGGCTTCGATGCCCACGGGTACCGTAAATTTATCTTTGATATGCCCAATCATCGCTCCTGAAAAAGCGGGTATTTTGAGTGGCTTGATGTGGTCTTCAAAAATATCTTCGATGGTCAATGCTCCGTAGCCGTTTGAAGGCGGGCAGTTGGTGCATTTTCCAAAGATAAAACCCGAAATTTGCCCCAAAATTCCTGCGAGTTTTAGCTGGGTTATCATGCGGTCGATGCGGTAGGTATCTTCTTGTACATCTTCAATAAACAAAATTGCCCCCTTAAAATCAGGAACGTATTTGGAGCCAAGAATATGCGAAAGCACCGTGAGGTTTCCACCAATGAGCTTGCCCGTTGCCTTACCCGAATTGATGGTATAAATACGATCGTCCATCTGAACGAGGGCATCGCCTTTCCGAATGGGGTTAATCATTTTGGTAGCGTTACCTTCGATTAGTATATTCTTGAAATAATCTACCGAGAAGGCATTCCACGTGGCTGATCCCACTGGGCCGTGAAAAGTTACGAGTCCAGTTTGGCTGTAAATACCTAATAATAAGGCAGTTATATCACTGTACCCGATAAATATTTTTGAATTTTTCTTGATGAGTTCGTAGTCTAATAAAGGCAAAATTCTGGCACAACCCCAACCACCGTGCATGGCCATGATGGCATCAACTTTTTTATTGCCAAACATTTCGTTGATGTCGGCGGCACGGTCTTCGTCTTTTCCTGCCAAATATCCATAACGGTCGAAGATGTGTTTTCCTTGCAAAACCTTGAAGCCCATTGCCTGCAAACTCTCTACGGCAATCGTTACTTCCTCCCGAATAAATGCTGAATAAGCAGGGCAAACCAAACCGATGGTATCGCCTTTTTTGAGGGCGGCGGGCTTGATTGATTTTGGGTTATCAAAGCCAAAGTTTAGGTTAGCAAATCCATAAGTAGCTAATAATGAAGCACTTATAAAATCACGACGGGAGGTTTTTGCAGAATCGTTGGAAAGCATACTTAGCAATTTTCGAGTAAAATCATAAAAACGAAATTACGAGATATTGCGTGTAGATGCAAGTATCGGGGAAAATAAACGTTTTAAAACCAAAAATCCACTCGTGCTACACGAATGAATTTGGGTATATTTTTTGATTATCGTTGATTGAAATTACTGAAAATTATTCCATAATTAGCACATCGGCGACCGACGCTCGGCACATTTTTTTACCCAATCATCAGTGATTCTCTTCTACGCATTTTTCCTGCGGGAATACCGAACATCATCTTGAAACGGCGACAAAAATAGGCGGTGTCTTTATAACCCACCTCATGCCCAATGGCACGAATACTTTTCTTTGAAGTTCGCAGTAGCGTAACGGCCGCCTCCATACGCTGATACTCAATGTAATCTTGGGGGTTGATGCCCGTCAGCATTTTGAAATACTGTCCAACGTAATCTTCTGACACGTTGGCTACGTTGGCAAGTTGCTTATTCGACAAATCGCCTGGGAGACTATTTTTGATATACGTAAAAATATCAATCAAGCGTGGGTCTTTAAAATACGTGCTGTTGGTGGCTAATTGCTCGACAAACATTCGATTTTTCAAGATGTGTCGCACGATTTCGATAACTATTTCCTCGGTTTTGTTACGAATTACTCGCCCCCGCCCCGCTTGGTCAGAAAAATCTTCTTTTAAAATATCATGAATCAACGAACCCAATTTGCTGTGAGCTTTGATGAAAAACGGCGGAATATCGAGCGATGTAAAGAAGTTTACGGAGTCAAAAACCTTTGCTTCGAAGGCAATGAGGCCAAATGAGTTGGGTATCTGCCCGACCGTTGATTGGTCGGTCATGGACTCGAAATAGCTCTCACGGCGAGTCATGAATTCTTCGTAAGAAATATTTTTCGGCTCGCCCGTGCCGTAGGTCAGCGTGGCGGCTTTTCCTCCTGGGATAAAAAGCAAGTCGCCAGGCTCGACTTTTTCTTCGTTGCCAGCGAGTTTTACTTCGCCATTATATAGTACAAGAATGGTGTTTTCGACATCATAAACGTTTTTAATCTTGATGGTTTGCAAGATTCGGATATGGCGAGCTTTGGCGAATTTCACGCCCAACGATTCAATAATTTTATTGTAGTCTTCCATAATGAAAGAAAGGTTTTTCAGTTTTTGCTTAGAATATTAAGTGCAATGTATTAACAAATTTGGACAAATCTAATAATTTTGATATTTTTTTTTAATACCCCTAAACAAATAAATGTTCTTTTCGTTATACAGTTTCGTAAAAAACAGCCCATTTTTCTAAAAATAATCTAATTTATTTACAATTATTAAAAAGTAGCATTGAAGGTTTTTATGGTAAAATTCCGCTATTTCTCTAAAAAACGTGTTCAAAAATAGCTTTTTTTTGTACAATGTTTTATATGTTTTGTGATATTTTTAAACTCCTAAGAACTTTGGGAAACGTTATTCTGGAATCCTAATTGTTGGAATGACTTAGAATTTGTTTATTTGTAATATCATTTTGGTCAGGACTTACGCAAAGTTTGTTTCAAAGCCCTTATGGCTGAAATTTTGAATAATATTGTCATTATTTAAAGTAAAAAGGCAGAAAACCAGACAATAAGCAGTTAAATGGAAATAATCGACATTTTAAATTTAGCTAACTTGCTTATTATAAGCATTTTATGCTATTAAATATTCAACATTTATCATTGAACATTACTTATATAAAAGAATACAAAATACTATTTACTGAAATTTAGTTTGTTTTTAAATTTCGGCAAAACCTAAAATTTAATTGTTTTGCCTAAAAAACCTCGCCACAGCAAAACTCCCACCCAAGATTCCGAAAAATATTAGCGAAAGATTGAAATTGTAGAAAATCATAGCCAACAGTGCCACTGAGGCGATTATCAGTGCAATTATTGGTGAAACTGGATAAAACGGCACTCGAAAAGGACGCATTAAATTGGGTTCGGTTTGCCGCAAAACCAAGAGCGAAATCATTGAGAAAATATACATCGTCAAAGCCCCGAAAGCCGAAAGAATAATAATATCAGCCGTAGAATTGCTCAAAAGTGCCATGATTCCGAAAGCCATATTGAGCAGCAAAGCATTGGCGGGCGTTTTGAATTTTGGGTGAATTTTACCCATAAAAGCGGGGGCATTTCCTGCCCGACCAAACTCAAAAGTGGCACGCCCAGCCGCCAAAACTAAACCGTGAAACGAAGCCACGAGTCCGCACGTGCCAATGCCTACAATGAGTTGATAAACGCCACTCCTATCACTCATAATTTTACTCAACGCCATCGGCAGGGGCGAGTCCGAAATACTACCATCGGATTTATAAACGATTGATTCCCAGCCATTTAATCCAACTGCCGCCACAAAAGTAAGCACACAAAGCACCACAAGCGTAGCCATTGCCGAACCAAAGCCCCATGTAATATCTTTCTGCGGATTGTTCGATTCTTCGGCGACATTGGCCAAGCCTTCAATGCCCAAAAAGAACCAAATCGCAAAAGGTAATGCCGCAAAAACTCCACTAAAACCATTCGGCAAAGCGTTGATAGACAGGTTTTTAACTTCAAATTTTGGCAAAGCAAAATACCAGAAAATTATCAAACCAAGCACAGCAAAAATCGTAATCACCAACTCAAAAGTTGAGGCAAGTTTTGTGCCGAGAATATTGAGTAATGTAAAAATCAAATACGCAGCAATAGCCACCGTTGTAATAGAAATTTGTGGGAAAATCGCATTAAAATACGCACCGATACCAACCGCAATAGCAGGCGGAGCAAAGAGAAATTCAATATTTTGAGCCATTCCTGCCAAAAAACCCCATTTTTTACCCAAAGCCCGATTGGCATAATCGAAAGCCCCGCCCGCTTGCGGAATAGCACAGGCGAGTTCGGCATAGCTCAACGAAAAAGTTATGTACAGAATTATGACAAAAAAAGTAGCAATCGCCATGCCGAGCGTGCCGCCTTTTTCGAGTCCGAGATTCCAGCCGAAATACATTCCTGAAATCACATAGCCAACGCCCAAGCCCCAAAGCAAGGTTGGAGTCAGGCTTTTTTGAAGGTTTGGTTCGGTAGATTTTGGGGTTTCAAGATTTGGCATGGGGGGAGGGAGGGTGAAATGTTATTTGATTAGGCTAACCGATTATTCAAAGCGAACCCTCATGCTGGTTGCTTTTTTTAGTAATTTCAGATACTCAAATTTGGGTATTTCAATCGCTCCAAAACGCCTAACATTATCATTAATAAATTGCGTATCGAGCAGCATAAACCCTTGATTTCTAAGGGTTTGTATCAAAAAATGAAAAGCAACTTTCGAGGCATTGGGTTGGGTATAAAACATTGATTCACCAAAAAAAGCCGCCCCAATCGAAACGCCATAAAGCCCTCCCACGAGCGTATCGTTCAAGTATGCCTCTACGCTGTGGGCATATCCGATGGTTCGCAAGCCCACGTAAGCATCAATGATTTCTTCCGAAATCCAAGTATCCTCAGCATCGGAGCGAGCCACGGCACACCCCCGCATGACTCCCTCAAAATCGGTGTTGTATCGAATCTCAAAATACTGTTTATTGATTGTCGGCCGAAGCGATTTGGGTGGTGTATAGGTATCAATCGGAATAATGGCTCGGGGGTCGGGCGAGTACCAATAAAGCGTTCCGTCCGAATCAGCCATCGGAAAGATTCCATTGATATAACCATAAATCAAATCGGTGGGTGTAAGTTTTGTCATCAAAAATCTCGTAGCTGAATACGGACAAATTTAAAGAAAAAATCGAGAAAACTGGTGTTTTCGATGGTTTTTGGAAGATATTTTAGTTTTTCTTGACCTTTGGCGACTCAAAAGTAATTTTCCCTTTTTCGTCATATTCGTAAGTTACGTAGGGTTCAAACGACGTTTCGTAGCAATCTTTGCCAAACTGGGTTTCTTTTTTACGGCGATTTCCCGTTGGGTAATACTCCACCCATTTGCCAACTTTCACGCTATCGTCCATCATTCCATGTTCGGCGAGCGTGCCGCTTTCATTAAAAAATAAATACTCGCCCGTTACTTTTCCGTAGTTTTTGGGCTTCACTTCCTTTATTTTTGCTTTGTTTTCGTCATAAAAACTTACTTCCGAGTCTTTAAAAAAACCTCTTTCATAATATTCTTTGTTGAGCAAGTTATAGTTTTTGTCATAAACCTCCCAGCGTCCGTCCTTCGACCCGATGTAATACCAACCTTCTTCAACGACCAAATCACCGAGGTATTTCTTATACGGCCCGTGCATTAAATCATTGCTGGCTCGGTCACGCCCAACGCCCTCCACGATTCGGTTGGCTTTGCGGTCGTACCAAAATAAGTGGCGATTGTAGGCATTTGGTTGCGTAAATTCTTTGAGGGTATAAAATTCCAGAAAAACCAGATTATTGCCGCTACCCTGCCTAATGAGCTGTTTTGAAACTTTTATTCCTTCATAATCCCGTCCGTTGAACTCTCGCTTCATGCCCTTGATTTCTTTTTTAACGTCCTTGAAGGTCTTCTTGATTTTCAAACCAAGGTCGGGTAAGGTTTCAGTAGCAAACTTTTTGGCATCATCAACGCTCGAAATGTCATTCCCGCCAGGCAGCGAAGCCGAAGCCTTGGGAGTCGTAATGCCCACGGGGAGTCTGTCTAATTTTTCCTGAATCGTTTCTTTTTTATAACCCTTATCACCTTTTTTCTTGGCTTGCGGAACTGCCTGCGGGGTTTGGGCTTGGGTTTCCGAAAAGATTATTACTGAAAACGAAGCAACGAAAGCAAGCGAATATATTTTTTGGTAAAATTTCATTTTTGATTAATATTGGTAGTTTTTCACTTTTATAAAACGACAAGTTTTATAAAAAATTGAAGTCGAAGTTGATTTTTAAATTGAACCTGTTTAAAACGGTTCGCTGATGCGATATTATTTTACACGCAAAGTACGCAAAGAAAATACCGCAAAGAACGCAAAGAAAAAATGAAAGATGCTCTGCGTTCTTTGCGAAAACCTTTGCGAGCTTTGCGTGTGAATTTAACCTATTTTTAGAAAAAAATTAGATAGCATGGGCGAACCGATTTAAACAGACTCATTATCAACAATACAAACGCACTTTGCCCAAATCGGGGCATTGTTTTAATAAATCAAAATTACTCAATTTATGTTTCGGGTGAACTAAATCGCCCGCAACATCACAAAGGGGTATCAACACAAATTTTCGGGCTTCGATAAAAGGGTGCGGTATTGTTAGGTTTTCGGTTGAAATTATTTCGGCGTTGTAATATAAAATATCAATATCAATGCTACGTTCGCCCCATTTTATTTCACGGATTCGCCCCATTTCTTGCTCAATTTTCAATACCATAGCAAGCACGGCACTTGGCGAATACCTCGTTTCGAGTGCAACGACTTGATTCAAAAAAGCATTTTGGGCGGTAATTCCCCAAGCCGCAGTTTCGTAAATGCTTGATATTGAGCAAATATCACCAACTTTTGTACCAATCAACTCTCGGGCAGTCGAAAGATTTTCTTCACGATTGCCCAAGTTTGAACCCAAGCCAAGAAAAACGCTATTATTTTTCACCTAAATAAGTATCTGCAAAAACGGTTGTAGAAGAGCGATTAAAGGCTTGCACTGCTTCGGAGATTTCGAGCAACAAAGCGGGGTTTTTCTCGAAGGCATTCCCAATGACGATAATATCTGCTCCCGCTTCGAGGGCGGCCGTTGCTTTTTCAGTCGAGTTAATGCCTCCACCGACGATGAGCGGCAAAGTGATGTTTTCGCTCACTTTTTTAATCATTTTTGGCGAAACAGGGTACATTGCACCGCTTCCGCCGTCTAAATAAATAAGTTTTTGACCCAACATTTCGCCCGCCATTGCTGTACAAACCGCAATATCGGATTTGTCGTGCGGAATCGGTGTCGTGTTGCTGACATACGAAACGGTCGTCTGGCGGCCACTGTCTATGAGCATATAGCCCGTCGAAAGTGTTTCCAAACCGCTTTGTTTGAGAAGCGGTGCAGCTATGACGTGCTGCCCGATGAGGTAGTCAGGATTTCGACCCGAAATCAATGAAAGCAGTAAAATCGCATCGGCGGTTGGCTCAATGTGCAGGCTATTTCCTGGAAAAATAATAACTGGAATATTAGTGTTTTGGCGAATAGCTTCAATCATTTCGCCCATAATATTTCGGGTAATTAGGCTTCCACCAACCAAAAAATAGTCGATTCGGTTTTCGACACAAGTATATAGAAAATCGTTGAATGTACGCATCTCAACCTTGTCGGGGTCGAGCAGTACGGCCAATGATTTTCGCTGTAATTGCTTGTTAGTCAGTATTTTATCAATTATTATGCTCGACATTGTTGGTGGTAATATTATTCATTAATCCTAAAAGTTTGTCTTTCGCCACGGCTAATAGAAGCGATGTGGCCGCACCTTTCAAAGCCGCCCAAATGATAGAGTCTTCGTCGGTATCATTTTCGAGTTTCATGGGCAAATTTTCGTTGGAATTTTGCCGTTTTGGTGAGGGTAGCAGCAACTCGGTGAGGGCATAAGCCGCCACAATCGCACCGCCAATGATGAGGGTGTTTTTGCCAACTTTTTTCAAATCACCGATTTGGGTTTCGATGGCTTCCAAGTATTTATTGGCCGATTCCTGCAAAAGTTCTTTGCGTTCTTCACGGTTTTTGGGCGGCACAACGGGCATTTTCACGATTTCGTTTGTTGATTTCTTCACCTTATATGACTGATTTTTACTCAAAAGTATTGAAAAAACGTAGAAGATAAAAGATTGACCGCCCATTTGTGCGTTTATTGTGGTTTTTTAGTAGTTTTGGGTGCTGTAATGTTCAGTAAAAATAAACGAACGCTTCAATACAAACGCCAAAATTTTAATGAAAAACGCCTTTCTAAATCTATTTTTAGCACTAAACATTTTCTTATTGTTTGCTTGTACGCAAAAGCAAACAACGAATAAATATTCGGTTGATACCTCCACCAAGACTTCGATAATCACGGGGGCCGACCAAATCTCGGCATATTTGCCCCTGCTTAAAGGAAAACGAGTGGCAATGTTGGTCAATCAAACCTCTATTATTGGTAAAAAAGCCAGCGTTGATAGTTTGTTGAGTTTGGGGGTGAATATTGTAAAGGTTTTTGGTCCCGAACACGGTTTTCGAGGAAACGCCAGTGCGGGTGCAAAAGTGAGCAATGAAGTTGATGCCAAAACGGGTATTCCGATAATTTCGCTTTATGGCAAAATCAAACGCCCGACCAAAGAACATCTGGGCGATGTTGATGTCATGATTTTTGATGTTCAAGATGTGGGGGCGAGATTTTATACCTACATCAATACGCTCGCCCACGTGATGGAATCTTGTGCCGAAAATGGCAAAGAATTAATTATCCTTGACCGCCCAAACCCCAACGGATTTTTGGTCGATGGCCCAATTTTGGAAAAACAACACTACTCGGGCATCGGTATTTTTCCGATTCCGATTGCCCACGGACTTACCATCGGAGAGTTTGCTCTTATGATTAATGGCGAAGGTTGGATTCCGAACAAACTACAATGCAAGATTAATGTCGTTAAGATTGCCAACTATAACCACGAAATATCCTACGATTTGCCCGTTTTTCCGTCGCCAAATCTTAATTCGCAGCAGTCGATTTTGTTGTATCCGAGTACGTGTTTGTTTGAAGGAACGATTTTGAGTCAGGGGCGTGGCACGTACATTCCGTTTACGGTTTTGGGGGCTCCCGCCTTGAAAGGCAAGTACGATTTTACGTTCAAGCCCGTAAGTATTCAAGGCATGAGCGAAACGCCCCTGCACCAAAACGAGGCTTGTTTCGGGCTTGATTTACGCAAATATGACGTAAGTATCTTCAAGAAAACCAAACAAATCAACCTTTCTTGGATGATGGAACTCTACAAGGCTTACCCAATGAAAGATAAGTTTTTTGACCGAACCCAAAGCAAACAAATGGGTGATATTAATAAGTTGGCAGGAACCGAACGCTTCAAGGAGCAAATCGTTGCGGGAGTTTCGGAAGCCGAAATTCGTAAAAGTTGGGAGCCTGGTTTGAGTGAGTTTAAGGTTTTGAGAAAGAAATATTTGATTTATCCGTAAGAAAAAGGTATCCCGTTGAAATCGCAGATTTTTAGTAGAAAAGATTTCCGCTCAGTATTTTTCTGAGAAATCTACGGGACTTAGAAATTAATTAATTGAATTGGTCGCATTTTTTGGCATTTTGGGCGTATTTTTAAGCAAATAGGGCTGAAAAATAGTATTTTTGCAAGAAAACAACACCCTTTTTTCGATGTTAAAGAAACTTTTTATACCATTATTTCTCCTCGCTTTCCTGACATCTTTTGCCCAGAAGAAAAACGAAAAGATAGAATACCGTATTCATCGAGCTACGTCCGCACTCAAAATTGATGGGATTGTTGATGAAAAAGCGTGGGCCGATGCCCAACTTGCCACCGATTTTTATCAAGTATTGCCCATGGATACGAGCTACGCAAAAGTGCGGACGGACGTAAAAATGACCTACGATGACAAAAACCTGTACGTAGTTTTTATTAATTATGACAAACTCCCTGGGCCGTACATGGTCGAGTCGTTGAAACGGGATTTCAACTTCGGCAAAAACGACAATAATTTACTCTTTTTGGATACTTTCGATGACCAAACGAACGGCTTTTCGTTTGGGGCAAATGCCATGGGTGCCCAGTGGGACGGCTTGATGTTTAATGGTAGCAGCATCAGCCTAACTTGGGAAAACAAGTGGACATCAGAAGTAAAATATGACGACGAAAAATGGGTTTGGGAGTTTGCGATTCCTTTCAAAACCTTGCGATATAAAAAAGGAATCAAGCGTTGGGGCATAAATTTTAGCCGTTTAGACCTCAAAACCACCGAAAAATCGGCTTGGGCTCCCGTACCTCGGCAGTTTCCGACGGCTTCGTTGGCTTATGCTGCCTCGTTGATTTGGGACGAAGAACCGCCCACGGCAACCTCGAATATTTCGATAATTCCGTACGTTTTGGGCGGAATTAGTCGAAACCAAGAAAAAAAAATACCAACCGATTATAGGCGTGATTTTGGCTTTGATGCAAAAATCGGACTGACCTCGGCCTTGAATATGGACTTGACGGTAAACCCCGATTTTTCGCAAGTAGAAGTTGATCAGCAGCAGATAAATCTTGACCGTTTTGAATTATTTTTTCCCGAACGAAGGCAGTTTTTTCTTGAAAATGGCGACTTATTTTCAAATTTTGGCTACCAATCGCTCCGACCGTTTTTTTCGAGGCGAATCGGCTTGAATACGCCAATAAAATTGGGGGCGAGGGTCAGCGGCAAACTAAACAAAGATTGGCGAATCGGATTGATGAATATGCAAACGGGCAAAAGCGATGCCGTGCCGAACGCCCAAAACTTTGGCGTGATTGCTTTGCAGCGACAGGTTTTTGCTCGGTCGAATATTGCCGTGATGTTTGTAAACAAACAAACGCTTGATTATCAATCAGTTGCGGATAAAAAAACTATCAATGAGTATAACCGCAATTTGGCGATTGAGTATAATTTACTTTCACAAAACAACGCTTGGACGGGCAAACTCATGTATTCCAAATCGTTTAGTCCCAACGCCAAAAAAGATGATGCCGTGCTGGCGGGCAATGTTTTATACACCAACAAACACTGGTCGGTAGGCCTGGGATTTGAAACCGTGGGCAGTAATTATACTGCTGAGGTGGGTTTTGTACCACGGCCTGATTACAGCAAAATCAACCCGCAGTTGAGTTACTTATTTTTTCCGAAATCGAAGCGTGTTTTGAGCCACGGGCCGTTTGCGATGGTTACGCATTTTTTCACGAAGGATTTCTCAAAAGAAACCGAAAATGAGAAATTTGTGGCGTATCGCATTAATTTTCGCAAGACCAATAACCTCACGGCGTGGGTGTCGCACAATTACGTATATTTGTTGAATCGCTTCGACCCGACAAACTTTGCGGGGATATTTTTACCACAAAACAGCGAACACCAATGGAACGCTTTTGGGTTTGATTATACCTCAAAACCGCAAGCCTTGTTCACTTACGCACTTGCGGGGCGGTACGGTGGTTTTTATGCCAACGGCACGAGGCTACGACTAAATAGCGAAGTTGGTTATCGTTTTCAGCCCTACGTGGCCATCACGATGAGTGCAAACTATAACCGAATTAATTTTGAGGCTGACCCCGTTTTACCCAAAGAATTAATGAATAAACAATACAACTTTTGGCTCGTGGGGCCGAGAATTGACGTAACTTTCACGAATAAATTATTTTTCACGAATTTCCTGCAAGTCAATAACCAAAACAAAAACGTAAATCTCAATACTCGTTTGCAGTGGCGATACAGTCCCGCTTCCGACTTGTTTTTAGTTTATACCGATAATTATTATTCAGATAGCTTTCAGGTCAGAAATCGGGCTTTGGTGCTAAAATTTACTTACTGGTGGAATGTTTAATTGAGTTCTGACGGGTTCATTCTAAATTAAAAAAACAGGTTCTCTGAAAATTTTCGTCCATCGAATTAACCACGGAGTTGCACGGAGTTTTGCACGGAGTAACACGGAGAAAAAACTCTTTTTAACTCCGTGGAAAACTTTGTGTAACTCTGTGTCCACAAAAACTATCTGGGAATCCCAAAATTAAATACATTAAATATGCTCAATTTCTCTAAGAAAAATAACTCAAAATTCAGCACTCATAACTCAACACTCATATTATTTTTTCTCCCAATCCTAACCTTTGCTCAAACCATGACATTTGAGATTCAAGGCCACCGTGGTAGCCGTGGGCTAATGCCCGAAAATACGATTTCGGCCTTCAAAAAAGCCATTGATTTGGGCGTACAAACCCTCGAACTTGATGTCGTTATCTCCAAAGATAAGCAGGTAGTAATTTCGCACGACCCATTTTTTAACCCCGATTGTACCACCGACCCAAAGGGTGATTTTGTCACTGTTGATAATCAACAAAATTTATATCTGCTTGATTATCAAGATATTAAAAAGTATGACGTTGGAAAAAGGGGTAATGAAAAATTTCCCGAACAGCGAAAATTAGCCGCTATAAAGCCATTATTGCAAGACATGATTCGGGAATGTGAGCAATACGCCAAGCAAAAAGGCGTGCCGCCACTGAAATATAACATCGAAATCAAGAGCGAAGAAAAAGAGTACGGAATATCGCAACCCGCCGTATCAGAATTTTCGGACTTGGTTTATAAAGTTATTGCCAAACAACTTCCGCCCGAGCGAGTAACGCTCCAAAGTTTTGATTATAATGTGTTGAAATTTTGGCAAAAACAAATCACAGAAAAGAAGTATAAAAAAGTTTCGCTTGCGGCATTGATTGAACCAACGGATAATAATGACGTAGCTTTCAACATCGAAAAATTAGGTTTCAAGCCCGATATTTGGAGTCCGTATTTTTTGCAAGCGAGCCAAGAACGGGTAAAAGAATTGCACGATTTGGGCATAAAAGTAATTCCGTGGACGGTCAATAAACGAGAAGATATGGAAAAAATCAAAGCCGTGGGCTGCGACGGACTCATCACCGATTATCCCGACCGAGCAAAAGGTTTGTGAGAGTCAGAAAAAAAGCCTAATTTTCCGTATATTTCCCGTTCTCTATAACCCAAATCTGTGGTGAAAAAGCGTTTTTCGCTTCCAAGCCACCGAATGAGCATGCTTAACGACATACTTAGCTTTTTCCTGAAACGTCGAATCGAACGCATTGAAGAGTTTTTGCGTCGCCCGATTGACACCCAACACCGTATTTTCCACGACCTTATCGAAAACGCTCGATATACCGAATGGGGGCTAAAATACGATTATAGCAGCATCGACACCATCAAGGATTTTCAGGAAAGAGTGCCTATTTCGACCTACGAAGAGCTTTATCCCTACATTGAGCGGGTGCTGAAAGGCGAGCAAAACGTCCTTTGGGCTTCTGATATTAAATGGTTTGCCAAATCATCGGGTACAACCAACGCCCGCAACAAATTTATTCCCGTTTCGGAAGAATCACTCGAAGATTGCCACTACAAAGGCGGCAAAGATGTGATGACACTTTATCTCAACAATCGTCCCGAAGGTAAACTTTTTGAGGGCAAAGGTTTGTCAATCGGTGGGACGCTTCACCCAAATCCGTTCAATACTTATACCCAAGCGGGCGATATTTCGGCGGTTATCACCAAAAACCTGCCCGCATGGGCCGATTTTATTCGCACGCCCCCGAGTGAAGTTGCCCTCATGGACAAATGGGAGGAGAAAATGGAGCAAATGATGCAGATTTGTACCCAAGAAAACGTAACGAGTATTTTGGGCGTGCCAACGTGGACGGTGGTTCTCATCGAAAGTATTTTGGAGCGAACGGGCAAGAAAAATATACTGGAAGTTTGGCCAAATTTTGAGGTTTTTGTTCACGGAGCGGTGGCTTTTCAGCCTTACCGAGATTTATTTCGCACCAAGATTTTCCCATCTGAGCAGGTAACTTACCTCGAAACCTACAATGCTTCGGAGGGATTTTTTGCCATTCAAGACGAACTCAGTCGGGTTGGCGAAATGCTCTTGATGCTTGATTACGGGGTTTTTTATGAGTTTATTCCGATGGAAGCATGGGAAACCGAACACCCAAAAACCCTGACCTTGGAGCAAGTTGAATTAGATAAAAACTACGCCCTCGTGATTTCGACCAATGCGGGTTTGTGGCGATACAAAATTGGCGATACCATAAAGTTTACGTCCATCGACCCATATCGAATAAAAGTAAGCGGTCGTACAAAACACTTCATCAATGCGTTCGGCGAAGAAGTAGTCATCGAAAATGCCGATGCCGCCATCACGGAAGCCTGTGCCGTGGCAAATGTCACGATTGCCGACTATACGGCAGGGCCTGTTTACATGGGCGACGGTAGCTTGGGTTGCCACGAATGGATTATCGAATGTTCGAGAAAACCCGAAAATGAAATCCTTTTTATCAAAACCTTAGACGATGTTTTGCGAAAAGTAAACGCCGATTATGACGCAAAACGCTACAAAGATATGGCTCTATTGCTACCAAAAGTACATTTCGTAGAAAACGGAACATTCTATGATTGGATGTCGAAACGAGGTAAATTGGGCGGACAAAACAAAGTGCCTCGACTAAGCAATTCACGGGAGTATCTTGACGATATTCTGCTGATGGTCAATGGTTTATAATGGCTATCGGCTGTTGGCCATAGCCTTTTTTTGAGAAACATTCATTCTATCACCCAAAATTAATTCCATGAAACTATTCCGCTTTGGCGAGCCAACCAACGAAAAAACAGGAGTGATACTCTCCAACGGCCAAAAAATTGACGTATCAGCATTTGGCGAAGATTACAACGAAAACTTCTTTACTACTAACGGTATTCCACGATTAGCCGACTGGCTCGAAGTTAATCTTGAAGGTTGCCCAACGGTAGCCAATGGTGTTCGCTTGGCTTCGTGCGTTGCTCGTCCGTCAAAAATTATTTGTATTGGTTTGAATTACGCCAAGCACGCCTTAGAGTCAAGTATGCCAAAACCTACCGAACCCGTAGTGTTTTCGAAGGCAAGTTCGGCACTTTGTGGACCCAACGACAACGTGATTATTCCAAAAAATTCACACAAAACCGATTGGGAGGTTGAGCTTGCCTTTGTTATAGGTAAAAAAGCGAGTTACGTGAGCGAAGCCGAAGCCATGAATTATGTTGCGGGCTATTGCTTACATAATGATTACAGCGAGCGGGAGTTTCAGTTGGAGCGTGGCGGACAATGGACTAAAGGCAAAGGCTGCGATACATTTGCACCCTTGGGGCCATTTTTGGCAACGATTGATGAAGTGGGCGATCCCCAAAATCTGCGTCTTTGGTTGAAAGTAAACGATGAATTACTACAAGATTCCAATACTGACGATATGATTTTTGATATTCCAGTCATTATCAGCTACGTTAGCCAGTTTATGACCTTACTTCCAGGCGATGTTATCTCGACAGGTACACCTGCGGGCGTAGGGCTTGGTTTCAAGCCCCCACGCTACCTCAAAGCAGGAGATGTAGTTGAGCTGGGCATCGAAAATCTGGGCACACAAAAGCAAACGGCAGTAGCGTATGCGTAGAAAATAGCTGGCCGGGAAGCGTCATAGATGTCAGTATTTATGACGCTTTTGCTTGTATTAAACTACCCCCAATCGTATTTAGACAGTTCGCCGTGTACGATTAGACTATAGCTTTTTGACCCAAAAATAACCTTTTTTGATAAACAAAACACTTCCTAATTTGTTGATAATCAGTAAATTATCTCAAAATAAAAAGACACCTTTTCTGAACATAACTATCCGTATTTTGTTGTGTCTGTACAAATGGTCAATGAGAAAAGAGTAAGGGGTATTTTTTATTCAAAGAAATTACCTTAACATTGCACCCAATTTGAGTACAGGAAGAAAACAACTTTTTAAGGAAGCAAAAAAATGAGTAATTATTCTATAAAAGACTTAGAGCAGTTATCTGGTATTAAGGCTCATACGCTACGGATTTGGGAACAGCGATACAACATAATTAATCCTAAAAGAACGGATACTAATATTCGCACGTATGACGATAAAGATTTAAAGTTGGTCTTGAATATTGCATTGCTGCAAGCCCACGACTTCAAAATCTCGGCGATTGCCAAGCTAACCCTTGAAGAGGTTTCGCAAGAAGTAATGGCAATTTCGGATAAACAACTCAACTATCCCGATCAAATTCATGCCCTGACCATTGCGATGATTGATATTGATGAAGAACGCTTCGAGAAAATCATGGCAACCAACATCTTGCAATTCGGGTTTGAGAATACGATGATAAATATTATTTATCCGTTTATGAGCCGAATCGGAACGCTGTGGATTACAGGTTCGATTGGTCCCGCCCAAGAACATTTTATCACAAATTTGATTCGCCAGAAACTTATCGTAGCCATTGATGGACAGGTGATTAAACCCAACGCCAACACAAGAAAGTACGTTTTATACACGCCCGAGGGCGAATATCACGAAATTCCGCTACTTTTCGCAAATTTTATCCTGAGAGCAAGAAACAATAAAGTAGTGTATTTGGGTCAAAGTATGCCGTTTTCAGAATTGGAGTTTGTGTATGAACACCACAAACCCGATTATCTTTTTTCGGTCATTACTTCGATTCCTGGGCAAGATGAAATACAAAATTACGTTAATAAACTTGGCAGTACTTTTGCCAGCATCAAGGTTTTACTGACGGGCTATCAGGTGATTGCCCAAGGCATTGAACTACCCGAAAACACCCAAATCGTGACCAACGTAAGGCAACTCATGGACTTTGCAGAAAACCGAGATTAGTGTATTATTCTCACAAGAAAGGCTCTTTTTCTATAAAAAAGAGCCTTTCTTGTGAGAGTACCGTCAAAAAACTTACGAAATTTCTTTATTTTTCGCCCGAGTAAAAGTATAAATCAATACTCCGATGCCCAACATTACGGCTGGAATACTCAGAATCTGTCCCATGTTCAAACTCATTTTGTCTTCAAATGCTTCTTGGTTTTCTTTCAAAAACTCATAAAAGAATCGAAGTCCGAAGCACCAAATCAAGAACACACCAAGAAGTAATCCTTGGGGTGTTTTTTCTTTAAATTTATGCCAAATAAAATATAATACGCCAAAAAGCACCAAGCAAGAAAGGGCTTCATATAACTGGGCGGGGTGGCGGGCGAAGCCCTCGGGGGTCATCACGAATTTTCCTTCGGACATACTAAAAACGTTAAATCGGAACGCCCACGGCAACGAACTTTCTTTACCCACAATTTCGTGGTTCATGAGATTCCCCATTCTGATACAAAAACCAGCCAAAGCTACCAAAATTACTATTCTATCGGCTATCCACAAAAACGGCTGATCTCTGTGGCTGCGGGCATAAAGAAGCAAGGCCGAAACAATACCGACCAATGCCCCGTGGCTCGCCAAGCCTTGGTAAGGTGGCGTAATCATGTCAAGCAGAAAAGTACCTGGGTTTTTAAGAAAGCCATCAAACTCATAAAAAAAATAATGCCCAAATCTGGCACCGATAACGGTGGCGAGTATCATCACAAAGAGGAGCGTATCAAGGTCTTTTTCGGGTTTATTCTCTTTTTTGAAGATATTAGCCATAATTTGGTAGCCCAACAAGAAGCCCGAAGCAAACAGAAGTCCGTACCAACGCAATTCAAAACTACCCAATTTTACTATAATCGGATTAACATTCCAAGGGATTTCTAAAAGAGTCATTTATAATTGAATTTGAATTTTCTCCAAAAATATGAGTTTTATCTGATAGCTTGCGTATTTTTGTTACAAATTATTAGAAATGTAAGGTTTCGCACGAAAAAGATGAATAAACTTGAAGCTGCCCTAAAAATGAAATGTCCGAAGTGTCACGAGGGCAATTTATTTGAGTCAAAAAATCCATATACATTCGGCAAAATGACGGTTATGCACGAGCATTGCCCTAAATGTGGTATAAAGTTTGAGCGAGAAATGGGCTTTTTCTACGGAGCAATGTATGTAAGCTACGTGTTTAATATTATGTTCTTTGTGATGGCCGTGGCGAGCTATTATTTATACTTTGAAACCCGCCTCGACTGGCGAATCTTCATCAGTTGTTATCTGCTATTTACGCTCATGGTTTTTCCTGTCATGTATCGGCTTTCCCGCTCAATCTGGATTCAAATTTTTTATTAAAATCTCACCTTTTTCCTTCGTAAGCAACACCAAAAGTTAGGCGAAAATCATTGTTTTTTCGGCCAGGAACCACAACGCTTTCGTAAGAGTTTTCTACGGTACTACGCAAACTGATGGTTTTTGAAAGTTGGTATTTCAGAATTACATTGCCATTCCAGCGAAAGTTTTTTTCGGTAATACTGGGCTGTAAAAATAGCGTGTGCGAAAAGCTAAATTTCTTATCATGCAGCGTGTATTCGCCAAATAATCGGGTTGAGTTTCGCCAAAGGTTGCGGTCGGGAAACTTTTCGTTTACCACAAAATCAGTCTTCTCGTAGAGCAGCACGTTTGTTGCCGAAATATAAGCGTTTGCCTTCTGCAAAATCTTCAAACCAAGCCCCGCTGCTCCTACAAAGCGATTGTTTATCCTTCGGAGGTTACTTTTTTCAAACGAAGTGAAGGCCAAATAGTACAGTTTTCGTTCGTGCAAAATACTCGTACGGAGGTCTATGAAGGTTTCTCGCTCGGTTAAGATTTTGTTTTGCTGCCCGTAAATATATGACGGATTGCTCTGTAATTTTATTAATTTGCTAATATTCCATTCCAAACCCGACGATAGCTGCACCAAAGCCCGCTCCACATTACCCGATGTGTAAGTCCCATCGACGGGTATTCGGTAGCGAAACTTGGTGGGTGTACTGTCTTTTTCTTCTTCCTCAGCGGCGGTTTCGTCTTCACTTTCTTCCTCTTCCGAGGTGCTATCGGCGGGCATAACAACATCAGTTTTGCTGGGTTGGAGGGTGTCGGCGGGCGTATCTTGGGCTTGAGTATTTAGGCAATAACAAAGGATTGTGATAAGTAGTATCGGTAGTTTCATGGGCTAAGGTTTGGCTATACAACCATTTATACGCAAAAAGAGCAGCTTTGAACAGCTTTATTTTATTTTTGAACAAAAATTGCATTTCTTTGTCAAAAAAACAACCTTTTGATGAGGAACCTGTTTAAATTGGTTTAGGTTTTACTAAAATCCACAACGAAATCACATGAATTTTGCAAAATACATCTCGGTTATTGCCATTAGTATGTTAAAATTTGCGGGAGGACCATTGACGGGACTTGCCCTAAAACTGACTTGGGTTGAAGCGGCCGTCTGTTCGGTCATAGGAATGATGCTAACAATTACGTTGGTGACATTTTCGGGCGATTTTTTGAGGCGGTTTTTTCAAAAAACTAAGCCGAAACGTTTTACTAAGATGACCCGCTTCGGTGTAAAAATCAGGCAAAAATTTGGCCTTACGGGCATTGCTCTCCTCACCCCGATATTGTTTACGCCACCCATTGGAGCGGCACTTTCAGTCGCTTTTCGGTACGACAAACGAGCCATTATCCTACAAATGCTCATCAGTGCTATGGCGTGGGCAGTGGTGCAATGTTTGTTTTTTTATTTTGTTAAAGATCTGATATTCAAGTGATTAGCTACTGAATCTTGGTTATTCTAACGGTTTTCAGCACCTGCCCATCTTTTGTTATTTCCAAGATATAGTTTCCTGACGGAATGTTGTTATGCCCCAAATTGAGGTAAGCGGTTTTC
>JANNEN010000404.1:0-17638 GCA_031378715.1 Emticicia sp.
TAAAGATTTGTTTAATTATCAAAACATTAGAAAACCCGAACTTTTAGACAAACTTCTGAAAGTATTGGCTCTACAAATTGGTAGTGAAGTGAGTTATACTGAACTGGCAAACTTGCTTGATGTAGATAAAAACACAATCGAAACTTATATCAGTTTACTCGAAAAATCTTACGTCATTTTTCGACTTACACCTTTCAGTAGGAATTTACGCAATGAACTAAACAAAAAAAGAAAGATATATTTCTACGATACAGGCATCAGAAATGCCATTATTGGCGATTTTCGACCGCTTTCGTTGAGGCAAGATACGGGTAATTTATGGGAAAATTTTTTGATGTCAGAACGAAGAAAATCAAATGAATATAAAGAAAATTACGTGAATAGCTATTTTTGGCGAACCCACCAACAGCAAGAAATTGATTATATCGAAGATAAAAATGGGCAATTACACGCCTTTGAGTTCAAATGGAATGTCAATAAAAAAGTAAAACCGCCGCAGATATTTACTGAAACATACATCAATTCAATTTTTGAGGTAATTTCAAAAGATAATTTTTATGCGTTTTTGGAATAGGTGTTTATAATTGCTATTTTTGACAATAAACCTAAAAAATCATGCTCGAAACCATAGAAATAAAGCAAAAAATTCGTGTAAAAATGTCAGAATCAGACTATTTGGACAGAGAATTGGCCAATGAAGATGATTCTTCGGAGCGGTATGAGTTCTTAAACGGATATATTAGAGATATGGGATATGCAACAGCAACACATGAGTTATTAGTAGGAAATTTTATTTATTTCCTCAATCATTTTTATCGTAAACTTGATTTCAAAATCTACGGAAGCAATCGTCTGCTTTACGTTGAGGATTATCGTCGTTATTTTTATCCTGACGTGCAAATGGTAGAAGGCGAACCCATTTATCGGGACTATAAGCAAACAATGAAGGCTACGCTCAATCCTGCGTTAATTGTAGAAATTATTTCGGTATCAAGTGACGAATATGACCACGTTGAAAAATGGAATTGCTACCAATCTATTCCTTCATTGAAACAATATGTGATTGTGTCGCAGAAAGAAAAAAAAGTAGAATCTTACCGCCGAGTTGCCGACGAATGGCTTTATGTTTCGTTGCACGGTGATGCCGCTACGCTCAAAGTTTTGGATTGTGAAATCACGTTGGGCGATTTGTACGAAAAAGTGGTTTTTGAAAAGTAAATTTCCGTTATAAATCTTGAATCGAAATACTTTTTCCATATATAATGCTGAAAAATATAAAAAAAGTGCAGTAAACCAAGCGTAAGTTATAACATTTGTGCTAATTTTGAAGTTACGACAATACTTTAACAAAAAATTAACATGAAACGCTTTTCGCTCCTCCTCTGGATTTACTTCGGAGGTATTTCTACTGTTTTTGCCCAGCAAGTAATGCTACAAGGGTTTTATTGGGACTATCCCAAAACTGGTCAAGGCTACAACTGGTCGGACACCCTCAAAAATAAAGCCGCCGAACTCTCCGCCGCAGGATTTAGTCATATTTGGTTTCCGCCCTTTGCGGGCAATGGCAACAAGTCGGGTGGCTACGACCCCAAAGACCTTTTTATTGGTCAAAATTCTACCCAAACTGCCCTCGGTACGAAGCAAGAAATCAAAAATATGATTGCCGCTTTTACGGCCAATAACCTAAAAACGGTGGGCGATATGGTCTATAATCACCGTGACGGGGGCAATCCAGAAGCCAATAATGCCGTGAAGGAATACATGCTTTTTCAGGCAGGAAGCAACACGGGAAACTGTGCGGGAACTTCGTTTAAATCGCCTTTTCCGTCCGACCGTGTACGCATGATTATCCCCGTGGGTGGGGTTACGGGCTTGGGCGTTGGCACGTACTACGTCAGTATTGGCTCTCGTTCGGGTGGCTATGTTGGCAAAAAAATAATGTTTTACGCCACCACAACTAAAAAAGGCGGTGGTCAGGCCTGGGACTTTGTGAATATTTGTAATCCAAAAAACACAGCCATTACCGTTAGTTCAGATATTGCCGCTTCGGGGGCAGAATATGCCACCAATCTAAAACAAGGCTACTGGAATACGTTTGAATCGGCCAACGACATTGATGAATTTAAGATTACCATTGCCGCCAATGATTTTAATGCGGTGGGCGATACGCTGGTGATTCAGGCCATAAATCTCTGTGGTGATTATACCGACCACCGCATCTCAAAAATTTGGTACACTGCCCAAAGCACCGATATTGCTAACCCGACCAACTGGAACTCGGCGGCTTATAAAGTGCAATTTCAGACTTATACCGACTTTACGGGCTTGCAGAGTGGGCGTGGCGGAAGCAACTGGAAATCGTTCCGCCCAAACTGGAATGAATACGGGGCAAGTACGGCGGGCGGAGCAACGACCACCTGCCTTGGGCCGCAGTGGAGTATGCAAAGTTTGGATTATTTTTATGACTACGACCATAACCAAACGGCGGCACGGGATACGCTCATCGCTTGGACAAAATGGGCGTATGACGAACTAACCGTGCGGGGCTTACGCATGGACGCAATCAAGCATTTTGAGGCAAACTTTGTCGGGAAAATGCTAACCGAAATGTACAACGCCAACAAGATTCCCGACTTGGTGGTAGGGGAGTGGTACGGGCAAGAAAACCCTGCGATTCAGAACTGGGTGGCCGATGTAAAGGCTTCGATGAGCGTGGCGGCACGGGCGGTGATTCAGCCAAAAGTATTTGATTTTGCTCTGCGAGATGCCCTCAAACAAGCCTGTGATAATGGTGCTGATGCCCGAAATGCGTTCTATAATAGTTTTCGAGATGGGCGAAATATGAGCGGTTTTAACCTCGTAACTTTTGTCAATAATCATGATTTTAGGAGTGCCACGCCCAGCAATGGCGATGCCTTGATTTGGCAAAATCCGATATTGGCTTATGCCTACATTCTGACTAACAATCAGTTGGGTGTACCAACGATTTTTTATCCCGATTATTACGGTTATCCTGCCCAAAACACTACTTATGGCACCGATAGCTACACTTTTGATTATCACCCAACGACGTTACAACCGATGAAAAAAGAGATTGATCAACTCCTGCAAATCCAGAAACGATTCATCAACGGCTCGCAGAATGTGTATTATTTGAACCATTACGGCGGAGCGTTGAACCCCGTGCCGAGTCCTAATTTTTACGAAAAAGGGCAACATTGGCGGAGTTTGATTTATCAACTTGACTCAACGGGAAGTGCGGGCAAGCGGGAGATAATCGTGGCTATTAATTTCGGCAACGACAGCCTAAAAGTAAATCATCTGATAGCCAACACGAGCCGCTATCCTGCGGGAACTAAATTTACGGATATTCTGCAAAAATCAAACACATTGACGACCACAACTGATGCTCAAAACAGAATTTTTATTTCGTTACCTCCCCGTAGTTTTACGGTTTTTGTTCAAGGAGAATCTCCGTGTTTTGATTATAATTTAACTAAAAAATTAGCCAACGGTAGCACGCTGAAATTTGAATCACCAAATAGTATTTCGGCCGAAAATTTATTGCAAATTGGGGCTAATATAAAGTACGATGCGGCTAAAAATATTTTACTGAAACCAGGTTTTAAGGTCGAACAAGGGGCGATTTTTGAGGCGTACATTGATGGTTGCGGAGGGAGTAAATGATTTTACCACTAAGGAACTAAGGTTCACGAAGAATTACAGAGGTTTGGTTTAGTAATCGAAAATATTTTTAGAAAATCCGTTGCCGAATTTATTCGGATATGCAAAAGGCAAGTACGTTGATTATTTTAGTAACCGATTTGAATCGGTTAATTTACACCAAGTTTTATGATTTTAGTTTTTTTAAATATCTAACCATTATGAAGAATTTTTATTTTGTAGTTTTAAAAGTGTTATTATTGAGTTTCTTGCTCAATTTTGGGTTTGTTTTCAAAACTTCCGCACAGGGTATTTTTTACAGTGCAATGATTTTAAAATATAATAATGGTTCAGAAACTTATTACGTAGGTAGTGGTAATTCTGGGCAATTTGATATTGATAACACAAACTTAGGAACGTTCGCTTGTAACAGTAATGTTAAACTCGTGGGTGCGGAAATAAAAACTTTCAAAGGTTGTGGACAGAATGTTACAGGTGCAAAGATGTACTACCGTATTTATAAAGCATCTACTACTGCTCCCGCTTTCTCTAACATTAATACTCCTTTTGAGGCTAATCTGTCTAACAATAGTTGCGGAGTTAATGACCAGCGATGGAAAGAAGCTAATCAAAGTGTTGATTTGATTAGTGGACGTTCTGATGGAAACTATTTTTTGGAAGTTTATTTTGAGGGAAATGGTTCGCCAACGGGTGCTTTTTATCACAGTAATAATGGGGCAAATTACAAAGCCACCTTCACCATCAACAACCCAATCACTATTACAACCTCACCCACCCCACCAACTGTTTGCTTCGGAAGTAATACCTCAATAAGTGCCACCGCCACGGGAAATGATGCCTTTATTTGGCAAAAACAAAACGGAGCAAACTGGGATAATCTAACCATTGCAGGGGCTACGGGCAGCCTCGCCAGTGGAGCAACCACCACGCTAAATCTCAGTAATGTGATCACCACTGACACTTACCGTTGCTTGTTCACCAACTGCGGTGGATTAAATACGCAACCTTCTGACCCAGTGACGGTTACGCCCCAAAGGCCTGTTATTTCGGTGCAGCCTGCCTCACAAGCCGACTGTGATGGCAATGATATTATCTTTAATGTAACGGCATCGGGAACAGGGACACTAACTTATCAATGGCAAAAAAAACTTCCAGGCGGGAGTTTTGCTTCGGTTACGGGTGATGCAAATATCACCGTAAATGCAGTAAGTGGAATAAAAGTTGAAAATATCGGCAATGCCGCAAATCCACATCTGACGGAGTATCGTTGTATTATAACTGACGGAAACACTTGTACCTTAACTTCGGACGTGGCGGTGATGACGGTGAATAAGATTACAACGAGTACTTTAACAAGCCAAACAATCTGTGAGGGCGGAAATGCTACTTTTACCCTAAACACACAAGGAACTACGCCAAGTTTTCAATGGCAAAAACGAATTGGTTTGGCTGGTACGTGGACTAATATCTCGAATGGTGGCGTTTATAGTAACACCACCACCAACGCTTTGACGATTACAGGAGCAACCTTCGCTACCGAACATGATACCTATTATCAGTGCCTTGTTACATTCCCGATTACGGCAGGAAATGATAACGGAGGGGGAACTGTGGTTTGCACCACGACCTCCGATAATGCTCGATTGGTAGTAAATGCCATTGCGATACCTATCCACACAAGTATTACTGAAAAAGGCTGTATCGGCGTGGCAGCTATTTTGAACTCTAATGGGTGTTCGCCAAACATAACTACTTGGTATGATGCAAACAATGTTCAGGTTGGCACGGGAGCTAATCTGACAATCACCCAAAATGCTGTTGGGTCATATACCTATAAAGCAACTTGTACAAATACATCTTCGGGTTGTACGAGCGTCAAATCAACTGGGACGACTCTCATAGTTGCGGCACTACCAACTATATCCTTGGTATCAGTAGCTGATATTTGTAATAATATAACCACATTTAATTTGGCTTACACCACCACAGGCTCACCCAACAGATATAGTATTGCCACAGGAAGTCCCGCCATGAGTGGATTTGCAAATTTATCTAATACGACCACGCTTCCAACATCACCTATTGCAGTAACGATTCCCGTAAATACTACCGCTAATACTTATCAGTTTGTTGTTACGGCACGTAGTACCACAACTGAGTGCATCTCCACACCCCAAAATTTTACCGTAAAAATAAACGCAACGCCAACATCGCCAGCCGTAACTTCGGTAAATTATTGCCAAAATGCCACAACTTCGGCACTCTCTGCAACGGCATCTGGCACGAATACCTTATTGTGGTATGGCACAAACGCATCGGGCGGTACTTCATCGGCAACTGCACCAACGCCAAGTGCAACAACGGTAGGTACAGTAACGTATTATGTAAGTCAGAAAACCGCTGATAATTGTGAAAGTACTCGGGCGGCTGTTGCGGTCGTTACCAATGCAAATCCTGCTGCTCCCGTTGCTACTACTGCTCTAAGTTACTGCAAAAATGCAACAGCTACCGCACTAACAGCCACCGTCTTGGGAACAAATACCTTGGTTTGGTACGATGCCAATGATAATATTTTATCAACCGCCCCAACGCCCAGCACCAGTACGGTCGGTACTCAAACATTCAAAGTAAGCCAAAAAAGTGCTTCACCTGCCAACTGCGAAAGCCCCAAAACAATAATTATTGTAACTATCAATGATTTGCCAGTAGCTCCCGTGGCTACCTCACCGATTGGTTATTGCCAAAATGCTACCGCAACGGCACTTTTGGCTACTGCCACGAGTCCGAATACGCTTTTGTGGTACGGTACAAATGCTACGGGTGGCACTTCGACAGCTTCTGTTACGCCTTTAACTAATATTGCAGGAACAACGAGTTATTATGTTTCTCAAAAAGATGTAAATAATTGTGAAGGATCGAGAGCAAAAATTGATGTCGAAATTACGCCGACCCTCACAGCAGGAGCAATATCGGGCATAAATGCTTTTTGTACCACGGGAGTTTTGAATAATAGCACAACATTAACCGCAAATCCGACGGGCGGAAATGGCATTTACAGCTATCAATGGCAAAATTTGGCAGGAAATATTTTGTCTGCAACCAATCAAACCTTTGTAATCTCTGCGGCCAATACTTACCAATCGGTTGTAACTTCGGGATATTGTACCGCAACAACTTCAAATTCAGCTGTAACCGCACAAGGTTGGGGTGATGTACCGAACATTACAGGAAACACGCCCGAAATTTGCGGAAGTGGCACCAAGACTTTGAGTATTGTTTCTCCGAGTAGTTCGGGGGTTTATAAATGGTTTCCCGATGCCACAACATTGACCCAAACAACAACGGGAACGAGTTTTACAACGCCAAATCTAACGACCACCACCACTTATTACGTAGCCCGTGAACAGCAAATTACGACTAATCTTGTTTGCCAAACAGTAAGAACGGCTACGACGATTAATGTAAACGCTACGCCCACAACGCCCACAATCATCAATTCGGCAGGAAAAACTACGTTTTGCAACAATGAAACAAATTTCACTTTGTCAGTTTCTTGTACTTCGGGGAACGGTCAATACCGATTAAATAATGGAACTTGGACATCAGGAAATAGTGTCAGCATAAACCCTGTGACTTATACATCTGCTACCACGCTGAACTATGATTTTAAATGTGCGTTGAATGCAACTTGCGAAAGTTCGACAGTTTCAACGAGTATTTTAATAAATCCCGTGCCAAATGTCCCAACTATTTCGGGAGCTACCAGTATTTGTTTGGGAAGTTCTACGACACTCACCGCCAATGGTTGCACGGGAACAGTAATTTGGTCAAACGGAATTACAAATATTAACGTAACTGTTTCAGCATCAGGCACTTATACGGCTACTTGTACGGTTAGGGGTTGCGTTAGTCCCGCTTCGGATTTACAGACGATTGTGGTAAATGCGATTCCTGCAAAACCCACGATTTCGTCGGACGATGCCGATAATATTGTTTGTGCTGGAACGACTACTATACTTACCGCCAACGGTTGCACGGGAACAGTAATTTGGTCAAACGGAATTACAAATAATAACGTAACTGTTTCAGCATCAGGCACTTACACCGCTACTTGCACGGTGAGTGGCTGTGTGAGTCCCGCTTCGGATTTGCAAACGATTGTGGTAAATGCGATTCCTGCAAAACCCACGATTTCGTCGGACGATGCCGATAATATTGTTTGTGCAGGAACGAATATTTTACTGACTGCCAATGGCTGTTCGGGAACAGTAATTTGGTCGAATGGAATTACAAATAATAACGTAACTGTTTCAGCATCAGGCACTTACACCGCTACTTGCACGGTTGGTGGTTGCGTTAGTCCCGCTTCGGATTTACAGACGATTGTGGTAAATGCGGTTCCAAATGCCCCAACAATTTCGGGAGTTACAAGTATTTGTTCGGGAAGTTCAACAACACTCACTGCCAACGGTTGCACAGGAACAATTTCATGGAGTACGGGTGGTGCAGGAAGTACGATAAGTGCCTTAGTAGGAACGTATAGTGCTACTTGTACGCAAAATTCTTGTACAAGTATGGCATCGAATATTCACACCATTACCGAAAATCCTTTGCCAACGATTACCCTTTCGGCATTGAATAACTCATGTAATTCAGCCACAAGTTTTGATTTACGCTACACAGCTACAACAAACTCGCCCGACAAATACAGCTTAACCTCGTTAATGCCAAATTTCGTAGCCATTACGGATGCAAATTTGCCAATTTCACCGATTTCAGTAACAATTCCCGCAGGTCAAACGGGAGCGTTTAGTTTTACTCTAACCCAAAAAATCAGCAGTACGGGTTGTTCAAAATCCCAAATATTCAGCGTAACAATTCTCCCAGTTTTGACCGCAGGAAACATCGAAACCTCACCCACAACTACTAATTGTGCGGGCTATGACGGGCTTTCAATTTCGAGCGTGAGTTTGGGAAGTGGTGGCAAAACGCCCTACGTTTACCAATGGCAAGTTTCGACCGATGGCGTAAATTTCACGGATATTTCGGGGGCAACGGCTACGACTTTTGACCCCGATATTTTGACCGAAACGAATTATTTCCGTAGAAAAATAAGCGATGCTTGTGGTGAAATCAAGTTCTCGAACGTGCATCAAATCACGATTGTCCCCGACCCACAAATCACGATTACCGATGCGAGTGATAGAATAATTTGTTCGGGTGCAAGTCTTAATTTAAGTGCCACCACGATTGGCGGATTTGGTACTTGCGTGCCGACTTGGCAGTCATCAAATTCGACTTCGAGCGGCTTTATTACCGAGCAAACGGGCGGTTTGAGTTTATCTAAAACGCTGACTAACAGTACTTTAAGTGCAGTTATAAAATATTTTAGGGTAATATATACTTGTTCGGGAACGGGTTCGACTCAATGCAACGATGCCACTTCGGCGGTGGTGAAAGTGACGATAAATCCTTTGCCAGCCGTGCCAACGATAAGCGGAACGGCCATGATTTGTGCGGGAGTTAGCACGACTTTAACCGCTTCGGGCTGCAACGGAAATGTGGTTTGGAGCAATGCCGCCAACACAAACGCAATCACGGTTTCGAGTGCGGGGAGCTACACGGCAGTTTGTACAAATAGTTGCGGAACGAGTGCCGCCAGCAACGAAATTGTGGTAATTGTAAATACCGTAAACCCGCCCGTTTTGTCGGGAAGTACGAGCATTTGCGGTGGTCAAATTGCGACTTTAACAGCGAGTAATTGCACGGGAATTGTTACTTGGAGCAACGGCTCAACGGGTTCGATTATCCCCGTGAGTCCGAGCGTAAGTACCTCATACACAGCCATTTGTGCTGAAAATTCTTGTACGAGTTTAGTCAGTAATTCGGTCACGGTAACGGTTGCCCCGACGGTAGATTTTACGGTCGGCACGATAAATAACATTTGCAATTCAGTCACGAGTTTCAGCTTACCATACACATCAACATTGGGAAGCCCCGACAAGTACAGTTTGACATCAAATATGCCAAATTTCGTAGCCATTACGGACGCAAATTTGCCAATTTCACCGATTTCGGTAACGATTCCCGCAGGTCAAACGGGAACATTTAATTTTACTTTGACCCAAAAAATTAGTAGTACTGGTTGTTCAAAATCCCAAACATTCAGCGTAACAATTCTCCCAGTTTTGACCGCAGGAAACATCGAAACCTCACCCACAACTACTAATTGTGCGGGCTATAACGGGCTTTCAATTTCGAGCGTGAGTTTGGGAAGTGGTGGCAAAACGCCCTACGTTTACCAATGGCAAGTTTCGACCGATGGCGTAAATTTCACTGATATTTCGGGGGCAACGGCTACGACTTTTGACCCCGATATTTTGACCGAAACGAATTATTTCCGTAGAAAAATAAGCGATGCTTGTGGCGAAATCAAGTTCTCGAATGTGCATCAAATCACGATTGTCCCCGACCCACAAATCACGATTACCGATGCGAGCGATAAAACGCTTTGTTCGGGTGCAAGTCTTAATTTAAGTGCTACTACGATTGGCGGATTTGGTACGTGCGTGCCGACTTGGCAGTCGTCAAATTCGACTTCGAGCGGCTTTATTACCGAACAAACGGGCGGTTTGAGTTTATCTAAAACGCTGACTAACAGTACTTTAAATGCAGTTGTAAAATATTTTAGGGTAACATATACTTGTTCGGGAACGGGTTCGACTCAGTGTAATGATGCCACTTCGGCGGTGGTGAAAGTGACGATAAACTACGTACCAACTGCCCCAATCATCACCCCAGCATCGGTCATTATTTGTCCAACGCAATCAACTTTATTAACCGCAAGTGGTTGCAATGGTACGGTTCTTTGGGCAAGCGGACAGTCGGGAAGTACGCTTTCGGTTTCGGCTTCGGGAACTTATTCGGCCATCTGTTCGGCAAATAATTGCGTAAGTACCACCAGCAATGTTTCAACGGTTACGGTTGCTTCGGGAGGCACGCCAGTTCCGCCACCAATTATTAGCGGAACGGCAACTATTTGTAGTGGTCAATCTACCAATCTGACCGCATCGGCTTGCACAGGTTTGGTAACGTGGAGCAATGGTAATACGGGGACAAGCATTAGTGTAAACCCTTCATTATCAAGTAATTATACTGCTACTTGCTTTGATGGAATTTGCACAAGCAATGCCAGTAATCAAATAACAGTTACAGTAAATAATTATCCAACCATCACCACTCAACCACGAAATGAGGCCGATTGTAACGGAAATTCGGTTTCGTTTTCGGTAACTGCAAGCCCCGCAACGGCTTACCAATGGCAACGCAAAATACCGAACGGAACTTTCACGGATATTTCGGGAGCAACAGCTAACACACTGACTATCAGTAATGTAGGAAGTGCAAGCGACCCAAATTTAACCGAATACAAAGTAATTGTTTCAAATGCAACTTGCTCAATTACATCAAACGCCGCCGTTTTAACGGTCAATTCCGTAACGGGAAGTATTGCCGATAAAACCATTTGTGGAGGTACAAATACGACTTTTGATTTAACAGCAATCACGACCACTGGCACGATTCAGAGTTATCAATGGCAAAAGCGAGTGGGTACTTCGGGAACGTGGAATGATATTTCGGGAGCAACCGCCACGATTTTGAACATCAATAATGCGACAAATGCTGACGAACAATATTATCGTTGCAAAGTTAATTTCGTTGTCGGCTCTTCAACTTGTGCCAGATACACCACCGAAGATGATTCCAACGGGGCAAAACTTACGGTTTTAGTTGCTTCTACGCCCACAATTTCGGGAAATAATACCGTTTGTTTGGGCAGGGCAACCACGCTAACCGCCAATAATTGTGATGGAACAATCAGTTGGTCGAGCGGGCAAAGTACGGCTTCGATTTCGGTTTCTCCGACTGTAAACACCTCATATTCGGTTACTTGTACTTCGTTGCAATGCGGTTTTATGGTGAGTTCGGCACCTTATGAAGTTACTGTAAACGCCACTGCACAGCCAATTAATACCACCTCCGATGTGATCACCCCCGCAACTTTGGTGTTTTCGGCAAGCACGACCGTAGCGAATGCGACTTTGCTTTGGTATGACCGAGCTACGGGCGGCACGGGTTCGACTACCGCACCTACCTTCACGGCCGTGGGTACGTATTCGTATTGGGTTACACAAACCAATCCTTTGACGGCTTGCGAAAGTGTAAGATTACCGATTATTGCCAAAGTTTTGGATACTTTCCGCATCACCCAGCAACCCGCCACGCAGGCCGATTGTAAGGGAAATTCGGTTTTTATGGGTGTGGTTGCCGTTGGGCCAAATCCGACATTTACTTACCGATGGCAGCGTAAACGTCCTTCTGAGGCCGATTTTATAAATCTGACCGATGAAAGTACGGGAATCAGAGGATGGTTTGCTCGGTCGATGGCGGTGTCGAATGTGGGTGATGTCAATAATCCACACCTGACCCAATACCGTTGTATTGTCAGTAACGGTGGGCAGTCTTTAAGCACCACAGTAGCTACTTTGAGCGTAAATTCGCTCTCGGGTTCGATGCCAAATTTGGGTATTTGTTTCGGTCAAACGAACGAATTTAACCTGCAAAATTATTTCACTATTACAGGAAATGTAATAAATTACCAATGGCAAACCCGACCAAGTACAAGCGGCCCGTGGACAGATTTGAGCAACGGAAATGGTATCAGCGGAAGCACCACGAGTGCCTTGAAGTTTAGCAATGCCACCTACGAACAAGGTGTTTATTACCGTTGTTTGGTAAAGTTCAACACCCAAGGTTTTGAGTGTACCGAGCCAACCGATGCCGCAAAACTCATTGTGAGCGGTTTTCCGCCCGCCCCTTCGGTGTCGAATATTTTTTATTGTCAAAACTCAACGGCTGCTCGTCTGAAAGTCAATAGTTCGGTACAAAACCTCGTTTGGTACGCCCAAGAAACGGGTGGAACAGGTAGCGAAACTGCTCCGATTCCGAGTACGGGCGTTGCAGGAAATTTCAAATATTACGTTACTGACCGCACCGACGAGGGTTGCGAAAGCCCCCGTGCGGTTATCAATGTGGAGGTTGGAGCGTTGCCAGCCGCCCCCGTAAATACTACGCCAAGTACGATTTCGGAAGGAAATATTCTGACTTTCACGGCCGATGGTTCGCCCAAAGAGGGGCAAGTTTTGCATTGGTTTACCTCGCCAACGGGTACGGCTTTCACCACAACTGCACCTACTTTTACGACCGCAGGGACATACACCCGCTACGTTGCCCAACTTTCGGCGTTCAGTTGCTTGGGTAGCCGTACCGCAATTACAGCGAGCATTATTCCGAGTTTGAAATTTACTAAACAGCCCGTTTCGCAAGCCGATTGTGATGGAAATTCGGTAACTTTTAGCGTTTCGGCAAGTTCGCCAAATGGTCTTACGTACCAATGGCAACGCCAGAAACCAAACGAAAGTGTTTTCTCGAATATCCCAAACGAAATAGCTAACTCATTGATTATCAAGAATATAGATAATAATGAAAATCCAAATCTAAGCAAATACCGTTGCACTATTAAAGATGATAAAGGTTCGGTTGTGTCGGAAGAAGCGAGTTTGACGGTCAATAAAATCATCGGTACGCTATCGAATGTAAGTTTATGTGATGGCAATGCGACCAAGCTAAATTTTGGTAGTTTGACACTACAAGGAAAAATTGCTTCGTACCAATGGCAAAAGAAAATGGGCGATGTTTACACCGATATTCCGACCAATCAAGAGGGAACGGCAATCGTCAATGAAGCAGCAGCTTATCGGGGTAGAATTTTGTTTTTTGTTGATGAAAAAAATACTTGTGTACGCACGACCGATGATTTGAAAGTTGAAGTAAAACCTACGCCAGTTGCTCCACAAGTGAGTAATCAATCCGTGTGCCAGAACCTTGCATTTAGTTTGGAAAAATCGGTTACGGCTGCCAATACTCTGCTGTGGTACGATGCCGTTTCGAGTACAACAAGTAGTAAAATCACGCCAAAAATTGACCTAAATAAAGTTGGAAAAACCACTTATTTCGTAACTCAAATTACGAGTTTTGGCTGTGAAAGTGAGCGAAAAAGTTTTGATTTAGTCGTTTCACCCGTTCCTGCAAAACCTACGGCGAACGATATTTCGTATTGCCGAAATGCCCCGAGTATTGCTCTCACCGCAACAACTGACCGAGAAAATGCCTTGTTTTGGTATGTTTCAAGTACTGCAAAAGATGGTCTCGTTTCACTCATTCCTGACACAAAAACCGATGGTTCGTTCAATTATTTTGTTAGTGCCAAAAATACGGCAAACTGCGAAAGCGAGCGGGTAGGAGTGAGGGTAAATATTGCTCCGTGCATTGCTACTTTCGATAATAATTTCAGTAATTGTGTGCAGGTCTCGACTGATGATGTGAAGGGCAATCGCTGGTATGATTTATACGATAATGCGGGAAAACTTTATGCTTCGGTCAATCCGAATGGTTTGGATTTGGGCAAAGTTTCGATTTCGATTCGTCATTACGGACGTGGAAGTGGAGCAATTCCGAAAACCCAAAACGACACCAAATTCATGGCTCGTTACGTCGATTTTCAGAGTTCAACTTTAAAGAAATTTGAGAAACCAGTTTCGCTCCGAATTTTTTACCAAAACGATGAATTGACGGAATACAAAACGGCATCAAATCTGCTAACTCTGACAATTCAAGATTTTAATATTGTGCATTACGATGGTAAAAATGAAGATTGTGGTTTTGAAAATAACGATAATTTTAATGACGGAAACAGCGAAGTTATTTATAAAAACGTTGTCGGAAATCAACTGGCCAAAGATTTTTTCTATCTACAATTTGATGTAAATACTTTCTCCGAAAATGGAGCAACGGCCAATGATTTTACCGAAATAAGTTTCACGGGAAAGCCAACCGCCGAGAAAAACGTGCAACTTAACTGGCAAACCAAGTTTGAAACCAAAGCCGAAAAGTTTATTTTGGAACGCAGTGCCGATTGTAAAAACTTCGTTGCCCTGACCGAAATAAAAGCCAATGGAGTAAGTAGTACTTACGAAAAGGTTGATTATCAGCCACTTACGGGTAAAAACTGCTACCGTTTGGTGTATATCGACAAAGATGGAACGAAGAAATATCTGGACGGAATCGAAGTAAACTTCACCGATGCGGCTCCGATTTGTTCAGTTTTCCCGAACCCGTGGAACGTTGGTGATGTCGTGAACTTGTACTTGCGAAATATCAAGGAAAAAGAAATAAAACTCTATGATATGCTCGGACAAGCCTACTCGTTCGATTTGAAAAAAGACGAAATGGGTATTATTCGCATTCGCCCCGATGTGCAACTCAATAAAGGTATGCACTTTGTGGTGGTGCTTGGCGAAGATGGGAAAAAGTGTGTGCAGAAGATTGTGATAAATCCGTAGGGAGCGATGGGAGAAATTAGCTTATAAAAAACTAAAAAAGCAGAGAAATGTTTCTGCTCTTTTAGTTAGAACCTGTTCAATATTACAACCTTGCAAGAAATCATTAAGCTCTGATTTATTTTCGACATCAAGTTGAATAATTTTCAAGTATTCAGTATTTTTTAGACTGAGTAAATGCTCATATTTCCCCTTTTTTATCAAGTCACCAAACAAAAAAGCACCACTTTTCGAGTGATGCTTTTTTGTTTTTTGCTTGTAAACTACTCGTTATTCTTCCTCAATTTTTGCAACTTGCTTATTGAAACGCACATTGCCATCAATGACATTAAGGAGATACAAACCTTCCATTTCGGAGATTTTGAAATCGAAAGTATTAACTCCCTCCGTCAGTTTTACTTTGCGAGTTGAGAGTATTTTACCCGATTTGTTGGTAATAATCAACTGAACCTCTTTCTCAGTAGTCGAAGTAACACTCACCTTGAACACCCCATTATTTGGGTTTGGTGAGAGGGTTACGTCGTCGGGTTGGAGGGTGGTCGAATTCTTTTCAGATGAGATTCTGCCATTTGCAGGGTCTCCAACATATAAATAAACACGGTCGCCCGATACAACAGAACTAAAATCTGGATAAGCAAAATAAAACGAGTCATAAGAGCCATTAATAACTTGACTCCATTTCAACACGCCGTTCACGTATAACTTCATAGTCTGTCCCATTACTTGGTTTACCCAAAAATCAACTCGGTAGCTATTGAGTGGGAGTGTAACATCATTGGTACTGCTGGTTGGATAGATTACACAACCCGAACATCCCACGTACTGATTCATGTAAGCTGCTTTGCCATAGAATGGAGGATTACCACTATTCAGACTTGAAAGCGGTCCGCCAATATTTGCCGTAGGGTAATTAGTTTTAAACATAAAACGCCCAGCGGGTATTAGACTTGTTGCACAATAATTTTGAGGGGTATTTCCACATCCAGTTGGCGGTGGAGTAACTGTAATAGTTACAGTTTGTGAACTAACTGGATTATTACAACTAACTTCATACGGGGTAGTTGATGCAGGTGTAACAGTACGAGGATTTTCTCCTCCTCCATAGCCCGTCCAAGTGATAGAACCATTACACCCAGTCACTGTTAGTGTAGAAATTTGACCAGAAGTAATTGTTGTTGGATTGGCAGTAAGAGTAATACCACCACCACATGGATTAGATGGACAGTTAGCAGAACCTTGGTAGAAGTACTTTGCACCATCACATTCATTACATGTCTTATAACCTGCTGGTGTACCAGTAATTGACGTTGGAAAGCTTAGCCCACCCCAGTTTGTATCCTCTACATTTATACAGGCATAATATTGTCCAGAATTTGGATAAGCACTTCTATCTACTGAATTCCAATAGTTCTTTCCTCTTGGAAAGTATTTAGCTGCTCCACCAGGTCCATTTGGAACTACGGTAACAAGAGCTTTTTTTCCATCAAAGTCTCTTAGTTGAACCTCATATCCAGCCCATGTGCCTATGGTTACTGGTAATGAATTACAAACACCACAACTCGGTGGAGGAACATCATTGGTTTGATTATTTGGAATTGGGTTTGAATTACCAAAGAAGTTTTTATTCGTTGTACCATCATTATAAGTAGTAGTTAGAGCATTGAACCAAAGATTTTTAGCTTGTTCTTGACCTGCTTGATTAAAATGAATACCATCAACCCTACTTGTTGCACCAATATTATTTGTATTTGGACCTTTAAAAATATAACTTCTACCATAAATAGAAGAATAATTATCACCAAAATCTTTAACTGTACTTGATAACGGTGTAATATCAGGATTGGGGTTTGTACTATGATTTGCATACCCTATTACTCTATTTTGAGAAAAAGTAAGAATGTCTCCCCCACTTGCAATTGGATAAGGTCCTGGTGAAACTTGACAAACAACCCAAGCCAAATCTATATTGTTAGAATTTACTGCATCTGATCGAGATTTTCCTATTAAATCATTCAATTCATCATTGTAGTTAGTTCCACTTACATAATCTTCACCTTGATGCCATAAAACTGCCCTTAATCCAACTTGATTTTTTGTTTTTAGAAGAACATTTTTAAGGTTTACGTAGGGAGCTCCATTTGGATAAGGAGGTGAGCTACCGTTAATAGCACTATTTTTCCAAACGCTAACACTCGTTCCACTGAATGCAGTTTGATAAAATGCAACTGGAACTTGAATAATTTGTGCTAATTCTTCACCCAACTTACCCCAATAGTAGGAATAATCAAGAGAACCAGGGTTTTTTGAATCAAACGGGGCTCCAGGGTCTTGATTTCTACTAAATTCTACTTTCTCATTTTTGTACTTTACAAATGTATTGTTATAGTTTAATTGTGGGTTATTTTCATACGAACCGTCTGGCTTTTGATAAATTGCTGCACCACCTGCATTTGACTGCCCAGCAATAGCAAAAACTTCACCAACACCAAAATTAC
>JANNEN010000419.1:0-26143 GCA_031378715.1 Emticicia sp.
GCTTTTTTGATAAAAACTTGATATATTCTTACAAATTAAATACCAAACGTCCGAAGATGTAGCGGCCATTATAGCCACCTTGGTTTGGTTGAAATAACAAACGTCCACGGTTTGAAGCATCACGTCCCGAAGCATAATCTACTGAGCCGTAAGCGTTGCGTGGGTCGATAAATATTTGGTCTGGATAAACGTCAAACAAGTTATTTGCTCCAATAGTAACGTTCAAAGCATTGGTGATTTTATAACTCACCGCTAAATCAGTAATCCAAACGGGCTTAAACACTTGGTCAATTTGAGCTGTACCGTCTGAATTATACAAAAATAATGGTTGAGCCGCACCCGCAATATTATTTGAAGTATTCCAATAAGTTCCGTCGGCTTTTTTGGCTTCGGTATAAGCGTTATGCACATATTGAGCTTCGCCAAAACGAACGGTACGGAATGAGAAATCGAACTTGCCGACCGAGTAAATAGCACTAAAATTAATCTTGCTGTTTGGTTGCCAAACCTCGATACGTGAAATTTGCTGACGGTCGAATAATAAATTTCTAAACCGTGAGCCAGGGTTTACGGTTTCGAGGTTTTTCTCAGGATTATCAATCAAGGTTGTACTATTGATACCCGTAACGGTATTTTTGTTGAAGTTCATGGCAAGGGTTAAGTTTAAATTACCCTTACCAACTTTATATTTACCATTAATTACTACATCTACCCCTTGGGTGCGGGTATTGGCGGCATTGGCAAAGAAGTTTACGTTATTGACCCCCAAATAATCAGTAGCAGCAAAGCCCAGCAAACCACGAGAGAAAGCCCCCGAATAAACTACACGGTCTTTGATTTCGATTTGATAAGCATCGAGTGTCAAGGTTGTAGTCTTGGCAATGCGTGCCGTGATTCCACCCGTGAAGCTCAATGAGGTTTCGGGACGAAGGGCATCAACGCCAATTACTTTTCGAGCAATCGGATCTTCGTTGTTTACAGTAAGCGTATTTGAAGGCAAACCACTGACAAACTGCGTACTAATATTACTAAAATAACGCTGGTGCAATGATGGAGCTCTAAAACCTGTACTCACTGAACCACGAAGCGATAAGCCATCAACGATTTTTAGGCGAGCCGAGATTTTTCCACTAAAATTTGAGCCAAAATCACTATAATTTTCGTAACGTCCTGCCACGCCGAGCAACAAACGATTCAGTACTTCGCCCTCTACATCACCATAAAACCCTAAGTTTGTACGTGATTTATTGGTTTCATTGCTTGGTTGAAAGCCAGGGAATACCTGTGAGCCTGGCCCCGCCACGGTGGTACCAGCGGCTGGTCCGCCGATAGTTAAGGGTGCAGTAGGCACACTTTTCACAACACCATCGTATGAAGCCTTTTCTCCCGCTACAATTTGGTAATGGTCCCTACGAAACTCCGTTCCAAAGGCCAAGTTTAAGCCCGTGATTCCGCCAACTTTTTCGTATAATCTCGAAAAATCAAGATTAGTCGTATTTTGGTCGAATTTCAATGTACCCGCATCAAACTTTGATTGTTGGTTGTCATTGTTAGGTAGCGTGGCATTTCCTGAGCTATTGACGGTAAAGTTAAAGGTATTTCGGCCAAATGTATTTGCCAAATCCATGTTCCACGCACCCAATTTGGTTTTATAGCCCAACTGCAAAGATTGGTCTTCAATAGTCGATTCGATGGCTGGTAAAAAACCATCGGCATAAAATAGCGTTCCATCGGCTTTTAGCGGTTGTTGAGCTCTTGATACTGGTACACGATTATTACCAAAACCTCGTCCCGTGCGGTGGGTTAGTCCGCCTGAGAAATAGAACTCTGATTTTGCCCCCACGGGGATTCCACCATTCACAAAAACACCCAAGTTTTGAGCCGATGAGTTTCCGAAAACCATGTTTCGGCGATTGTAGCTTCTTTGCCCTGCAATGCTGGCATCGTCGGCAATTAGTTTCTTGCGGAAAGTTGTCGCATCTTGCCCTGCTGGTGTACCAGGAAAACCGCCCGCTGTTCCTAAATAAATCGTTGGGGCATTATCAAAACCCGCTCTGTTTGTAGTTTCGTGGGCATTATACTGTCCCGAAACTACAATATTTCCACCTTTTCCTACTTTGAAACCTTTCGATAAATCAAATTGTAGCACCTGTCCGTCGGTTAGTTTCAAACTTTGGGCATCTTGTCCGCCACTGGTATTTGGTGTGTTCCATTTCATGTTTGTTACGTTCGTACCTGATGTTAATGAAGCAGCAAAACCATCATAGTTCTTCTTCAAAACTACATTTATTACGCCTGCAATAGCATCAGAGCCATATTGGGCTGCCGCACCATCACGCAAAACCTCGATACGCTCAATGGCTGCCACCGGGATTACGTTCATATCTGTACCTACCGAACCACGGCCAACCGTTCCGTTGATATTCAATAAGGCAGTTGTATGGCGACGTTTGCCATTGACCAAAACCAACACTTGATCGGGGCCTAAGCCACGCAACGAAGCGGGGTCAATGTGGTCAGTACCATCGGCAACCGTTTGGCGGTTTGAGCTGAAAGAAGGGGCAACGTAGTTGAGGATTTGCCCCAAATCAACTTGCGAAAATCCTTTCAATTCTTTCGGAGAAATGACATCAACAGGTACAGGCGAATCAATATTTGAGCGTGCTGCCGATGAGCGTGAGCCAACAATGGCTACTTCGGCTAATGCCGAGGCTGATTCTTCCAGAACAACATTGAGCGAACTGTTTTCACCAACTTTGATGTCGATTTGTTTATATCCGATAAACGAAATTGATATTGTTTCGCCTTTTTCAGCATTTATCTTAAAGTTTCCGTTTCCGTCGGTCGTAACGCCCCTTTTGGTGCCTTTCACAACGACGCTTGCCCCTGGAACTGCCTCACCGTTTTTGGCGGTTACTTTGCCCGTAATAGGGTTTTCGGTGACGCTTACGTTTGGGATTATTCCTCCATTTGATAATGAAGCCGTTTCGGTTTCACGATTCAAAATAATCTTATTACCACTCACTTTAAAACCAATATTTAATGGCTTTAAAAGTGCTTCCAAAACGGTCGAAAGTTTTTGTTGCTTTACATTCAACGAAACAAAACGACTACTTTTGATGAGTTTTGAACTAAAAATAAACTTTACATTGGCCGACTCTTCGATTTTGCTCAGAGCGTTTTCAAGATTTTGCTCCCGAAGTTGTATCGACACCTCACGGTCGAGAACTTCTTGGGCGTTGCTTTTGTGGGCGTAGCTGAGTCCGCTAAAAAGCAAAGCCAAGCAGAATTGCAAAAGGCTCAATCGCATGGCTTTTGAAATGAATGAACTGGATTTGGTAAAAATTGACATAATTGTACGTGTTTTAGTTGATTTTGTGATTAGACGAAATAAAAATAGGCCCGATTGACTCGGGAAAGTTACTTCGGTGATGTTGTTAAGATCACCGATTATTTACAGCTTACTTGATTGGCGGTGTGGATATGAATTTTAGTGGTTAGATTGGTAAAGTTTTTAATGTTCTGGTTTAGTTTTTACAACCCTTGCTGCTGATAACTATCTGACCATCAATGAGTTGGTATTCGGCTTCGATGGCGTTACAGACCAAGGCCAGTTTGCCGTAAAGTGGCTCGTCGGATAACGAAGCCGTCACGGGGCATTCTTTTAATAGTTCTTCGTCATAGACAATCGAGATTCCGTAGGCTTTTTGAATTGTCGCAAAAACATTACTCGCCGAAATGTCTTTAAACTCAAAATCATAAGCAGGCATTTCGGAAAGCATTTCGGGTTGCTCAACCAATGATTTCGAGAAATTACTTTTTTCTTTGTCAAATTTTATTTGCTGATTCGGCACAATTACAACGCCTTCCGAAATTATGGTATTTTTACTGTTTTGTATTTCATTCAATTTGAAAACCGAAACTTTGCCCGTCCGCACAATGACCTGAATATCCTTTTGCCCTTTGTAGGCTTTTATCGTAAAACTCGTTCCTAAAACCTTAGTAACCAGCTCATTAGCAAAGACAAAGAAAGGTTTCTCGGCATCTTTGGCAACTTCAAAGAACGCCTCGCCGTCCAAATAAACCTCTCTTTTGTCGCCTTCAAAGTTGGCAGGATAACTCAAACGACTGCCTTTTTGGAGCAAAATAGACGAACCGTCATTGAGGGTAATAAGCAACGGTTTATCCGAAATGTTTTCTTTTTCAATCAACTCAACATTAGCGTTAGTAACCAGCTCTTTGTAGATAAGCGATTTTGAATCATTTTGTTTGAAAAACCACCAACCAGCACTCATCAGCAAAATCACTGATGCAGCAGCAAGCCATTTCTGAAAAAACGGTTTACGATAACTCACCTGTATTGAAGGTGTTTCGGTTTCGTCATCGAAATTAATTTTGCCATTCAATGCACAGAATTTGGCTTCGATTTGTTCACGATTCCATTTCAACGAAAGTTTGTCGAGAGCTGCAAATGCTTGTTTCACTAAGTCTTGGCGGTCGGTGTGTGCTTCGCCCCAGTCTTCCCACTCCAAAATATCCGCTTCGTCGTTTCTGAAATAGTAATTCAAAAACGACTCATCAACCAACAGATTTTCAATCGTTAATGCTGCTTTGTTTTTCATGGGAAATGTAATGATGTTGTACGTTTATAAGAATAATACTTTGTTCTATAAATACAGAGGAAAGTTATCCAAAAATCTTCCTAATATTTTTGAATTATTTTTGAAAAGATTTTTTTTGATTGTAGAGACGTTGCACCGCAACGTCTAAGCGGAGAAAAAGCCACTCATTCAAAATCATTTCACAATATCCCCCTTAATTTCTTAATTCCTTCGTGAAGTGTTTTGTAAATACTATCAGTTTGCAGACCTGTAAGTTCGGATATTTCTTTGAAACTGAGTTCCTCAAAATATTTCAGCACAATTATTTCTTTTTGGCGGGGCGAGAGTTGTTCGAGAGCAAGGTGAAGTTGGCGTTTGAGGGTATCTTCCGATTCTTGTTTTATTAGAATCTCCTCGTACGATTGTGTAGATAGAATAAAAGTTTCGGCATCTTCCCAATTTACTTTTTCGATGCTGGTTACTTTTTGTAGTTCCTTGAAAATCCTTTTTTTGAGCGAACTTTTAAGATACGCCTCAAACGACTGAATTTCACTCAACGACTGTCGATATTTCCATAAGTCGCTGAATATCAACTGAATAGACTCCTCAGTGATGTCGCTATCTAAGCACCACTTCAGTCCGATTCTATAGAGTTTGTTGTAGTAAGTATTGAACAAATACCCCAATGCTTTTTCGTCATCTTTGCGAAGTGCTTCCAAAAGCAAGCCATCAAGGTATTGTTCGTTGGTGTTCATAAAGAAGGGTACTTTTGACAGAGTTTATCCGTGACACGCACAGCGTGCCACGGATATCGAATGTCAAGCAAAAACCAGTTTTTTCATATATCCCGCATTTGCTTCCACAGCTTTCATCGGAGTTGTATTATCAAAACGCTCTTGCTCCACGATAAAATACTCGATGCCGTTGGCTTTGGCGGTATTCAATATTTTAGGGAAATTAATTTTTCCAGTACCCAAGTCGCACGAGGCACTTACGTCGTCCAAAACCATTGCTTCTGCCTTATTTTTTCTGATTTCTGCCACTTTTTTATCTTTGTACAAATCCTTGATGTGGCATAACTTGAAGCGATTGCTGTATTTTTTCAGCCATTCTTCTGGGTTTTCACCAGCTTTTACTACCCAAAACATATCCATCTCGAAATCGACCAATTTAGGGTCAGTTCCATCAAGCAGTATTACCTCGGGCATTGTGCCGTCGGCGTATTTTTTGAATTCAAAATTATGGTTGTGGTACGCCACTCGCAAGCCCGCTTTATTGGCAATTTCTCCTTGACGATTTAAGCCTTCGGCGGCTTTTTTCCATTCATCGGCAGTTTTTAGACTTCCTAAAAACGGATTTATCAAGTATTTCATGCCAATACTTGCCGCATCATCAACCAATTTACCGAACTCTTTTTCGGTTTCTTTCTTCATCGTATAGTCAGGATTGCAGTGCGTACTGACGAGATTCATTCCCAAATCGTCCATCAATGTTTTCATTTCTTTGGCGGTCATACCCCAAAAAACACCCTTTTCGCCTTGAAAACTCTCAATTTGCTTGTAGCCATAACCTGCCAAAGACTTCAAAACACCTTTCGGGTCTTTTAGCATATCTTCTTTAACAGTCCAGAGCTGGATACCAAAATTTTTAACTGATGGCTCGGAGATAATTGAGGGTGTTGCGGTAGAGTCCGCACTTTTTTCTTCCGTTTTTGAAGCGGGCGTACACGACCATAATTGGTTGGCTATCAATGGCGTAGCTGCCAAAAGTCCAGTCTGACGCAGGAAATCTCTACGATTTAATCTCATGGTGTTATAGTATTTAGGGTTAAGTAAATTTTGTAATTTTAGAAAGGGAAGAGTAAATATAATATTTAATCAATGATATGGTTTCATCAAGCCTCATTTTTTTCTTATTTTGTACCAAAGAATGAAAATTAAATAACTTGAACATTTTTATTTGCACTTTTTATTTAACTCTACGTTAGAAAAATCTTCATTTTGCTCTGCAGAACTGCGACTTTTCCGCCTTGATTGAAACAAAAATTGCTGCATAAAACTTGCTAAACTTATTTAATTTCCATTCCTGAGATTTTTAAGAATAATATGATTGACAAGATTAATGCTGTCATTTTCAAGGATTTATAGGATAAAAACAATGTCGAACTGTAAAAACAACATTTTATGTACGCAAAAGTAATATTAAACGCAGGAAAAGAAATCGCTGTCAAGCGGTTGCATCCTTGGATATTTTCGGGAGCAATTGCTCGTACCGAAGGCAGTCCAAGCGACGGAGATGTTGTAGAGGTGTTTGACAAAAAACTCACGTATCTCGCCACGGGGCACTATTATAGAGGAAGTATTGCGGTTAAGATTTTTTCATATATTCAAACGGACATTGACGAAAGTTTTTGGTTAGCTAAACTCCAAATTGCAGCTAATCTCAGAACCGAAATTATATTTAAGAATAGGGGAGAAGCCACCAATTGCTACCGACTTATCCATGGCGAAGGTGATGGTTTTCCTGGGCTAATTCTTGATTTTTATAAAGGAGTAGTTGTTTTTCAGGCCCATACAATAGGTATGTGGCGAGAAAAAGAAAAAATTGTGGCGGGATTAAAGCAAATTTATGGCGAAAACCTTTTGGCAATTTACGACAAAAGCAAAGAAACGTTGCCGACTGAATTTGGGAAAAGTATGGAAAATAGTTATTTATTCAATCATTCTCTACCCCCCCACGAAGTTGCCGAAAATGACAATAAATTTTTGATAGATTGGGAAACTGGTCAAAAAACGGGCTTTTTCCTCGACCAACGAGATAACCGTGCTTTATTGGCACAATATGCCAAAGGCAAAAGTGTACTGAATGCTTTCTGTTATTCGGGCGGATTTTCGGTTTATGCTTTGAAAGCGGGAGCAGAGTTCGTTCATTCGGTTGATGTTTCCAAGAAAGCTGTCGAACTGGTGGAGCAAAACGTGGTACTAAATTTTGCCGAAACTGACAGGCACGCCGCCTACGCTGATGATGTGATGGGGTTTTTGAAACAAAATGAAAATACGTATGATATAATCGTGCTTGACCCGCCCGCCTACGCCAAAAATATCGCCAAACGCCACAATGCCGTGCAGGGCTACAAACGGCTAAATATCGAAGGAATAAAACGACTCGCCAAAGGCGGAATTTTGTTTACCTTTTCTTGCTCGCAAGTAGTGGATAGAGAACTTTTTTATAATACCGTAATGTCGGCCGCTCTCGAAGTTGGTCGTCAAGTGCGGGTGTTGCACCACCTCACCCAAGGTGCCGACCACCCCGTTAATCTTTTTCACCCCGAAGGCAGTTATCTGAAAGGTTTGGTGCTTTATGTGGAGTGATTACCTCCGAAACATCTTCAATAATTTTGTAACGGCCGTACTGATTTCTCGGTCGGTCGCCATCAAATCATTGACCGTCTGAATGGCGTGAATAACCGTGCTGTGGTCACGCCCGCCAAAGTGATAGCCGATTGATTTTAAAGAAAGATTAGTCAATTCCTTGGCCAAATACATGGCCACTTGCCGAGGAACGACAATCTCTCGCAAGCGACTCTTACCCTTCAAGTCGGGCATTCGTACCTTATAATGTTCAATTATGGCCTCAATAATCGTATCAACAGTTACTACTCGCTCCGAATCCTTGACCAAATGCCGCAGCGTAGTCTTGGCTAATTCTAAATCAATTTCTCGGCGGGTGAGCGATGCCTGTGCCAACAGCGAAATCATTACGCCCTCCAGCTCTCGCACATTGGTATCAATGCTATGGGCCAAATATTCAATCACTTCATAGTCAATTTCGATACCCTCGGCTTGCACTTTTTTCTGGATAATAGCAATGCGGGTTTCCAAATCGGGCGTTTGCAAGTCGGCCGTAAGTCCCCATTTGAAGCGAGATAGTAGGCGATCTTCCACACCTTCCAACTCCCTTGGCGGACGGTCGGAAGTCATCACGATTTGCCGCCCCGATTGGTGCAAATGATTAAATATATGAAAAAAGGTTTCCTGCGTTTTTTCTTTTCCTGCCAAAAACTGCACATCGTCAATAATCAGAATGTCGATTTGCATATAAAAATTCATGAAATCTTGCAGACTATTATTCTTGATTGAGTTGATAAATTGGCTCGTAAATTTTTCGGACGAAACGTACAACACAAATTTACCACTCGATTTATTTTTCATGAAATTGCCGATGGCTTGCACCAAGTGGGTTTTTCCAAGGCCTACGCCACCATAAATCATTAAAGGATTGAACGACGTTACCCCAGGTTTTGATGCAACGGCATAGCCCGCCGCCCTTGCCAAACGGTTGCAATCGCCCTCCACAAAATTATCAAATGTATAATTTGGATTAAGGTACGAATCCAAGGTGAGCGAGTCCAAATCCTTCATCACAAACGGATTCTTGACCACATCGGCATTGTGATTATCGGGTTTTGCGTATTGCGTACTATGCACAGGGGGCATATTTACGGCAATTTGTGGCTCGTTTCGCTGGCGGTTGCCGCTGTCAATGATGATCGAATACTCCAACATTCCGTCCCGACCGATAGCGTAATCTAATGATTTTCGGAGCAGATGCACATAGTTTTCTTCGAGCCATTCATAAAAAAATTGGCTCGGTACTTGAATTGTCAGTTTTTTACCCTCTAACTTTGCGGGAATTATCGGCTCAAACCAAGTTTTATAACTTTGTTCGGAGATACTCTCCCGTATCATTTTAAGGCAATTCTGCCAGACTATGTCCACTTCTGTTTGCAAATTTATAGGGAGTTTTTTGGGATTTTCTAAAACGGTCATTTTTAGTCAGATTCAAAAGGGTTGCAAAGATAACAAAAAAAACGACCTAACCGAATGGTGAATTTTGAGATTTTAAATTCAATATCAAAGTAATTGTCAAACTATATTTTTCCAAATATTATTTGCCTAATAAAAGTACAAACCTTACTTTTACATTTATCAGCTTAGGACTAACTTTATCTTAGAAAAATACAAATTTCAATATGAATCCTGCTCTCTTCTCCGAATTTCCGAAAATCACAAAAGATGCTTGGCTGGCACAGGTAACGAAAGATTTGAAAGGTAAAAATTTTGATGATACGCTGACTTGGCACACGACCGAAAATTTTGATATTCAGCCCTATTATGCCCAAGAAGACCTCGAAGCCTTGCCGATTGGGCAAATACAAGCTGCCCAACGTAATAAAAAATCGGGTGCTATGCAAAACCGAATTTCGATAAAGTTTATTGAAGAAAAAAAAACTAATACATTGATTATCAATAGTTTACAGTCTGGAGTTGATGCTGTTATGGTTGATTTTGACGATAGGCCTATCAGTGAAGTCAGCTTGGTGCGATTGCTCAATAATGTAAAGTTAAGCGAAACCCCGATTTATTTCAAAACTCACCAAAAGAATGAATTATTAGGAAACTTATTAAAGTCTGTGGCCTACCAGCCCAAGGGAGGCTTTCAATCAGATTTTTTGGCTCAATCATTTTTGGCAACAAACCATGCTACCAGTACATCCACTTGGGAAAATACAAAATATTTGATTGAAAAAACAGCTCAATTTCCTCATTTTCAGGCTTTTAATGTCGAGTCGCACGTCTTCCATAATGCAGGAGCAAATGCCGTGCAAGAGTTGGCTTTTATGTTGGCTTCGGCCATTGAATATTTGGATAAACTGACCAATCTTGGACTCACCCCCGAACAGATAATAACTAAGTTTTCCTTCTCCATTTCAATCGGTACTAACTACTTCATGGAGATTGCCAAACTGCGGGCATTGCGGTATTTATGGAGTAAAGTTTTGGACGCTTATAACGTTTCATCATTGATTCAAAATTGCCTTGTCCATGGGCAGACATCAAGTTTTTATGAAGCCAAACTCAGCCCCTATACGAACATGATACGAGCAACCACCGAGGCAATGTCGAGCATCATGGGCGGTTGCGATGCCTTGACGGTTTTGCCTTATGATGGTAGTGAAAATGTTGATTTTGCTCAACGAATTGCCCGAAATGTAACAACTTTGATGCAGGAAGAAGCCCATCTTGACAAAACACTCGACCCGTCGGCGGGGTCATATTATGTCGAAAATTTGACGCACAAACTTGCTTCGGAAGCGTGGATTTTACTTCAAAAAATCGAAAAAATGGGTGGAATAGTTGCTACATTCGAGCAAGGTTTCATGCAAAAAATAATCAATGAATCGTATGAAGCTAAAATCCAAAATCTGCGGAATGGTAAGGTAATGGTTGGGGTTAATAAATTTAGAGTTGAGCCTGAGAAAGATTTGAAAATTGTTGAAAATATCGCTGAAAGTAGCGTTTTCTTGCAAAAAAGAAGACTTTCGGAGGTTTTTGAGTAAATGTACAATAACTACGAATTTGTCTTATTTCGATATTTAGACGTGGCACTGCCACGTCTAATTAGAGAACAAATTTTGAATGATAATATTTAATGCAGAAACACCGAGGTTAATAATAGTGCCTAACTGATAATTAATTTGAAAATCCTGCTCGCTCCCGACAAATTCAGAGGTTCGCTAAACGCCCAACAAGTATGCGAAGCAATGACCGAAGGAATACGAATGGTTTCGCCTGAAATCGAAGTCGTGAGTTTGCCGATGGCCGATGGGGGAGAGGGTACGCTTGATTTATTGCTGTGGTATGCTGGTGGAGAAAAAAGAACCGCCAGCGTACACGACCCGCTTCACCGAATAGTTGAAGCAGAATACGGAATTTCGTCCGATAGCAAAACAGCATTTATCGAAATGGCTATGGCTTCGGGCTTGCGATTATTGTACAAAAACGAGCAGAATCCACTCAAAACGAGTACTTTTGGTACGGGAGAACTCATCAAAACAGCGATTGAAGCAGGTGTAGAAAAAATCATTTTGGGAATTGGCGGCAGTGCCACCACCGATGCAGGAATCGGAATGGCTGCAGCTTTGGGTTGGCGGTTTTTTGATGAAAATAATAAAATAGTTGAGCCGATTGGCGAAAATCTCATCAAAATAAAAAAAATAAGACCGCCAGAATCAACTATTCAAAACTCACAACTTTGCATTGAGGTAGCCTGTGATGTCATAAATCCTCTTTTTGGTAGCAATGGTGCCGCCTATATCTACGCCCCACAAAAAGGTGCTGATGAGCAAGCAGTTAGGACTTTGGACGAAGGTTTGCAGAATATTGCAAGAGTTTTTGAACGAGATTTTGGAAAAAACTATGCCCATTTAGCGGGTACGGGTGCAGCGGGTGGAATGGGCTTTGGGGCGATGGCTTTTCTTGGTGCCGCACTCAAAGAGGGAGTAAAGCTACTCATGGATTTTTGTGATTTTGATGAAAAACTAAAAGGCGTAAACCTTGTTATTACAGGAGAAGGAAAAATTGATAACCAAACTCTGCATGGAAAACTCATCAAAGGCATTGCGGAACAAGCCAAAAATGCAAATATTCCAGTTGCCGCCATTTGTGGAACTCTTAACGTTTCGCCGCAAGAACTTAGTGAAATTGGCATTAGTTATGCAACGTCAATCTTGAATCGCCCCATGAGTCTGGATGAAGCCATAAAATATGGATACGAAGGTGTTCGAAACGCTACATTTTATTTGGTAAATTTGATAAAAAATTTAATTTTGAACGAGTGAATGTTAGAATGAATGGTAAAGTGATAGTACAGTTTTATGCCGTTAAATACTGGATTGTGGTATTTTATTCACTCATTCGCTCATTCACTCATTCGCTCATTGATTCCCATGAAAGTCACAGGTTTTACCATTATTCGCAATGCAATCAAGTATGATTATCCTGTGGTGGAGGCGATAACATCAATTCTGCCACTTTGTGATGAATTTGTGGTGGCCGTGGGTGACTCAAATGACGGTACGCTTGGGTTGATAAAGTCAATAAATTCGTCCAAAATACGCATCATAGAAACAACTTGGGACGATTCACTCCGCAAAGATGGTCGAGTATTGGCCATCGAAACTGACAAAGCTCTGGCGGCCGTGAGTGACGATACCACTTGGGCGTTTTACATCCAAAGCGATGAGATTGTCCACGAAAAATATCATGCAACCATCAAGAAAGCCATGTTTACCCACGAAAATAATCTTTCGGTCGAAGGTTTACTCTTTAATTATACTCATTTTTATGGTTCGTATAAATACGTAGCCGATTCCAGAAAATGGTATCGGAACGAAATTCGTATCGTTCGCCATACCAAGAAGGTGTCCTCCTACCGAGATGCCCAAGGTTTCCGAAAGTTTGATAATACCAAACTCAACGTTAAGCCCATTGATGCCCATATTTATCACTATGGTTGGGTAAAACCGCCTAGTAAAATGACCGAAAAAGTGCGTGGATTGTCCTACTTTTGGCATACTGACCAAGAACTTGACCAACAGCAACCCGCCAACCTTGACTTTGATTATACAGGCATTGATTCGTTGCGGCTTTTTGAAGAAACCCACCCAAAAGTTATCCTGCCACGCATCGAACGCATGAACTGGGCGTTTGATTTTGATATTAAACAAAAAAAGTACTCACTGAAAAACCGAATCTTGATGAAATTTGAGCAGCTAACTGGCTGGCGAGTAGGGGAGTATAGAAATTATCACAGGATTTAAAAAGGTTTAAAAGACGGTCGGGATAGTGTGGCATACCTTTTTCAGGTGTGCCACACTTGATAGAAAACCAATATTTTTATGAAAGAAACCCCCAAAAATAAAGAAAATCTACTCATTTTTGCCCAAATGGGCATACAAATGGCACTCACCATCGGTCTCGGTACGTGGGCGGGCTACTGGCTCGACGGCCGAATGGCAAACAAAAATCCGATTGCAACGGTTATACTATCATTGCTTTCGATTGGGGTGTCACTTTACAACGTAATCCGACAATTACCCAAATACTAAGCAATCAAAATGACTCGAACTATCCTACTAACTTGCGTCTTGATAATTGTATTTTTCTCAGCCAAATATCTTGGACTCAACCATTTATTACACCCCAAAAAGTGGACAATCTTGGGTTTCTTCGTTGCGTTCTCTTTCCTTTTTCATCGGGTGATTTCTTTCGGTTTACAAGAAAAACAGAAAAATTTTATTCCTTTTTACCTTTCTACCGTCGTTTTACGCCTTATCCTAAGTCTGGCATTTATTGGTATCGAACTTTACTTGGGCATGCTCCAACAAGAATTGTTTGTCATTAACTTTTTTGTACTATATTTATTTTATACAATATTTGAGATTTGGAATTTAAGTCGTAACTTGCGGCAAAATTGAGGAAAGTGATAAAATCACGCATTAATAGACCGAATAATTAGCAAAAATATGTTGCGTACCATTACAAGCAAACTCATACTCGTACTTTCGTTATCGGTTTTGTCGATAAATATTTCTTTCGCACAAGAAGCCCACGAAGCTACGCACGAAAGCAAAGACGCTACTCACGGAGAAGAAAAATTTGACATTGGTCAAATGATAATGCACCACATTTCGGATTCTCACGAATGGGAATTTGCCCATGGATTTACGCTTGCATTGCCCGTCATTCTTTACACCAAACAAAATGGTATCGAGGTTTTTTCATCAAAGAGATTTGCCGAAGGAAAAGGTGTTTATAATGGATACATCAATCACCACGAACACATTCATCGCCTAAATCCGCAAGGAGGCTTGGACGAAGAAGTACACGTTTGGGATTTCTCAATTACCAAAAATGTTGCTTCGCTTTTGCTAAGTGCCATTATATTAATTTTATTGATGACAACAGTTGCCAAGAGTTTTGCAAAAAATCACGGCAAAGCCCCAAAAGGTATCCAGTCTTTCATTGAGCCAATCATTTTCTTCATTCGTGACGAAGTCGTGAAGCCAAATATTGGAGTAAAGTACGAAAAATACTTGCCTTACCTGCTCACATTATTTTTCTTTATCTTGATTAATAACCTTCTTGGCTTGATTCCTGGCGGAGCAAACCTTACTGGAAATATTACAATCACGCTGTTCTTGGCTGTACTTACATTCGTCATAACGCACATCAACGCCAACAAACATTATTGGTTACACTTAGTGAAGCCCGAAGGCGTACCAACGGCCATGCTTCCACTGATGTGGGTAGTCGAGATTGCGGGTGTATTCATGAAGCCAATGTCCCTCACGATTCGTCTTTTTGCTAACATCACGGCGGGTCACATCATCATTTTGAGCTTATTGGGTTTGATTTTTATATTCAAGAGCTTTGCCGTTGGTGGTGTCGTAACATTGTTTACATTATTCATGAACGCCATTGAGCTATTGGTTGCTTTCTTGCAAGCATTTATCTTTACATTACTTTCATCAATGTACATCGGAAGTGCCATCGAAGATACCCACGCCGCCGACCACGGACATTGATCTTTTTCGATGCTTGATAATTGATTTTCGATGTTCGACCTTTTCTAAGATTACATTCCCGAACAACTAATCTCGAACATCTAACATCAATTTTAAAATATCGCATTTTTTGTTTCACTTATATAAATTGTTTTATTATGTCTTTATTACAAGTTCTTTTACAAGCTGCCACTGATGGTGGACGTGGATTCGCCGTAATGGGTGCTGCTATTGGTGCAGGTCTTGCTGCTATTGGTGCAGGTCTTGGTTTGGGTCGTATTGGTGGTAGTGCATTGGAGGGCGTAGCTCGCCAGCCAGAGGCGGCCAACAAAATCCAAACGATGATGATTATCATTGCAGCCCTTGTAGAAGCCGTTGCATTGTTTGCAGCCGTTATTTGTTTGTTGATTTCTTTCAAGTTAGCGTAAGAATTTCGACCAAAAGTACTAAGTAATGAAAACCTGCTCCGTTCGCATTAGGCGTCGGTGCAGGTTTCATAAATCAGCATTGACAATTATTACTAATTTTATATAATACAATACTCACATGGAATTGCTAACCCCAGCCATTGGTCTGCTATTTTGGATGGCATTAGTTTTCGGAATTTTAGTTTTCTTCCTGAAAAAATTTGCTTGGAAACCAATCCTTTCCTCATTGAAAGAACGTGAAGACTCAATCGAGTCTGCCTTGCGAATGGCCGAAGAAACCCGTGCCGAAATGGCAAAATTGAAGTCCGATAATGATAAAATTTTGGCCGAAGCTCGTGCAGAGCGTGACAAGATGATTCGTGACGCAAAAGGCATTACCGATAAGATGATTGCCGAAGCCAAAGATAAAGCCGTAATCGAAGGGAATAAAATTATTGCTGATGCTCGTGAGGCAATCCAGCAAGAAAAAACGGCAATGGTTGCCCAAATGAAAAAAGATATGGCGAGCTTTTCGATTGAAATCGCCGAGAAAGTAATCCGTAGAGAGTTAGCCGACAAAACTTCGCAAGAGGCACTGGTAACGTCACTTATTTCAGATGCAAATCTAAATTAATAGATTTGACGCACTAATCAAAAAAAATATACTGATTGTTTGCAATTTTTTGCTAACAGTTTACTACATTTTTACTTTGATTACTTAGTTTTTTGCGAATATTTAGTATTTTTTTGCAAAAGTTTGCAATATTTTTCAAATAAAATTTAGTTTATTAAAACACTCGGTTGTAAATTTGTGTTATTATAAAAAGCAACCCTGTATTCGCTCAAAATAAAATGGCAAATTCAATAGTTGCATATAGGTACGCAAAGTCATTATTTGATTTAGCCACCGAGAAAAAAGTCATCAATGAGGTGAATGATGACATGGTTACGTTCAAAAAAGTTTGTGACGAAAATCGACAGTTTTTAGTAGTTTTGGGTAACCCAATTATCCGTCACCATGTAAAATTAGGAATTTTAAAAAAAACTTTTGAAAAAAATGTAAATCCTGTGACTTTCTCAATTTTTAGCGTCTTAACTAAGAAGAACAGAGAAAATTTGATTTATTCAATTGCTGAAGAGTTCGATAAGTTGTACAATCAACAGAAGGGAGTGCAAAAAGTTACCGTCACAACCGTTACGACACTAACTGACGCACAAAGAGTAGAGTTTACGAAAGTGGTGAGCCAAGCAACGGGCAAGCAAGTGATTCTGGAAGAAAAAGTAAACGAAGATTTGATTGGAGGTTATATTTTAAGTGTAGGAGATACACAAATTGATACCTCAGTCAGAAAAAAGTTAAACGAATTAAAACTATCTTTGGTTTAATTTCGTAAATGTAGATGCGAGTAGGCTCGCCTTAAATAGTATTAGTTTTCATGGCTATAAAGTTGAGAAATCCCCCGCCCATTAGGTGGGGTTTTTTCTGTTACAGGAGGTAAGATTTGGACTGTTCCCCAAATGAGTTTTGATTTCCAATGATCAATTTTTGAGTCAGTTAGCTTTTTCAAACAGGCAAAAAAATTCGGGTAAAATTTCGGGTAAAACCCCAATTGGCAACTCGTGGCCGATGCCCTCCATGAGGATGAGTTTTGCCTGCGGAATAAACGACGCCAGTTTTTTTGAATGCCCTACTGGCACGAGCGGGTCGGCCGTTCCGTGCATTATTAAAGTTGGTACACTGATTTTATGAAGTTCATTCAACCTCGACCCCGAAGCCACAACTGCACAAAATTGTTGAAATCGTGCCTTTGGATTCTGCCCTTTTCGCACCTCGATTGTGTGGGTAAATACGTCTCTAAAAAAATCCTCATTGAACCGAAATCTTTTTCCAGATAAAAATCGGTAGAGTTTCAGATAGTTAGCCACGCTTACTTCATTCAGGAAATATTTGCTTTTTATCGAAAAATTTTTAATTAAAAACGGCAAGAAAAGTCTAAATACTTTTTCTCTAATATTACGGGCAAACGACAAGTCAAGTGCGTGTCCCGAACTCATAATTAGTGTGAGTGTCAGCACCCGTTCGGGATACGAAATGCCGATGCGTTGGGCAACCATGCCACCCATCGAAACCCCCATGATGTGGGCTTGCTTGGTATTTAGGTAATCTAATAATTCGATGCTGTCACGTGCCATAGTTTCGAGGGTATATGGCTGGCGTTTGTTCCAGTGATTGTTCATCCAAGTTGAAAGGCCAATATCACGGTTATCAAAACGAATAACGTAATAACCTGCTTCGATGAGCGGTGTAAGTAGTATTTCGGACCACATAATGCACTGCGAATCAAGCCCCATGATGAGTAGGAGGGTAGGGTTTTCGGGATTTCCGAAGGCTTCGTAGTAAATCTCAATGCCGTTGCAAGGGGCTTTACCCGATTGGTGCGGTTTTAAGTTCTGTGTCATTTTGGCGAGTGTTTATAGCTATTTTATGTAACGAAAATACGGTTTTTTTTCCAAGAAAAAAATTAATTTCAACACATTTCCAAATAATTAACTAATTTATTAGTTATGTTTATAAACCGTTTTTACTAAACATTTTATAAACATGAAAAATCTGCTACTATTAGTGTTTGTTGCTTTTTCTTCCTTTGGCCAGCAAAAAGTTTACTCTTCTACCGATTTTGAATCAAAAGTGATGGGTATGAAGCAAATGAAAGAAACTTACCCAGTTTTGGGGGTTTTCAAATTAGATGAGAAAAAAGTGGAAACTAAGAATTATGATGCTTATAAGCAATTAATTTATCACGATTTCTTGAAATTTGCTCGTAACAAAGGCATAAGATTTACTGATTTTGAATACAGGCCAATGTTGTTTTTTCCGATTTCAATATTGGTTCAAAGCAATGGAGTGGCGGATTATTTGGTGTATGGATTGAAACCAGAAACAATTAGAATAAATAATAGACCAAAAAAACTTGACTCGCTTTCTACCGATGAAACAAGAATATTTGCCGAAATAGCCGAAAGTTTCTGTAAAGAATATAAGTTTCCTCAATTTCAAAATGTCACAAATTACAGTATTGGTTTGAACATAACTTTCGGGAAAATTCCAAGAAAAGTAAATAGTAGAGGCATTACCATGATTGAGGTGGCAGAAAAAACCACTCGCCCTGATACCGTTAAAAGCCTGATGTTCAATAAGTTGTATCTTGAAAAATTTCCCGAGGTAGTATTCAGATTCAAAAATCTGGAAGGTTTAGATTTATCCGATAACATGATTGAGCAAGTGCCGAGGCGAGTGTTGAAGTTGAAGAAATTGAAATTTTTGAATTTGAGCGGAAACTATGTGGATTATTCAACTTTCAAATTCAAGCGAAATAAAAATATGAAATACTTGAATTTGCAGTTTACGGGCATGACCAAAATTCCGAAATCACTCCGCCGAAATCGTCGTTTGGAAATTTTATTTTTGGGGAATAATTCGCTCGTGTTTTCTGATAAAGATTTCAAGCGAATGAGCTACCTCAGAACGCTGAACCTGTATAATGTGCAAGCAACTAAACTTTCAAAATCAATCGGCAAACTTCAAAATCTTGAAGAATTAGACCTTTATTTTAATGATTTCAAATTCCTGCCCGACGAAATCTGTCAGTTAAAAGGTCTCAAAACCTTGGCCGTTGCCCACAATCAACTTTGGAATTTGCCTGATGAACTTGCCAAAATGCCCAATTTGCAAGTACTTTACGCCCACCACAATCGCTTGAATAATTTACCCACACTGCCCAATTTGAAGTTGCTGGATATTGGTCATAATCTTTTTAAGGTGTTTCCCGAACAAATTTATGGTTTGAAAAACTTAGAAGAAATCGACATAACTAACAACGAAATCACGGACACGCCCGAAAAATTGAATACTTTACAAAACCTACAAAGGGTATTTATGCGTGGAAATGGATTTAGTAATAAAGAACAAAAAACCGCAGCCTTAGAAAAACTAACCGCTGATTTGGAGTTGAGAAAGGTGGTGGTTCGGTAGAAGATGCAAAGTTTTGTACACCCGATGCAATTTTGGGTCGTAGTTTTGGTAAAAAACACTTAGCTTTGAATTAGTTTTCAACAGATAATTGCTATGCCCAAATTATTTTATAGCTCCTCGGAGGTAGCCGAAATATTAGATATTAATGTTTCAAAAGTTCGCTTTTATGAAAAAGCATTTAACCTGAATTTTCAGCGAAGCGGGCGAGATAGGAAAATCACCGAAAAAGATATTGCTCGGCTACGGAGTATTATCGAAACGAAAGATAAAGGCAACCTCACACTCACGGGTACGAAGCGAAAGTTAAGCAATAAAACCGATGCCAATAAAAACAAAAACGCCCTCATTGCTAAATTACAGACAATAAGGGCATTTTTGGTCGAAACTTTGGACGAATTATGATTTGGTTTTAGAAGAACGTTCCAACCGAAACCACAAAACTTCTTTGATTATTCGTAATATTTGCCGAGCCAAAATTGGCTGTATTGTTTAGCTCATAAGGCGTGTAAGCAGTCGTGAAGCGATTGAAAACTCCCGCCAAATCCACAAAAAACTTTGATGAACGATAACCCACGCCGCCCGTATAAATCAACTGCGAACGGTCCAAACCATCTACTTTCTGCTTGTAAGGGTCGGGCATATACTTGGCTCCGAGGCGTACTCTGATGTTTTCGATGCGGTATTCACCTCCTGCTTTGAGGTTTACTGCATCTTTATAAAAATTATTAATCGCCTTTTTCTGCTCGGCACTCCAAGCTGCATCTTGCGAATCAGTAATACCCATCTTGCTGTAACCTACATACTCGGCATCGGCCGTGATGAACCCTTTTTTATTCGGCAAAAAAAACGTAGCTCCTCCACTCGCTCTAAGCGGAGTTTTCAAATTATAGCTAAATTCGTTTTCATCAGTTCGGACAGTTTTGTAGTCAGTCACAATCGTATTTGGCTTTGTATCAATGGTTATTGATGAATTAAACAACTCATTGACTGTAATCCAGGATGGAGAATTAACATTTGCTCCCAGACTTATGTTATCAGAAACCTTGATAATTGCTCCTACACCCAAATTAATTCCGCCACCACGGGTAAATAAATCATCATTATAATTGAAACCATTAAATGCCTTTCCCTGCGGAAACTGCTCGGTATAGCTGTTAAGGTTTTCGTAATTTAACCGTACAAGTCCAACTGAAAATCCGACGTAAGTTTTGTCATCAAAGTTCACACCATAACCCAAATTCCATTGGCTTTGTGACCCCGTTCCCGTAACATTCCCCGATTGATTTACTGGTAAACTTTTCTCTACCTTAGTATATGGGGCTCCGCTTCCCGAAATGGGGTCAATCATGAAGGCCTGATAGTACATCGCAGTAGGGTTTGCGGCACTACCTGTATTTGTATTAAACTCGTTGTCTAAGGTGGTAGAATTAGCACCTCTGCGATTAGCTTTTTCAGCAAAATAATCCATCATTGAGCTACGCTTGTTTTGTCCAGCGTACGCAAAATCACTGAGTAAATTGACTTGTTTTGAATATGTAATGGCAAATGTCGAGCGTTTCTTACGAGTTCCTTGGCCGCTACTACTCAAAATTAGACCTAACTGACCAATATTCGCATTGGAGGTAGTCTGAGGGCTGGTCGAACCCGTGTAGAGTGCGGAAGTACTGAGTGAGTTGAAAATCGGTGTAATGCTCAACTCTGAGCGATTATAAAATCCCAAGCCCGCTGGATTAGCTGAGGCATTGCCCGCATCAGCACCCAAAGCGGTATAACTACCGCCCATACCCTGCATACGTGCCGAGCCAACGACTTTTGATTGAGAATATCGAAAAGCATCTTCTCCGTAGAAATGCCCTCCTAAGCTCAATTGAGCTTGGCTATTCAGCCCTCCGAAGAGTAATGCCGAAGCTATAAAAATTCGTGTAAGTTTCATTTTCTTGTGCAAAATGTTTGAAAAAAATAAATCAGATTCTTAGTCTTTTGTAAAATTACCGCATAAAAAATCAAAGAGGCTTAGGTATTTTTCAATAGAAAACCTCGCCAAACGCTACGATTCAGCGAGGTTCTCAGATTTTTTCTTAAATTATCTCCAAAGGAGTATGAACGTTTCGTTATCAAAATTATCTTGGTCCACGGCTGTTGCCTCCGCCCGAACTACCGCTCGAAGATGACCCCGAAGATGAGCGACCGCTTGACGAACTCCCGCTTGACGAACTTCCACCACCCCAACTTGATGATGAACTCGAAGGAGTTGATGAGCCTCTCGACCAGCTATCTGATGATGAGCCTCTCGATTGGCTATTGTTTCCACTGCCACTTGACTGATTGTCCGACGAGCGGCTTTGGGCTGAAGGGCGAGAATAATTATACCCCCCAGAGTTATTTGAGTTATTACTATTTGTTGATGATGAAGTAGAAGAACCTCCCTCCATACTACCATTGCGACGTGGACGAGCGTAATAAGCATCGTTTGAGTTGCTTGGTGAGTTTGAGTTACTTGTTCCGCCTACACTTCGTGCGTTTTCACGGTTGTACTCGGTACTTGCCGAGCTACCATTCCAGCTACCGTTTCTTCTTGGTGCGGCATACTCGCCGTTGCTGTTACTGCCGTTACCTGTACGTGGTGTAGTGGTGTTTGTATTACCGTTACCATACGAACTGCGACGACCATCGGCGGCATTTCCTGTATTGTTTACTGATGAGTTTGTAAAGCCTTTATTGTAAGTACTCGAACCGCTACCGCCGTCACGTGGGCCATAGGTGCGATTTGGTCTTGTACCCGCAATACCGTTTACTCCCGATGTTACGTTTCCGTAGTAATTATTAATGAAATAGTTATTGCCAAATCCTCGGTCATAAAACGAATTGAAGCCGTAAGGATTTCCCCATGAATTGAATCCACCACCAAAACCACCGCCCCAAAACGGGTCATTAAAACGGTTGAAGCCGTACATTCCACCACCCCAAAAAGGGTCATTAAAGCGATTGAATCCCCCGAAACCACCACCCCATGGATCATTAAAGCGATTGAAACCGCCACCAAAACCAAGGCTTAGTCCGAAACCATTACCAAATCCACCACCGAATCCGTTATTAAAACCACCACCAAAACGATTGAACGGACTTGCCCAGCCCATTGGCTGACTCCAAGCGTAATCATTCCAGCCTGCCTGATAGCCATTAGAAAAACCATTAGAATAACCCGCACCACCACCACTGTTGCGGTTTACGCTGCGAGAGTTTACGTAGTTTTCATCATAATATTCGTCTGTACCCGTTGCTTGCTGATTTTGCTGCGGCTCTTCGGGTTGATAACGCTGTTCTTCGGCATACTGAGCCGTTTGTTTTTGCGAATAAACTACTTGTGGAGCATCTTTTGACGAACCATAGGTATCATCGTAATCTCCTTTGGTGGCAACTTGCTTTTGGCTACAGCCCCAAACACTCAAAAGAGCAGCTACCGATAAATACTTGATTGATTTGAAAGTGTTCATTTTATTTATTAATTAAATGTTAGGTCTAAAAACTTAATTGGTACTTTGTCTTAAATTTATATACGTTTTGTGTATATGATGCGTAGTGATGTTGAAAGGTTGTATGGGTACAAAAATATTTTTATGATAAATACGAAAATTCAGAAAACTGTGATTGATTTTGAGATTATCTTTCACAAACTTAATATAAAAACCTATCTTTGCAGACTTTTTTGGCTTAGAATTTAATTAGAATTTTACCCAAAGTTTTTGTCAGTACGTTGTTTCAGTGAAGTAACGAATTTGGAGAGAATAAAGTTTTAGTTTATACATTTTTTCAAGTAATTGATTAAAATTACATCAAAGCTTTCACTGAAAATTAAAACGATAGAAAATATTCTTAATTCATCATTCTACATTATTAATTTATTTATATGAGTAAAGGTCTTCCAAAGCGTAGTGAAAACTACTCGGAATGGTACAATGAATTAGTAAAAAAGGCTGACTTAGCCGAAAACTCCGCCGTGCGTGGTTGTATGGTTATTAAGCCCTATGGCTATTCAATTTGGGAAAAAATGCAACGGGCATTAGACGATATGTTTAAGGAAACGGGGCATACGAATGCCTATTTTCCGCTTTTTGTGCCGAAAAGTTTGTTTGAAGCCGAAGAAAAAATCGCCGAAGGTTTCGCCAAGGAATGTGCCGTCGTGACGCATTACCGACTGAAAACTGACCCCGATAATCCAGGAAAACTTATCGTAGATTCGGAGGCAAAGTTAGAAGAGGAACTCATCGTTCGTCCTACGAGCGAAGCCATTATTTGGAGTACTTATAAAAACTGGATTCAGTCGCACCGTGATTTGCCGATTTTGATTAATCAGTGGGCAAACGTTGTGCGGTGGGAGATGCGTACCCGAATGTTTTTGCGAACAACCGAATTTCTGTGGCAAGAAGGGCATACTGCCCACGCAACCAAACAAGAAGCCCTCGACGAAACCAAGCAAATGCTCGAAGTTTATGCCCGATTTGCTGAGGAGTGGATGGCTGTACCCGTTGTGCAAGGCTATAAATCAGCCAACGAACGTTTCGCTGGTGCCGAAGAAACGCTCTGTATTGAGGCAATGATGCAAGATGGTAAAGCCCTCCAAGCGGGAACTTCGCACTTTCTGGGACAGAACTTTGCCAAGGCATTTGATGTGAAATTTCAGAATAAAGAAGGTAAACTTGAACACGTTTGGGGAACGTCATGGGGTGCAAGTACCCGACTCATGGGAGCTTTAATCATGGCACATTCCGACGATTTGGGCTTGGTGTTACCACCAAAATTAGCTCCGATTCATGTCGTAATTGTACCCATATACAAAGGTGACGAAGATTTGGCAGAAATAAAGGCAGTAATACAGCCAATCATGCAGGAATTAAAATCCTTCGGAATTACCGTAAAATTTGATGATAACGATGCCTACCGACCAGGTTGGAAATTTGCCGAATACGAACTCAAAGGCGTTCCGCTTCGTATGGCCGTTGGTATGCGTGATTTGGCAAACGGACAAATTGAATTGGCTCGCCGAGATACGCTCACCAAAGAAACCCGCTCACTGGAAGGCATTGCGGTTTATGTGAAAGATTTGTTGAACGAAATTCAGGAAGCGATTTATACGAAAGCACTAAATTTCCGAAAAGAAAATACTTTTAAAGTCGATACTTGGGCGGATTTTAACGAACAAATCGAAAAAGGTGGTTTCTTGCTTTGCCACTGGGACGGCTCGCCCGAAACCGAAGAGAAGATAAAAGAACTCACCAAGGCGACGATTCGTTGTATTCCCTTAGATGCCGTTGAGGAAGCAGGCACGTGCATTTATTCGGGGAATCCTTCGGTTAAAAGAGTAGTTTTTGCAAGAGCGTATTAATTTTTGGTCTGACGGAACGTCTGACCAAAAGGCATAGAACAAGAAAATATTAGAACAAATCAAAATAGAAAGCAATGGTAAAATCAGGCGATAATGTAGCAGTACATTACAAAGGAACGCTAACCGATGGTACGGTGTTCGATAGTTCGGAGGGGCGTGAGCCTTTGGAGTTTCAGGTAGGTAGCGGCATGGTCATTGAAGGCTTCGATGCGGGCGTTACGGGAATGGTTATCGGCGAAAAAAAGACGATTCATATTCCTGTCGATGAGGCTTACGGGCCGATGTCGGAAGCGATGATTTTTAAATTTAACCGTTTGGATATTCCCGAAGATGTGCCGTTAGAAATCGGCGGAACGCTCAATATGCACAACGGGCAGGAAGCAATGCCCGTGATTGTGCGGGAGGTAACAGCCACGACGGTAATCCTCGACGGAAATCACCCGCTGGCGGGGCAAGATTTGATTTTTGAACTCGAATTGATGGGGGTGAATTAGGAAATTGGTTTCGTTTTGCGAAAGTTTTGTTGATAGTTATTTTTTAGTCCTACCGATAATTGGTAGGACTTTTTTTATTCATAATGCCCCCAAATCGAATGGATAATTATCTCATTATCGGTTATGCTATAAACAATGCGGTGTTCGTCGTCTATCCGCCGTGACCATTTGCCTTTCAGATTTCCTTTGAGTGGTTCGGGTTTGCCTGTTCCGTCAAAGGGAGTTCGCCGACATTCTTCAATAAGTTTTGAAATTCTGATGAAAGTTTTTCGATTGATTCCTTCACATTCTACAAAAACCTTCAAGGTGTCTTTATCAAAAACGATTTTTCTCATTTTTGTCGAGAATAAAGATTAAGTGCTAATTCTTCTCCATTTAGCACTTTTTGGGTAAACTTTTCAAACTCATCTCCCTCGAAAACATACTGAATACCCGATTTCTCGCCAATTAATATTTTTTCTTCAAATGCCTCTTTCGACATTTTGTAAGGGCTTTCCTCAGCTTTTATCGAAAACTCCAAATTGATTTTTCCTTTCAAAGTCTTTTTTAATGCTTTGAAAAACTCATAGGTTAGTTCATTTTCATTTAATTGATAAGTAACTTGCATGACTTTATCTGTTTTTTTATTGTGCAAATATATCAAAAAATACAATTAATTTTCTTCAAAGACCCCCATCGAACAAAATTTTTCGATTCGAGCGTCGATGCGTTCTTGGGCGGTCATGGCGGTTAGCGTGGCGATTTCGCTCAAAATTCGGTTCTTCAAGCGGCTCGACATATCCTCCCAGTCGAGTTGGGCTCCGCCGAGTGGTTCATT
>JANNEN010000469.1:0-1630 GCA_031378715.1 Emticicia sp.
GAAAGAGCAGGCCGGGATGGCGGGCCAGCGCAGCGTGTTCGGGGGCTGGCTGTGCCGCGAGGCCTCTTCGCCAAGGGGCGGGGCAGGGCGTCATCGCGAGACCCACCGCCCGCGAGGACCATGCCTGCCTGCCCGGCCGACTTGTCCGTCAGCGTCGTGTAGCGCTGGGTAGCTCGGCGCGGCGATGGCGGGCATGGCCCGGGCAAATGACAGCTTGTGGGCCGCGTGAAATGCAGCGTGGAGGGCTTCTTGCGACCCTTTGCGGTCGTAGCGCCCGGAAGGATGCGGACCTCGCACGCTGGATCGGGATGCCGCAGCGGCATGGGCGTCCCATCGACCCACACCGGGCCGCCAAATCGGATTGCGTGGTCGAAGCACGCCTGGGCGCTACGGCTCCGAAAGCTGATCAGGCTTGCGTCGCAGCTGGACCTGCGCGCGGAACCACAGCCATCCCGCCGGTCCGAACAGGAAGGTCAGCGCCAGGGCCGGAACTCGCCACGACGCCGCTATACCGAGCGAGCGCGCCTCGCGAACGATCATCGAGCCCACGAGCAGGTCGAACGCCAAGTAGTGGAGCCAGGCCGCCAGAGCGATCCGGCGGTCCGAGTTCAGTAACGCCAGTACCTCGTCGATCGAACCGTAGCCCCCAGGTGCACCGACGTACAGCGCGGGGAAGATGGCGGCATAGGCCGCGGCAAGCAGCAGCGGCACCAAGGTGGCCGCCCAGACGCGTTGAGCCTGCGGCCAGCGGTCGCCACTGACCAGCAGCAGCCAGCCGGACAAGGCCAGCGCGGAACCCGCCTGGAAGACCAAATCAGGCCACATGTCGTCGCACCCCTTGCCCAGCAATCGCCGCCATGCACAGCGCGGACAGCGCGAACAGCAGACCGGGCGCAGCGAGCCACCACCATCCCGTTGCAGCCCAGGCGACGATGGAGTTCCCGCGTACGGTCCAGCTGATGACGGCCGCGAAGAAGAGCGCATACGCCCAAGCCCCCACCATCGCCAAGCGCACAACCGGGCTGGTATGCCCGACGCGCCAGCTCAGCCAACCCAGCAGCGGCAGCGCCTGCAGGGCATGCAGGCCGACGAAGTGCACCGCGCGCCAGTCACCCGCGCCGAGGTCCCAGTGAAAAAGCGGCAGCGAATGGCCCGACGGCACACCGACCGTGGTGCCGCCGATCCAGGTCAGACGCTGGCCTTGGTCCAGCAGCACGCGTTGCTCGGCCGTGGGCATCACCATCAGCACCCCGGCCAGCGCGCCCAGCACGGCCAGCGCCTGGGCGCCCAGCAACAGCCGCTTGAGCAACGGATGGGCGTCCGAGCGTGCAACGCCCCATGCGCACGCGACCATGCCGGCGAGCAACACGGCGGTGCCCCAACCCATCACAGTGAACACCGCGTGGTCGAAGAATGTCGCGTAGTTGAAGTGGCTGTGCACGCCGCGAGCCGCCTGCACCGCGATGCACAGCCACTCGACGACCGCGGCCACGATCTGCAGCCACAAGCCAGCGGCGAAGGCCCGGTGCAGCGGCTCGCCGGGGCCACGGCCCAGGCGAGCCAACCAGAGCATGGTGAGCAGGTGCACCGCGAAGGCCAGCGAGAAGCGGATCGGCTTCAGCCAGACCGG
>JANNEN010000493.1:0-1819 GCA_031378715.1 Emticicia sp.
GGAACATTATCGAAAAGTATTACTCAAAGAAGTCCAAAACTGGAACGAAGATGAGATGAAACTCTTTTTTATCGGACCTGTTTTAGCATTGGTTGATTTTAATACTGACCACTATAAACCCTTTACCCAACGTACTTTAACCATTGAAACCGAAACCGTTTCAGCATCAGGAAGAGTAGATTTTTTGTTGGCAAAAGGTAAAGTTTTACCCAAATTGCCTTATTTCTGTCTCCACGAATACAAGCAAGAAAACAGAAGAGACAACGACCCATTAGGACAATTACTCATCGGTATGGTGGCTGCCCAAGCCAAAAACAAAGACGATTTTCCCATTTACGGTTGCTACGTTTCGGGGCGTAACTGGTTCATGGTATTGCTCGAAGGTGATAAATATTGTGTCAGTGATGCTTATGTTGCAACTTCCGAAGATATTTATAAAATTTTCGCCATTATGAAAAAATGCAAATTGCTGGTTGATATTCATGCTCAAAAAAAGTAGGTTGCTTTCTTTTTTTGAATAAAATCTCGCTCACCCCGCCTACAAATCGGGGCGAGCGAGTTTATCTAAAAACTAATTCCCATTGACATCGTAATTGACTCCAATACCGTGTGCTTGTTTTTTAGCCCTTGATTTGTTTTGTTTTTCTATCATTCAGTTTCTGCGTCGGCTACTTTCTTGGTATCTAAATACTGCTGAAAAGCAATTGCCTTTCCATCTTTAAATGTCCACAGATGGGCTGCTTGTGCATCATAAGTCGCCCCATTTTTATTTAATTTGCCTTGGTAGCGTAAAGTGGCAAGCACTTGATTGTTTGCCATTTCGTGCAATTCAATATTTACCAAATTAAAATACTCGTAATCCGCACCAATACGAGCAAAAACGCCATTTAAGACTGCTTGCGGTCCGATATACGGATTTCCATCAGCATACCTATTTCCTTCTGCTTCATTCCAAACCACATTTTCGTCTAAACCCGCAAGTACCGTTGGCATATCGCCAACGGCAAAGGCAGCGTATAGACTTTCAAGGGTTTTGGCATTGTTTTGATTGTTCTGTTCCATTTTCTTAGTTTTTTAAAATTTGTGCCTACTCTAATCGGTTTTCGACGGTCCGACGCTTCGACTTCCCCGTTTTTTTAAATTATTACCTACTCCCTCTTTTCCGTGGATTTCTATGATAACACCAAAGAAGTCCACGGAAAAATGCTATTTCAACAATGCCGCATTATAATATGAAATGACATTATTAATTTTCCCATCCTTATCCACATCGTGTTCGTAATGTATTGGCACTTTTATCGCTTTTTTGTCCGACTTTCTAATCAAATGTAAATTCCACCAAGAGTAAAGTACGCCCGTGTCGCCCATTTCGTAGTGCATATAGTCGGGATAACCCGTTTGCTCGATACTTATAAACTCAAATTTGTCTAAAATAGCTTTGTCATTCGCCTTTTCAACGTCCAATGAGGTTGGTTTTGAGTCTGTACTATTGATGTTGTAAAAAGTTGCATCTTTATCGAAATAATTGTAATACTTATCCCAATCGCCATGTTCAGCCGCCGCCATCATTAAGCGAAGTTTATTGATATTTTCGTGCTGGTTATAAATTATACCATTTTTTCTTTCCGAAGAACCTCTGCTTATTTCAGCTCCTACTTCGGGGTTCGTGTAGCTGGCGAGCTTTCTAATTTTATTGTCTTTTGTCAAATCAAAGATTCGGTGCAAATACATATTCAGTTTTACGCCCGTTTTTTTGTGTACTCCTTTCATTACATCCCAAGTATCAACGGTTACAGCATTGTTATCGCTCAGGTCTTTG
>JANNEN010000497.1:0-29662 GCA_031378715.1 Emticicia sp.
TTAATGAAAAAATTGGGTAGAATAACGGCAAAAGAAGGCGTGTAAGAATGTTACCCTATTTATTTCTCATTCCTTGTGAATCTGTTTAAATTTATTTCATCTAATCAAAAATTTATCAGCATCTAAATAAGCAGGAAAACCCTTACGGAACTCATCAAGTGAAGAGCGTTCGAGCGTATGGTGGTGAATGATTTCGTTATCAATTTCACGGAAAAGTACTTTTCCAGTAAAATCAATCACCGTTGAATTTCCCGAATGAGCAAAACCATTCCCATCTTTGCCCACCCGATTTACACCTACAACGTAGCTTTGGTTTTCGATGGCACGAGCTACCAAAAGCGAATCCCACGGATACATACGCACTTGCGGCCAATTAGCTACGTAAATCAATAAATCGTAATCAAGATTGACATTTCTACTCCAAACAGGAAAACGTAAATCATAACAGATAAGTGGACAAATCTTCCAGCCTTTGATGGTTTTTATTAAACGTTGCTCCCCTTCCGAGAAAACCTCATTTTCTTTCGCCATTCTGAAAAGGTGGCGTTTGTCATACGTATCAACTTCACCCTCGGGCGTAACCCAAAGCAGGCGATTATAATAATTTTCACCTTCCTTAATAATAATGCTACCCATAGTGACCGCTCCCGTTTGTGCCGCCATTTGTTTCATCCAACGAGTTGTGGTGAGATTCATTGGTTCGGCAAACTGCTCGGCTTTCATCGAAAAGCCCGTCGTAAACATTTCGGGCAAAATTATTAAATCGGTTGTTTCTGAAATATTAAAAATCTTCTCTTCAAGCATAGCCAAATTTGCCGTTGGGTTTTCCCAATGGAGATTCGTCTGAACCAACGAAATTTTTAGATTTTGGCTGTTGCTTTCTGACATTTTATTTAGGAAACTTCATTCGATACTCAATTTCGACATCACCTTTGGTAATATTATTGAGTTTTTTCTTCAATAATTGTTTTTTCAATGAAGTCAGATGATCGGTAAATAAAATCCCGTCAATGTGGTCATATTCGTGCTGAATGATTCTTGCCGCCAAGCCTTCGTACTCTTCGGTATGCTCCACCCAGTCGGTATCGAAGTAACGAATCGTGATAAACTCGGGGCGATAAACATCAGCTCTAATGCCAGGAATACTCAAACAACCCTCTTCATAAGCCCACTCATCGCCGTCTTCTTCCGTAATTTCGGCATTGATAAATACCTTTTTGAAATCAACGAGCGTAGGGTCAATATCTTCGTCGGTTTCGGCACCTTCGTTAATTGGCGTGCCATCAACAACAAAAAGGCGAATATTCATGCCAATCTGCGGAGCCGCCAAGCCAACGCCCGATGCTGCATACATGGTTTCGTACATATCGGCCACTAATTTTTTTACGTCAATTTCTCCTTTTACAATATCACGGGCTTCTTTTCTCAGCACGGGGTCTCCGTAGGCAACTATTGGGTATATCATTTTGTTTTTCTGTTATCAAATACAAATAATTACATTTGCATTGGTGTTCATGCCACAAAGTTACGAAACTGATGAATAATAATCTTAATAAAACAGTACAGTTTATTGATTTAGGTCTGATTGATTACCAAGAAGGCTGGGATACGCAAGAAAAACGCTTCGCCGAAATCATTGACATAAAAATTTCTAACCGAAATATCGCTCCCGAAGAGCAAGAATTTACACCAAATTACCTGCTTTTCTGTCAGCATCCGCACGTTTATACCTTGGGTAAAAGCGGCAAAATGGATAATCTCTTGCTTAACGAAAACGCTTTGCAAGAAAAAGGGGCAAAGTTCTACAAAATCAATCGGGGTGGTGATATTACGTATCACGGGCCAGGGCAATTGGTTGCTTATCCGATTTTGGATTTAGAAAATTTCTTTACGGATATTCACCGTTATATGCGTTTTTTGGAAGAAGCGGTGATACTGACTTTGGCAGATTATGAAATCGAAGCAGGAAGAATCGACGGACTGACGGGCGTTTGGCTTGACCACATTGAGAAACGTAACCCAAGAAAAATCTGTGCAATGGGCGTAAAATCAAGCCGTTGGGTAACGATGCACGGTTTGGCTTTGAACGTAAACACCGATTTGAATTATTTTCAAAATATAGTCCCTTGCGGCATTGACGATAAAGCCGTAACTTCAATGGCCGCCGAACTCGGTAAATTGCTTGATGTGCAGGAAGTTTCGGCGAAGTTAAAAGGTCATTTAGGTCGCATTTTTGAAATGGAGTTTGCGTAAAGTTTACCACGGAGGCACGGAGAACACGAAGAAACACGGAGTTTTTTTCAGTGAAACGCTGTGTTCCTTAGTTCCTTAGTGGTGAAAAAATAGTGTCTTTGAATAAACTTAAAACCCCTTCTACAAACATAAAAAAAACTACCTTTTTGAAATAGAGTTTGCGTAAAGTTTACCACGGAGGCATGGAGAACACGAAGAAATACGGAGTTTTTCTCAGTGAAACGCTGTGTTCCTTAGTTCCTTAGTGGTGAAAAAAAGCCTTTTCATCTCAAATATTGCTTTTATAACATTTGAGTATTATTTTGCTTTAAAAATAACCCTTCAATAAACATGAAAAAAAACTACCTTCTAAGTTCTCTCTTAATCACTTTGCTCTCTACGGCAGCTTTTGCCCAAAAACTCAACACCGATTTATTCAAGAAAATGAAAGCCCGCAGCATTGGTCCAGCCGTAATGTCTGGTCGAATCACTGCCGTTGATGCCGTTTGGGAAAACCCTAACATCATTTATGCTGCTTCGGCATCGGGTGGCGTTTGGAAAAGCGAAAATGGCGGTACAAAATGGCAGCCTATTTTTGATGATATGCCATTACAAAACATCGGGTCAATTGCCATTCAACAATCAAATCCTTCGGTGATTTGGGTCGGAACTGGCGAAGGAAACCCCCGAAACTCAATTAATTTAGGGGCAGGAATTTATAAATCGCTCGATGGTGGTAAAACATGGAAATTGATGGGGCTTGAAAAAACTCGCAATATTCATCGTATTTTGATTGACCCCACAAATCCGAATGTGATTTATGCAGGCGTTATCGGAAATCCTTATGCCGAACAGCAAGAACGGGGCGTTTACAAAACAACCGACGGTGGCGAAACTTGGCAGCGAGTATTGTTTACGAACGAAAAATCGGGTGTTGCCGATATGATTATGGACGGCAAGAATCCAAATAAAATTTTTGTGGCGATGTGGCAACACAAACGCACTGCTTGGGATTTTAAATCGGGTGGCGAAGGTTCGGGACTTTATGTAACTTACGATGCAGGAAAAAACTGGAAGAAACTCTCGAAAGCCGATGGTTTGCCCGAAGGAGATTTCGGCAGAATTGGCTTGGCGAGTTGTCGCTCGTACCCAAACCGAGTGTATGCCATGGTCGAAGCGACCAAAAACGGACTTTATCGCTCCGATGATGGCGGCATGAAATGGGAAAAAGTAAACGAAGACCCAAAAGATGTAACAAATCGTCCGTTTTATTTCAATGATATTTACTGCGACCCAAAGAACGAAAATAGACTTTATAGTCTTTATCAAGTAGTTTCGGTGAGTGAAGATGGCGGAAAATCATTCAAAACAACGGCCACTTTCGACCAAGCTCATGCCGACCACCACGCAATCTGGATTCACCCCGAAGACAATAATTTTATTATCAATGGAAATGACGGTGGCGTTTCGATTTCGAGAGATAGAGGCAAAACGTGGACTTTTGCCGAGGCCTTGCCTTTGGGGCAATTCTATCACGTAAATGTCGATAACGAAATTCCGTACAATATTTACGGTGGCTTACAAGATAACGGCTCGTGGCAAGGCCCCGCTTACACTTGGAAAGAAGGCGGAATCAGGAATTATAGTTGGCTTTCGGTCAATGGTGGCGATGGTTTCGATGTTGTGCCTGACCCCGAAGATGCTCGCTACGGCTACGCCATGTCGCAAGGTGGTTTTTTGGGCAGATACGACACCAAAACGGGTCAATCAATCATGATTCGTCCACCACAAGTTGATATAAAAACCCGTTTGCGTTTCAACTGGAATGCCGCCATTGCCCAAGACCCGTTTGAAAAAGGAACGATTTACTACGGCAGTCAGTTTGTGCATAAAAGCCAAAATAAGGGTTTAACGTGGGATACGATTTCGCCTGATTTAACAACCAATAACCCCGAACACCAAAAGCAAGACCAGAGTGGCGGGCTTTCGCTTGATATTACTTCGGCCGAAAATCATAATACGATTCTGACCCTTGCCCCATCACCAACAGAAAAAGGTGTACTTTGGGCAGGAACTGATGATGGAAACGTGCAACTAACGAGAGATTTTGGCAAAAACTGGACTAATCTTACACCAAAAATCAAGAATTTTCCGAAAGAGGGCTGGATTTGTCAGATTCAAGCATCAAAACACAATGCTGGTGAAGCCTTCGTAACGGTCAATAATTATCGTCAAGGAGATTTTGCTCCATACATTTTCCGTACCAAAGATTTTGGGCAAAACTGGGAGCGTATCATTGATGAAAACAAAGTTCGTGGGTATGCTCTTTGTTTTTTGCAAGACCCAACAACGCCAAATCTACTATTTTGTGGCACCGAACACGGGCTTTGGGTAAGCATTGATGAAGCCAAAACTTGGACACAATGGAAAGCAGGTTTTCCTTCGGTTTCAACCATGGATTTAACCATTCAAGAGCGTGAAGCCGATTTAGTAGTTGGTACCTTTGGGCGGGCATTGTACGTTTTAGATGATATTCGTCCACTTCGCAAGGTTGCCCAAGCAAACAAAATTTTAGATCAAAAACTCGTAGCTTTCGATTCTCCCGATGCCTATTTGGTAGAATTTTCGACCCAAATTGGTTACAATACAATCGGTGATGGAATGTACGAAGGCGAAAATCGTGCGGCAGGTGCCAGAATTAGCTATTTTGTGAATGTTCCAAAAAAAGAAGAAAAGAAAGCCGACGACAAAAAAGATACGGTTATACCAAAAGTGCCAAGCATCAAATATGATACCGTTTATGCCAAAATCTATGATGAAGTAGGCAAGCAAATTCGTACTTTATTTAGTGTGCCTGACACTTCAGGAATGCAACGTATCACTTGGAATTTGACCGAAAAAGGCATTCGTTATCCGAATGCTCAAAAACCTAAAAAAGGGGCTGCCGAACCAAGCGGAATCAATGTTTTGCCAGGGAAATATAAAGTTGTGCTAAGTTTTGGTGACCAAAAAGATTCTACTTCAATTACAGTAACTTCTGACCCAAGAATCAATTTCGACCGCAGTGCCGAAGTAGCCAAACGTGATATTTATGAACGCCTAAAAGTGAATATTTCTAAACTCACCGAAGCAACCGACCGCCTCACGGAAGCCAATGATATTACCGAAAAATTGTTGAATCAACTAAAAGACAACGAAGGCAAAGAAATTGAAGATTTCAGAAAGCAAATAAAAGCAGTGCAAGATACTATCAAGGCAAAACGAGAACTCATCGTAGCCAAACCGCTTGACAAGCAAGGTTACGGCCGCCCGTACCGAGTTACTCCACTGACAAAAGCCCAAGAGCTAATGATGTATTTGGGTAGCCGACAAACACCGCCAGCACAAACGGAATCAATTATTTCAGAGCAATTTGATGGCTTAACCAAAGAATCTATTGCCAAAATCAATACTTTCTTTGCAGCTAACTGGCTCGATTTCAGAAAGAAAGTCGAAGCAATGAAGTCGAATATGTTTAAAGATTATGAGGCGATAAAGTGACGATATGCCACCGAAAAACACAAAAAAGCCGCAAATATTGAAATGTATTTGCGGCTTTTTATATTTTCTATCGACTCGTTTAGAATCTAAAATGCGAGAATGCCTTGTTGGCTTCTGCCATTCTGTGCGTATCATCTTTTTTCTTCACGGCCGCACCTTCACCTTTGGCCGCAGCGATGATTTCGCCTGCCAAACGCTCAGTCATGGTTTTTTCACCACGCTTGCGTGAATACCCGATCAACCACTTCATACCTACCGACTGCTTACGGTCGGCACGTACTTCTTGTGGTACTTGGAAAGTAGCTCCACCCACACGGCGGCTCTTTACCTCAACCGTTGGCATTACATTGGCCAAGGCTTTTCTCCACAATTCGAGTCCATTTTCTTTGGTACGGGCTTCCACTAACTCCAAAGCACCGTAGAAAATACTGTACGACGTGCTTTTCTTGCCATCATACATTAAGTTATTTACAAACTTGGTTACGGTTACATCTCTGAACTTTGGGTCAGGCAACACATAACGCTTTTTTGGTTTTGATTTTCTCATTTCTTTTTAAAATAAATAAGGTTTCGTTTTTAGAAAACTAATTCACCGCCGATTATTCAACGATTACTGCCCTGTTGCTAAGTTTATTTAGGAATTAACCGAAAACTTTCAAAGGAAATTATTTTTTCTTACCGCCGCCTTTGCCTTTTACTGGTGCTGCCACCTGACCTGGCTTAGGACGTTTTGTGCCGTACTTCGAACGGCTCTGCTTGCGACTTGCCACACCCGCCGTGTCTAATGCACCACGAACGATGTGATAACGCACACCTGGAAGGTCTTTCACACGACCACCACGAATCAATACGATTGAGTGTTCTTGCAAGTTGTGTCCTTCACCTGGAATGTAGGCGTTTACTTCTTTTTGATTAGTTAAGCGAACACGAGCTACCTTGCGGAGGGCCGAGTTTGGCTTTTTTGGGGTCGTAGTATAAACACGAGTACAAACACCACGACGCTGCGGACACGAATCCAAAGCGGGTGATTTCGACTTAAAAGTCAGTTGTTCTCTGCCGTTTCTTACTAACTGCTGTATTGTAGGCATTTTGTTAAAAATTTGTTTTCGTTAAGACACTAATTTCCAATTAGGGACGCAAAGGTACGGGTTTTATTAACAAAAGAAAAATATTTGTTAAATATATTGCCGATGATAGCCTTATTTGCGGATATTTGCAAAAAACAAGGCTTTCGTGCGGGGCTAAAAACAAAGTTTTAGGCGTATTATGAAAATTCAATTCTACGGGGCAGCCCAGCGAGTGACGGGTAGCAAGCACTTGATTACTACTCAAAACGGCACAAAAATATTGTTAGACTGCGGTCTTTTTCAAGGTATTGGCACGACCGAACTCAACCAGCAGTTTGGCTTTGAACCCGCCGAGGTTGATTTTCTGATTTTGAGCCACGCCCACATCGACCATACGGGACTCGTACCAAGATTAGTCAAAAAAGGCTTCAAAGGAACGATTTTTGCTACGCACGCCACCAAAGATTTGTGCGAAATAATGCTCATGGATTCGGCATTTATTCAGGCAAAAGATCTCGAACACATCAATAAAAGAAGAATTAAACGCAACGAAACGCCTCTCGAACTACTCTACGATGCCGAAGACGTAACATTGGCTTTATCACTCTTCAAAACCGTAGATTATGCTACACCTTTTGACTTGCAAGAAGGCATCACGGCGGCGTTTTTCGACACGGGGCATTTGCTCGGCAGTGCGGGTATTCACTTGATTTTTCAAGAAGAAAATACCACCAAAACCTTGTTCTTTACGGGGGATATTGGTCGCCCCAACGACAAGATTTTGCGTAGCCCACAGCCTTTCCCGCAGGCCGATTACATTATTTGCGAATCGACCTACGGCAATAAACTGCACCAACCCGAACTTGACGTAAAGGCACATTTATTAAGAATCGTACACGAAACTTGCATCGAAAAGAAAGGCAAACTCCTCATTCCTGCCTTTGCCGTGGATCGAACGCAGGAATTAGTTTATGCCCTCGACCAACTTTCGAGCGAGGGATTTTTGCCAAAAATACCCGTTTATGTTGATAGCCCCTTGTCCGTAAAAGCCACTTTGGCGATGAAAGACAACGAGGCGTGTTTTAACCCCGAAATCTTGCAGTACATCAAGCACGATGGCGATGCCTTTGACTTTGATAACCTGCACTATATCAGTGAAGTAAGCGAATCGAAGGCACTGAACGAAAGCACTGAACCTTGTATTATCATCTCGTCGTCGGGCATGGCAGAGGCGGGTCGAATCAAGCACCACATTGCCAATAATATCGAAAAACCTTCAACAACGGTGCTTATGGTGGGCTATTGCTCGCCTGGGAGCTTGGGAGCCGAACTAAAATCGGGGGCTGAGGAAGTATGGATTTTTGGCAAGAGATGTTTGGTCAATGCCCAAATCGAAGTCATGGATTCGTTTTCGGGTCATGCCGATTATTCCGAAATGATACCTTATTTGTTGTGTCAAGATGCCGACAAAGTCAAGCAACTTTTCTTGGTTCATGGCGAACTCGACAACCAAACGGCGTTCCAAAAACGCTTGAATGCCGTCGGTTTTCAGCACATCATTATTCCCGCACAAGGCGAAGGTTTTGACTTGTAAAGGTCTTCTAAATATTTTACGTGGTTTTTGAGGCAATCTTGCGTAATTTTGCAGCAAATATCTTCTTATTAAATGAGCGGATTTTGATAAGTGATTAAACGTGCAATTTTTATTCACTCACTCGCTCATTCACTCATTCAGAATTATTTCCCAATGAAAATAGCCATTCACGGTCGAAAATTTAGCGTTGAATCTGTTCCGTCCATTCAGCAAGTTTTTGATGAATTAAGACAGCACAAAGTAGAGGTTCAACTTTCGGAATCTTTCAAGAGGATTCTGCTCCAATCGGGTATTCGGCTCGAAAGCAAGGCGATTTATGCTACACCAAGCGAAATTTTCGATGCTGATTTTGCATTTAGTTTGGGCGGAGATGGTACTTTTCTCGAAACCCTCTCGCACGTCGGCAAGCGGGAAATTCCCGTTTTGGGTTTTAATTTCGGACGATTGGGCTTCTTGGCCGCCGTTGCTCCCGAAAAAATCGAACGAACGATTTATCAATTAGTCAATAAATACTATACGATTGATGAGCGAACGATGATTTCGGCAAGCTCCGAAACCGAGTTATTTGAAAAAGGCACGAATTTTGCACTCAACGAAATAGCCATTTCAAAAACCGATACTTCGTCGATGATTGTGATTCATGCCTACATCAACGGGGAGTTTTTGAATACTTACTGGGCCGATGGACTAATGGTTGCCACTGCCACGGGTTCGACGGGCTACTCCTTGAGTTGCGGAGGGCCGTTAGTTATGCCACATTCGGCAAACTTTATTATTACGCCCATCTGTCCGCATAATCTTTTTGTGCGTCCGATGATTGTTTCTGATGATAGCGTGATCTCGTTTAAAGTCGAAAGCCGAAGCAATAATTTTTTGGTTTCGATGGATTCCCGAGCAAAAATCATTGGTGATGACGACGAACCAACAATTACGGTAAAAAAAGAAGATTTCAAGGCAAAAATGGTCAAAATGGAAGGCGACGACTTTCTGAGTACCCTGCGAGGAAAATTAAAATGGGGCGTTGATGCCCGAAATTAAGGACGGGAACAAAATAAATCAAACAAAATTTGTGAAATTTATAAGCAAATTGTGTGCGTTCTTTTGTGAGTGATCCAAACAATAAAAGATTTTATAATTACGTTAAAGAATCTGACAAACAAGTTATTCGTATGAAATTGTTACAAATCAAATCAAAGGCATTTGGCCTGCTACTGTGTCTTTCGGTGTTGCTCTTGGCAAGCCACGAAGGCAACGCACAATCAGGAATTTTTAGTAAAAAAAATAAGCTCACCCAATATTCGTCAGTGGGTCTTGGTGGCGGTAGTTCGCATTATTTTGGGGATTTAGCCCCTTACACGTACTTTTACTATGGCCTCATAACTAATGTGCGGTGGAACGCAACGCTTAATTATTCCCGACAACTATCACCCCAGTTGGCAACGAGGGTCGCTTTTACGTGGGCAAGAATTGCAGGGGACGATTACGCTTTTACTAAGAGAAACGTGACTAAGTTTTATCAACCCTTCTTACGAAACCTTCATTTTAGAAATGATGTAAAAGAATTTACCCTCACGGGTTTGTTTAATCTTATGCCTCAGTATAGCAAAGGCCCACAAGGTCGTGCCCGAATCATGCCATATAGTTTTATCGGTTTTGGCTTTTATGCTCACAACCCTCAAGCACGTGACGTAGCTACGGAAGACCCCGCCACAGGCGAAGTAACGCTCGGTGGTTGGACAAACCTAAGAGAAAAACAAACATCGGGGCAAGGTCTTGATGAAAGTTATCCGAAAGCATATTCATTGATACAGCCTGTCTTTCCTGTGGGTTTGGGCCTGAAAATAAAAATTAACGAAAAATTTGACTTAGGTCTTGAAGGTGGGCTACGCATCACCCCATTTGATTACTTAGATGATGTCGGTAAAGGTGACTACCCAGACCCCGTAGCCCTTACAGCAGTAGTTTCAGCACCCAATGCTGTTTTTTCTAACCGTGCAGGCGAGAATATCGCCGCCGCAAAGGGTGTAAGTAGAGTAGCTGATTTTGCAAATATTGCCCTCAATCAATTGAATGTAGTAGGCTCCCCAACACCAAAAGATAATGGAACGACCCTTTTTGGCTACCCCAACAGCGTCAGAGGTACGGGCAAATGGGACAGCTACTTCACCGCTCAAATAACCCTCAGCTATATCATCAGTAGCCAAATAAAATGCCCGCCTATTAAGTAAAACTACTAACAAAATAACCTGAGTAAGCAGTTCGCCGTTGCGGCGTTAAACCTAATCCTTGATGATTATTTACAAATCGGTAGTGCGAATAACCTTCGGCTTCATTTTTTTCCTTGCTTTTTCTTTCAATATTTTTGCCCAAAGATGGGAAATAGGTGCGGGTGCGGGCGTGTGTCAGTACAAAGGTGATATTATGCCTAATTACAAAATGTTTGTTGTTAGGCCAGGCGGGAGTGTTTTTGCACGCATGAATTTTAGCCGCTCCATTTCGCTCAAAGCTCAAGGAATGTATGGAGCCGTAACGGGCAACGACAAATTTATGCGGTCAGATCCCTACCACCAAGGACGAGCGTATAGCTTTAATGCCACCATAGCAGAGGTAAGTGGGCAAATTGAATACAATTTCTTAAACTTTCGCACCACCAATGCCCGAATCGTAAAAAACTGGACTCCCTATGTTTTTGGCGGCTACGGTGGAGCAACGGTCAATACAAAAGCCCAACGAAAAAGTACTAATAATCCTGTTTTTATAACAAAGTCGAGTCCAAATTTTATCTCCTTGGGCATTGGTATAAAAAAACAATGGAAAAGCCAGTGGAACTGGGGTGTGGAGTTTGGCACCCGTTGGATTAGTGATGATTTTCTGGAAAGTGTGGGCTACTACCCCGATGGAACGTACAAGAATGCCAATTCTTCAACACCTTCAGCGTTGATTTTTCCTTACACATTTGAAAAAAACCAAGTACCAGGCACGTCTGCCAAAGATATGTATTACTACACAAATTTCTCTATCAGCTACTTGTTTTACAAAGTACACTGCCCCAATCCGAGATAACCCTCATGCTTAGGGTGTATAGTTTTTTTGAAAAAGTACTTTTTGAAAAAAAAACTAAGAAAATACTACAAATCACCAAAAATCTATCAAACACCGTTCTTTTTTTCTACCTTTGCAATCCTTTTTGCATACTTAATCAAAATGGAATATCCATATTTCATTACCATTAAAGGTTTTACCAGTGAAAGAAAACATTGATTTGGGCAATTTACCAGCCCATGTAGCCGTTATCATGGACGGAAATGGGCGTTGGGCAAAAAAGCAAGGAGCGTTGCGTATTTTTGGTCATCATCACGGGGTAAAGTCAGTCAGAGATACCGTTGAAGGTTGCGTAGAGTTGGGTATAAAGTATCTTACACTTTATACTTTTTCGACCGAAAACTGGAACCGTCCAAAACTCGAAGTAGATGGCATCATGCGGTTACTCGTCCGAACAATCGGTGAGGAAGTACCTGACTTGCACAAGAATAATGTCCGATTAAAAACAATCGGAGAATTGGATTCGCTGCCAAAATCAGCCCGCAAAAAATTAGAAGACTCAATCGAATTAACTAAAAATAATACTGGACTAACGCTCATCTTGGCATTAAGTTACAGCGGCAAATGGGAAATCGTGCAGGCAACCAAAAAAATTGCCGAAAAAATAAAGGCTGGCAGTTTGACCATTGACCAAATTTCGGAAGATGTTTTCTCACAGTGCTTGGCAACCGAAGATGCCCCCGATGTGGACTTGATGATTAGAACAGGCGGCGACCACCGAATCAGTAATTATTTACTTTGGCAGTTGGCTTATGCCGAACTGTACTTCATGGACGATTTATTTTGGCCAGAATTTCGCAAACAACACCTCTTTGATGCCATCGCCGATTACCAACAACGAGAAAGACGTTTTGGAAAAACCAGCGAGCAGGTGAAATAATGTCTAATAAGTAAATGTGTTTATTCTGATACTTTCCACATCACTTTTACAAATACTAATCTTAATACAGTTGATTATTCTGACTACTTATATTATGCGTATCCAAAAATTACTTTCTTTATTTGTCGTTTTGCTTACCGTTTCGCAAACCTTCGCTCAGTTTCCGCTGGGGGTTGGTCGAAGAGCCGAAAAGCCAAAAGACGAAACCGTCAGCTACGAGCGACCGAGGGAATACACTATTTCCAAAATCACCGTTAGTGGCGTGAAATTTCTTGACCCTAATACCTTAGTGTCGGTGTCGGGGCTAAATGTAAATGACAAAATCGCTATTCCTGGTGAGCGAATCAGCACGGCTATTCGTCGCTTGATGGAGCAAGGTATCATCGAAGATGTGGCCATAAATATCGCTAAGATAGAAGCCGATAAAATCGAACTCGATATTCACTTGCGGGAACGTCCACGATTGAATAAGTTTGTTTTCAAGGGCATTCGTAAGGGCGAAATTGATGCCGTCAGCGAAAAAGTAAAAGCAAACAAAGGAAAAGTTATCACCGATGCTTTGATAAAAAACATTCAACTGACCATCAAGCGTATTTATGTCGAAAAAGGTTTCTTGAATACTGCCGTCCAGATAAAGCAAATTTCGGATACGATTCGGGCCAACAATGCCGCTTTAATTGTAAATATCGACAAGAAAAGCAAAGTCAAAATTGATGATATAAAATTGGTTGGCGTGTCCGAATTGCCTGATTATAAGGTATTAGGAAAACTAAAAGGCACAAAAATCAAAGCTCCGCTACGGATATTTTCACCATCGAAATTTATTCCGAAAAAATTTGAGGAAGACAAACAAAAAATTGTCGAATATTACAACAAACAAGGCTACCGTGATGCACAGGTAATGTCCGACTCCGTTATCTCGACCGATGGAAACAATATCCGACTCGTACTAACCATCAACGAAGGCACAAGATTCTACTACCGAAATATCACTTGGTCGGGCAACTATTTGCGTAAAACCAAAGATCTCGAAACGATTCTGGCCATCAAAAAAGGTGATATTTATAATCCCGAAGATTTGAACAAAAGAATAAACGGGATTCCGCAGGGTGATGTGAGTTCGGCTTACATGGACGACGGCTATTTGTTTTTTCAATGCGACCCCGTGGAGATTGCCGTTGAGGGCGACTCAATCGACATCGAAATGCGTATCCGAGAAGGCAAGCAAGCAACCATTAATAGAATCATTCTTAACGGAAATACCAAAACCAGTGACCACGTGGTCATGCGGGAATTGCAGACTATCCCAGGGCAAAAATTTAGCAAAACGCAGTTACTTGAAACCCAACAAACGTTGTCAAGGTTAGGGTATTTTGACCCACAGAAAATTGACCCCAAGCCCATTCCACAAGCCGATGGTACAGTTGATATTGAGTATAACGTAGAAGAAAAGCCGAGTGATAATATCGAACTTTCGGGTGGTTGGGGTGGCTTGCAGGGCTTTGTGGGTACATTTGGCGTAGTTTTTAATAATTTTTCTGCTAAAAATATCACAAATCTCAAAAAGTGGAAACCACTTCCAGCGGGCGACGGACAGCGTTTGTCGCTCAGGCTTCAAGCCAGTGGACGTTTCTACCAAACGTATTCATTGTCGTTTACTGAGCCTTGGATTGGTGGAAAAAAACCAAACTCATTTGCTGTAAGTATTTTTCATACATCATCAGATAACCGTGGCTACCAACGAGCATTGGAGCGTCAGTACGGCGAAAATGCCGCATTGTTCAGTGGCGGTGGTTTCAACACTGGTTTCTTCAAAAATACGGGTGGTTCGATTACTTACGGAAAACGTTTGAACTGGCCCGACCGAAATTTTAGTCTAAATGCTTCGCTTTCTTACCAAAGATACAACGTTGATAACAGCTTTTTTATCCCAGGATTTCAGAAAGGTGTCGCCAACGATTTATCAGTTGCGTTTATAATCTCAAGATACAGTTTGGATAATCCACAATTTACTCGTTCGGGTTCGCAGTTTACTTTGAACGCAACCTTCAACCCGCCGTATTCATTGTTTAGAGATACGCCAACGGCCAATAAATTCAAATGGATTGAAGGCCACAAATGGATGTTTGATGGCGATTGGTACGCTCCCGTTGTGGGTAAATTGGTTTTTCACGCAAAAGCTAATATGGGTTTCTTGGGCAAATACAGCGAAAGTGCCGAATATAGCCCATTTGGTCGCTTTATTTTGGGCGGTGCGGGAATGGGTATGCAAAACGCCATGAACGTCGGTGCTGATTTGATTGGTTTGCGTGGCTACGACGAAGGAATCGTACACGAACTTTCGATGGCCGATGCCGAAAAACTCCGTACGAGTACCGACGGAAGCGTGACGTTGAGTCGTTTGGGTGGAATCGCTTACAGCAAGTACGCCGCTGAGTTGCGTTATCCCGTTTCGCTCAATCCACAGGCTACGATATTTGTCTTGGGCTTTGCCGAAGCGGGCAATAGCTGGGGAAGTTACAAAGATTTCAACCCATTCAAATTACGCCGAACGGCTGGTGTCGGAGCAAGAATTTTCATGCCCGCCTTCGGTTTGATTGGTCTTGATTTTGGTAAAGGTTTCGACCCAATTCCTGGTATTCAGAACCGTGGCTTGAAATCATTTACGTTCAGTATTGGTCAGCAAATCAGATAAAAAGAGTCGATTGTCCACAGATAATGGACGATAGCTTTTGCTTAGTTACTGATTATCAATAGATTATAATCAGTATCGCCTATTGAGAGTTGTTAAATATCTGTTAATGATGTAATAAACTGTTACGTTTCAGAGTTAGTTAGTCAAAATAATATAAATTCGGTATTTTGAAGTAAAAATTGTTTTCATTCAGACGTTTTAAAAAAACCATTGACCATCGTCTATTGACCATCGACTTCCAAAAAACCGCCATAAAATAAAAAATATTCAATAATTGACGCATTGAAAAAAGTTTTTGAATGAAAAAGACAATATTTTTACTATTTTTGGCATTTGTTTCTGTTCAAGCCTCTGCCCAGAAGTTTGGATACATTGATTCGGAGTTCATCACGAGCAAAATGCCCGAGTACAAAAAAGCCCAAGAAGACATGGATAAGTACTCCGAAAAGTGGGTTTTGGACATTCAGGGTAAGTATTCTGAATTAGAAAAAATGCGTCAGCAGTTTCAGCAGGAAGAAATATTATTAACGCCCGACATGAAACGTGAACGCCAAAAGAGCATTGACGACAAAGAAGCCGAAATAAAAGAACTCAACAATAAGGTATTTGGTTTAAACGGCTTGCTTTTTTTGAAGAAAAAAGAAATAATGAAAGGCATTTTGGACGATATTTATAAAGCCTGCGAAAAAATAGCCCGACAAAAACAATTAATGTTCATCTTTGATAAAGCATCGGATATGAGCATGATTTACACCGACCCCCGCCACGATTACACCGATTATGTGATGGAGGCTCTGGGGATTTCGTTGAAAGAAGATAAAAATAACAATAACCAAGTAACCAAACCAAAAAAATAGTAAGACAAATGAAGACAAAATTTTTCGCCGCCATTATCACGGCTTTAATGTTTGTTGGCATGGCAAATGCCCAAACCACTAAAATAGGATACACCAATGTTGATTTTATTCTAAATAATCTGCCTGACGCTAAGGAGATTGAAACCAAACTAAAAACAGAAAAAGCTCAATACGACAAACTTTTGCAGGAAAAAATTGCTGTATTTGAGCCAAAAGTACAAGATTTTCAAAAAAACGGCTCTACTATGTCGCCAGTAATCAGAGCCGATCGTGAGAAGGAATTGCAAAACGCTCAAACTTCGATTCAAGAATTTCAGCAAAACTCAGAAACAGCTTTACAACAAAAGCAGCAGCAGTTATTAGCACCAGTATTGCTAAAAATTGATAATGCCGTAAAAGAAGTTGCCAAAGAAGCAGGTTATACCTATGTATTCAATACCGATGCTGGCCCAGGCACAACACCAATTCTTTTGGTGGCACCAGATGGTGATAATATCTCTGATTTGATATTCAAGAAGTTAGGCGTAGCCCCACCAGCCAAAGTAGCGGCACCAGCCACAGCTACACCAGCACCAAAGAAATAATATACTGAGCGTACGCTTTCAAAACCGCAAGGATAAATTTATCCTTGCGGTTTTTTTGATTTATAATTTAGTTGTATTTTTTTAGTGAAAAACTATTAAAAATTGGTTACTTTTGTAGTGAAATTCCAAAAAAAGTACCTAAAAAGTAAGAAACCCTTTTTTCAATCGGAAAGTGGGCTGCTTTTGGGCGAAACATTTTTTTAGTTTTCATGTTTTTTTACAAGAAATACGTATAATTTGCGAAAGCATCAGACGAATATAGTAATCAATACTGCTAATATAATTTTTAGCTAAAAACCAACCACGATGAAGAAAATCTCCTTACTGCTATTACTTAGCGGCTTTATCAACATTACTTTTGCACAAGCACAAGTAGTACAAGCTGTATCTATCTCTCCAAAAGACTCAACGGGCGGATTTGCCAGTCCCCAACAACAGTACGTATCGGGAGCCGTGGCTCGAAAATCCGTGGTAAGCTATGCCAAAAATTCCATGTCGCAGTTTGAGGATAGTAAGAAAAAAACACTACCCAAAGAACTGGATAGTTTACTCACAAGACAAGATTTTGTTACCCACGAACAATTTCCGAATTATCTTTCTCAAATCGAAAATGCCTACAAACGTGAGCTTGAAATCGTCAATAAAATCACGATTGATAACGTATCAAAGTTGGAGCAAGCCAGTATGCTCAACAAAACCTACTCCGTAAGTCAAAGTGGACAGTGCTTTGCCGAAAAAGACAAAGGCTCGTTTATCTTGACCCAAGACGACGAAGGAAAAGCTATCACAGGCTTTGCTCTGGAATCGTTGAAGGGCAATCCTCGCTACGGTTTGATAGATAATTTTCATCAAGGCTATGCCCGTATTAAGAAAGATATGGTATTTGGTTTTCTTAATTTGTGCGGAGAAGAAGTGATTCCTGCTCAATACGATTATGCCGAGCCATTCAACGACGGGAAGGCCTTGGTTAAGAAATTCTTTTGGCACTTTATCTCTGCCGAAGGTATCGAAAGCGAAGTATTACCCGACATTGTGGAAGCAAAAGCGGTGCGTTATGGTATAAGTTTGGCAAAATTTAAGAGTAATAAGTTTGCCTTGATTGATAATAGTTATGATGTGATTAAAAAACCAATTTCGGCGGGTTACGATGAAATAGAGGTCTTTATTGGTAATATTTTTAAGGTAAGAAATGGTCGCCAGTTTGGATTAATCAAAATAGATGGCTCAACGATTACTGACGTGGTTTTTGACAGAATCACACTTTCGGAAGCAAATCGCTGGATATTAGTTGAGCAAAACAAAAAAGTTGGCTTGATAGATTCAGAAGGCAATACCCGAATCAAACCATCGTATGATTATATTAGAAGTATCGTTATTGATCCGAGTGTGTCGCCAACGGCCGCCTCGGTGGTGGCAAAAGACGCTTCGGGCTTGCGTTTGATAGAATTAAACGAGCGTAAATTGAGCGAAACGTACGCCTCAATCGGAGAATTTAATAAGTTTGGTTTGGCCTCAGCTTGTAAGACATTAGGCGAAAAAGCAGCAACTAAGTGCGGATATATCAGTTTTGATGGTAGTGAAGTTATCCCGCCAGTGTATGACGAAGTGCAGCCGTTCAATGCGTCGGGTTTAGCAGTAGTTTCCGAGAAATTTTCTAATTGTAGCAAGCCAGTAGGCAATTGTGTAGTTGATATAGTTTATGACCGTTTTGGCCGAATCGTGATTGACAAAGTAAATGCGAACGCACCCGAGGGTATTCGTTACATGGTGACTGATACGGTATTGGCGAGTACATTGATTGTGGTACGTACCGAATCACCACTCGAAAAGGGCGGATTTGACGAGGGTTATAATTTGGTCGATAAAAATACACTAAAAAGATTTACGACCGAAGCGTATAAGAATATTCGTAAATTTGACAAAATGAACCTTGCAATGCTCAAAGGTGATAAATGGGGATTACTCGACTTTTCTGGAAAAGAAGCACTTGCACCATCGTATAACGAGTTGCTGTTTTCGTCAGAAGGGCTAATCGGGGTCAAATATGACAATAATAAATACGGATTTATTGACAAAAAAGGCAAAGTACAGATAACGTTTGAGTACTCCGAGATTAACCCATTCAAGAATGGTATGGCGGTTGTATCGAAAGGAAATAATAAATACGGGATAATTAATAAATTCAATGCAAAAATCGCTCCGTGTTTGTTTAAATCTGTTCGCCATAACGACGACACAAACCAGTATGAGATAACTGATACATCAAATAATATTTATAACCTCAATAGTGCAGGAGATTGTATTTCGGCTAATAGTACTAAGTTCTATGAATTGGTTCGCAAGGCAAATTTGAAGTAAATATCAGTGAAGTTTATAAATGAAAAGCTCCCCAATTTTAATCGGGGAGCTTTTTTGTTGAAAACTCATTTACTATCTAATTGTTCGTGGTACGCACACCGTGCCACTAAAATCAATACTATCACGCAAATTGCTTCACGACTTTCATAATATGCTCAGTATCAACGCTATTGTCTTGCCAAGTTTCTAAGCGTTTGTTCATAACTTTAAACCAAAGTGGCGGCACGAGCGACATCATAATCATCATAGTATAACCATAAGGCAACTGCGGACTTTCTTCAAAATGCCTTAAAACTTGATACGGACGAGCGGCGTAGGCGTGGTGGTCAGAGTGGCGTTGCAAGTGAAAAAGCATCAAATTACTATAATAGTGATTAGCATTCCAAGAGTGGAGCGGATTTACTCGCTCATAGCGACCGTTACCAATTTCTTTGCGGAGAATACCGTAATGTTCAATATAATTGACACATTCGAGCGATAAAACCGCAATCAGACTCTGTATGAAGAAAAAAGCAGGTACAATCCAAGCAACTTGAAGCATTGATTGGCTAAAAATTATAGTCAGTAAACCACAAAGCAAAACGGGAGCTACCACCGCCCAAATCATTTCGTTGCCGATGCTCCACGTACTTTTTCCATTTTTTTGGAGTAATTTTTTTTCAATATTCCAAGCACTACCAAAACCGCCTACCAAACTTTGTACCCAAAACGCAAAAACGGTTTGGTTTTTACGAGCCGTGGCGGGGTCGAGGGGCGTGGCCACGTGGACGTGATGCCCACGGTTATGCTCCACAAAAAAGTGCATATAACAAACCGAAATCAAGGCGGCACGGGCGTGAAGTTGGGCAGTTTTGCTGCTACGATGCCCGAGTTCGTGGGCAACGTTGATAATCGTAGAAGCATAAACGCCTTGGCTAAGTAATAGTCCCAAGATTTGGTACCACGTCAGGGTATCATGCGTTAGGGTATAGGCACACCAAAATAGCATGAAATACTGAATATAGACGTGCGAATAAACCAAAAAGTCGAAATATCGGTCTTTGATTAGCTCTTCGTATTCTTCGGTACTGGCGTTCTGCGAATCTCGGCTGACGAGTTGGTCAAGAATTGGAATGAAGAGATAGGCGTAAAAGAACACAAAGAATGTCCAATTTGGGCTAATGTAATAATACCCCAAAAGAAAGAAGGCGATGAAAGAGTATCCCCACGCAAAGCCTATTTTTTTACTTAAACTCATATTTTTGGTTGATTAATAAACAATTTTACGTCATACTTTTCTGAGTAACTAATAAAATCGTAAGAATGTTACTTCACCCCAATAAATCGCTCAAAAAACTCGTAAATACGCAACATTCGGTCGATTCGCTGGCGAACATTGCCCGTGCGGGAAAGTTCGTGGGTTGCCCCTGGCATACGTACGTATTCTACTTCTTTGCCCAAGATTTTCATTGATTTGTACATCATTTCGCTTTGAATCACGCCCGTACGGAGGTCATTTTCTCCGTGTTTGATGAGCAGCGGTGTGCGGATTTTATCAACGAATGTATAAGGAGAATTTGTTTCCAAAACTTTTTCTTTTGCGTCATTCCACGGATAATTAAAGTAACTCGGAATCAAACGCCAAGCGTTGCCTTCTCCCAAAAACGTAGTCAAGTCATATACTCCACGTTGGGCAAACGCAGCCTTAAAACGCTGGTCGTGTGCCACAATCCAAGCGGTCAAATAACCTGCGTAAGATCCACCCGTGATTACTTGGCGAGAAGTATCAACCCATGAAGCCTTTGCGGCATCGCTTGCAGCGGCGAGTACATCTTCGGCGGGACCAGTTCCCCAATCTTTGATATTTGCCCGCAAGAAGTCCAAGCCATAGCCGCCCGAACCCCGTGGATTGGCATAAACTACCCCGTAGCCCTGCGAACAAAAATATTGATGCTCATGCCACATCGAAAACTCGCCTGGTCCCCACATGGCCGTTGGCCCACCGTGGATATTGAGTAAAAGCGGGTATCTTTTTCCTGCTTCAAAGTTTGAGGGTTTCATTAGCCAATATTCTATTTTCTGCCCTTTTGAGTTGGTGTAAATGCGTTTTTCAGGAAAACTTAGGGCTTTTTTACTCACCCAATCATTTACAGATGTGAGTTTTACGGCATTTTTCATCTGCAAATCGGCTACATAAAGCTCGTGCGGATTAGCCACTTCAGTTTTGACATAAACGATTTTATCACCCGATAAATCAAAACCCGTAATGCCTGACTCGAAATCACTTAGCTGTTCGATTTTTTTGGTAGAAACCTCAATTCGATACAAGGGCTGACCACCGTTTGACTGTGCCGTGAGATAAATAGCTTTTGAATCTCTCGCCCAAATAACTTGGGCAATCGAACGATCAAATTTGATGAGTTGAGCATCGCTACCATCGGCTTTTGCGATGAACAATTCGCTTATATTTACGCCTTCTGATGTAGATTTTGTGAATAAAACATTTTTGCCATCGGGCGAAAACGTCACGTTATTAAAAGATTTGCCTTTTTCGCTCAAAAATACTTTTTTGTTTGAGCCATCTGCGTTCATTATTAGCACTTTATCGTCACGGTCACGGTCGGGGTGTTGTAAGGAATCAGCATTGGTCGAACATAAGACTTGCCCGCTGTCGAGCCAAGTCCCACCATTATAACTCAGAAAACCTTTGGTTACGGGTGTTGCTTTTGCCCCTTCTTTGGCATCAATGACATAAACATGACTGAACGATATTTCGGGCTGCGTAGTGGCCTCGCCCTGAAAACTCAGACGGTTGAAAACCTTGGCTTTTCGATCTTCTACGTCTTTATCTAAGTACGCCCTGATTTCCTCAATCGTGCCATCGGGATTTGGCTTAATGCCTTTCGCAGGTTTCAAAAAATCATTGTTCTTGAAGCCAGGCTTCTCCATCGACCACGCAGGCACGCCTTTTGAAGGATTTAGGACTGAGTCTTTCAACAATTCGGTGAGCGAAAGCCCAACGCTAAACAAAATCTTTGAACCATCTTTTGACCAAGCAGGCCCCGAAGCTCCGTATTTTGAATCAGTAAGCTGGAAAGCCTCGCCGCCATCAAGCGGCATAACGAAAATCTGTGATTTTCCTTTGACATTTCGGTTAAATGCAATCTGCTTAGAATCGGGCGACCAAACGGCAGCACTCACGCTCTCAGCACCTCTCGTGATTTGCTTAACTGTCTGAAAATCAGTAAGATAGACATGAACTCGATAGTCGTATTCGAGTTTATTTTCTTCGTTTGGCTCGGAGGTTTTGATGGCAAAAATTGCTTTTTTTCCATCGGGAGCCATTGCGATAGTCCCGATTTGCTTGATTCGGGTGAGGTCACTGACAAGTATTTTTTCTTTGGCGGTTTGGGCAAAGAGGCTTTTCGAGAAAAGTAAAAAGAGGAAGTTAAGGCTTAGAAAAATTCTCATGTTGGGTTGGTTTGAAGATTGTTGAGTAAAAATACGAAAAGCTACTCAATAAAAAAATCCCCGTTGAGTGCGAGGATTTTCTATTGAAAGTTATTTCGACAAAATGTTTATTTAGTCTTGACCTCAAACTTGAACTTGTCTTTATTCGGCACGCACTTACCATCTTTTATAGTGCAGGTTTGACATTCGATTTTGCCTTCAATGACGGGATTTGCCTTGGTGATTTTTACTTTCTGAATAAACTTTGCCTCGTGTTCAAAATATTGCACTTTTCCACCCCAAATATCATCGTATTTTTCTTTGGGTTTTACGGGCGTGAGTTTGCCCACAGCCTTGAACGAATCATTTCCTGTAAAATTTACGGTAGTCGGTAGCGGTCCCTCAACTTTAAGTTGTGAAGAATACATATACCAATTATCTTCGATTTTGGCGGTAAAGACCAGATCAATGGTTTCGCCAACTTTGGCCGAAGTTTTTGAAGGGGTAAAAGTCCACTTAGCGGGCTTCAAAATCTGAGCTGATGCCGCAACCGATGCCGCAATAAATAACAGAATGAGTATTTTTTTCATAGTATTTTTTTGTAATTGATTGATTATAAATATTTTATCCAACAATTTATTGAACTACAACCGTACCTCAATATTATCGTCGTTTATTAACGCACAATTATTCATTTTCATATATAATTGTGTCAAAACTACCACATCGGCGGCACAATAGCGTTCGATTTTTGCTCGGTCTTTTTCGATGTGATAAACGGCATTTACTTGGTCACCGCTAATGCCGTTTTTGCTACTCGGAATGTCAAAAATCGCCGCCAGCAAATCCAAACTCGTAAAGTGCTTGTAGTCACCGAATTTCCAGAGGTCGAGGGTATCTAAATGGTTGATTTCCCAAGGTTTTTTGCCCGCAAATTGCAATACTCTTGGCAACCCGATACCATTGACCAACAATCGGCGGCAGAGGTACGCAAAATCAAATTCTTTCCCGTTGTGGGCACAGAGCATGAGGTTATTGGCGGCTTTGTGTTTTTCGATAATTTTCTTGAATTCGAGCAACACTTCGGTTTCATCATCGCCCCCAATCATTTTTACTCGGAGCGAAGGTTTGTTGTCTTCATCAAAGATTATTCCACCGATACCAACGCAGATTATTTTGCCAAATTCGGCATAAATTCCCGCTTTTTTGAGATAGAAATCCGCATCGGATAGCTTATCGTCATTATGGAGAAAGGCCGCTTTTTTGAGCCAAAGCTGCTGTAACCGGTCGTTAAGTAGCTCAAAATCAGGCACTTGCGAAACCGTTTCGATGTCAATGAATAAGACATTTTTTAGGTGTTTTATGAAACCTTCGTCCATAATTAAAATATTTAAGCTACGATTTGACATTTTTAATAACCACCAACAAATCTATACCCTTTTCGCTAAAATACAAATACCCGAAGCAGTATTGTCCAGTAAATCGGTAGCAAGACAACCATTAATCCAGCAGCGACGGAATCAAAAAATACGGAACCCTTAGTGAGTTTTCGGGAAATAAACAAGGCCAAAAGTATCGCAGGAAAATGAGAAATACAAAGCAATGCAAATATCGGTGACTGCCAAAAACTTACTTTCGCAAAATTAAAATTGAGCAAATTATTGAGTTTTTCGGCCAATGCTTCATTAAATTTTTTCAAGAAAGCTCCTTCGTCTAAGGTCTGCGGAAAATCAATTTCCATGATGTTAGTGCCGATATTGAGGTTGATAGTTTTTCCGAAATTGGCAAAGCTGTCATAAGTAATCGTCACGGGAATTATCGTAAGTTCAATGCCCTCAATTTGTGCTTTTTTTGCCAAGCGTGCGGTGCCTTTTTTGAGGGGTAAAATCTTAGATTGATAAGCCGAAATCCCCTCCGAGAAAATCAAAACTACCTCGCCCTGCTTGAATAATTCGATGCACATATTGAATGTATAGTCATTATCGCTCATGTGTTCTTTACCTTCGGAAAGCCTGTGAACGGGTATCAAAAGAAAACTTGCAAGCAGCTTTTTCACCCAATTTTTCTTGAAAACATCACCCCGAGTCAACGACCAAACCCGCCGATGAACAACGAAACAGCATAATACGAAGGCATCAAAAAACGAATTGGCGTGGGTTGATGCTAACATCAACGCCCCCGATTTCGGAATGTTTTCTAAGCCCGTGATAGTGATTTTTTTGATGAAAAATTTTAAAATAAAATTAACAAAAGGACGTAAAATATAATAAAGCAAATGACGGACGGTTTAGGTGAAAGAGTTTTAGAACTCAAAAATCCGAATAAAAATCTATCTCACCAAATAGATTTTTGGTTTTGGTGCTTGCCTTGATATAAAATTTTACTTTTTGTGAGATACTTTGCCCAAATTCAGACCATTAAAGGTGGAAATTTACTAAAACCTTTCTAATAGCCGTATATTTTTATAATTTTGAGAATCTTTTCAAGATAAGTATGGCATTCCTCCCAAAACTTAAAGCATACCTCAATGAAGTTTTTTATAAAATTAATGCTTTGCCTAAGCCTCATTTCCATGATTAATGCCTGTCGGCGTTCGGCGAGTTCGAGCAAAAACACCAACATCAGCATAGGGGCTTATGAAGAGGATTTATCGGACGTACGAGTAACCTATGACCCTAAACCAATCGTTAGCCCTGCCGAAGCAAAAACACCGAAGGAAAAGCCAAATAATATCCTGACGCAACTGCCGCAACAGGTTAATAGTCAAGTAGATATGGCTCTTGATTCGATTGCAGTGCGTAACAAAACCGTTCGCTATTCAACAGGCTACCGTATTCAGGTTTACGTCGGCAATGACCGAAAAGAAGTTGATGAAGCGAAGGTTTATGTGTATCAAAATTTTTCCGAACTCAATACCTATCTTACCTTTAGTCAGCCAACGTACAAACTCAAAGTGGGCGATTTTACCTCCCGATTCGATGCCGAAAGATACTTTTATTCAATCAAACAACGCTACTCAATGGCCATGATTATCTCGGAAAGAATTGATATTAAGCGAAGTATGCAGACCAAGTGATGTTGAATGAGTGAATGACTCAAAAAGTATTGATAACTATTAATTGAAAATATGACAGCTTACGTTTTTCCTGGGCAAGGGGCTCAGTTTAGTGGAATGGGCAAAAATCTCTACGAAAGTTCGGAATCCGCCCGCCAAATGTTTGATAAAGCCAACGAGATTTTGGGCTTTGAAATCACAAATATTATGTTTGAAGGTAGCGACGAAGCTCTCAAACAAACCAACGTGACCCAACCCGCAATTTTTCTGCACTCCGTGATTTTGGCTTCAACCATTGAGAACTTTAAGCCCGATATGGTTGCTGGACATTCACTGGGCGAGTTTTCGGCTTTGGTTGCCGCTGGGGCGTTGTCGTTTGAAGACGGTTTGAAGTTAGTTTCGCAACGTGCCGATGCCATGCAACGTGCCTGCCAACGGGCTCCCTCAACGATGGCCGCAATTTTGAACTTAGCCGATGATGTTGTAGAAAAGATTTGTGCAGCAATTGACGGTGTAGTCGTGGCGGCAAACTATAATTGCCCTGGGCAATTAGTGATTTCGGGAAGCATCGAAGCCGTCACCGAAGCCTGCGAAGCTCTCAAAGCCGCAGGTGCAAAACGGGCATTGATTTTGCCCGTGGGTGGAGCGTTTCACTCGCCATTGATGGAGCCAGCCCGTGAAGAATTAGCGGCAGCCATCGAAAACACCACTTTCTCAATGCCAAGGTGTCCGATTTATCAAAATGTAAATGCCCAGCCATCGAGCGATGTGGGTGTTATCAAAGCCAATTTGATTGCCCAACTAACTGCCCCCGTTCGGTGGGCACAGTCGGTGCAGAATATGGTAGCCGATGGGGCCACAAAGTTTGTTGAGTGCGGCCCAGGTAAGGTTTTGCAAGGATTGGTAAAGAAAATTTCGCCCGATGCCGAAACGGCGGGGGTTTGAGGATAAGCCAAAACCCATAAGGTTGCGAAGCGTCGCACCGTTTTAAAACCTTATGGGTTCAAACGATTGATAAATCTTTCAAAACCACCCGAATGGCAACTTGTGCCAGATTAGCGATTTCTTCACCCGTTTTGCCTTTGGGTTCGATGGGTTCGAGGACTGTCCACGAAAGTTTTGAGAATGACACCAAAGGAAAAAGCCCCGAATTTGGGTCAAATTTATTATTACCCTGAATAGCTATCGGTACAACGACAGCGTTAGGGGCTTTTTTCAATAATGCTCCAAGTCCTCCCCCCGAAAATTGCCTCATCACGCCCGACCGAGAGCGGGTTCCTTCGGGAAAAATCACCGCTGAGAAAACATTTTCTTCGATATATCTACTCAATCTCAAAATTTCGACCACGGCCTGTTTGCCGTCTTTGCGGTCAATGAGGGCGGCATTGCTTTTGTGCAAATTGTACGAAATGCTCGGCACGCCTTTTGCGAGTTCTTTTTTAGAAACAAAAATCGGTCGATATTTACGCAAAAACCAATAAATTGCTGGAATATCAAACGTACTTTGGTGATTGGCAACAAAAATAATGGGGCGATTGGTGGGTAAATCAAACATTTGACTAAACCTAACGGTTGTACCAGTGAGATACCAGCCGTAGGTAATCATAAAGTTGAGGCCATAGACCATTTTTTGTTGGGCATTTCTGCCGAAAATATTGAAAGCGGTTACTTGAAGCACGTGAAATACGACCAATAATAATCCAAAATAAATCAAATAAATAGCACTTAGTAAATAGTCAAGAGTTTTTTTCATGGCACAAAAATACGTAAAATCAAGGCAGATTGTACAAAAAGTGTAACAATCTGCGATTTTTTCTAAAATTTAGAAGTAACTTGTTGCATCATTTGTTGAAACTATAAGCATTTAAAAAAAACATCATGGAATTATCTAATATGAGATTAGAGGTGATGAAATTTGTCGGGCAGAAAATTGATTTTTTTCTTGATGAATTTCTAAGACCTATCGACACTAACTGGCAGCCAACCGATTTTTTGCCAAACTCTGAAAGCGAGGACTTTCTGAATCAAGTAAGAGAATTGCGTGAAACTGCCAAAGAGTTGCCCTACGATTATATGGCCGTGCTGATTGGTGACACCATCACCGAAGAGGCCCTCCCAACTTACGAATCATGGTTGATTGATGTAGTAGGCGTGGACCAAGTAAACGAACCCAACGGCTGGGCCAAATGGGTGCGGGCATGGACGGCCGAAGAAAACCGCCATGGCGATTTGCTAAATAAATTTTTGTATCTGTCGGGTCGAGTAAATATGCGTCAGATGGAAACCTCGACTCAATACCTCATTGCCGATGGCTTTGATATTGGTACGGGGCGTGACCCTTACCGTAATTTTATTTATACGTCGTTTCAGGAATTGGCTACGAATATTTCGCACCGAAACACCGCAAAACTATCAAAAGAGTACGGAAACGTGCCTTTGGCCAAGATTTGTGGCGTGATTGCGGCCGACGAGATGCGTCACGCACGTGCCTACAAGACTTTCGTTCAACATATTTTTGAGGTCGATCCGTCCGAAATGATGTTGGCTTTTGAAGACATGATGCGTAAAAAAATCGTGATGCCCGCTCACTTTCTGCGGGAAACGGGTATCCAGATGGGGCAAACTTTCTCGCACTTTTCGGACGCAGCCCAACGCTTAGGAGTTTATACCACCCACGACTACATCGACATCATGGATTCTTTGTTGAAAGAATGGAAAGTCGATGGTATCCAGAACCTAAACGATGCTGGCGAAAAAGCCCGTGATTACTTGATGGCTCTGCCCAACCGCCTAAGAAAAGTAGCCGAACGCACCAAAATACCAAACATTGAATACCAATTTAGCTGGATTTCGTAGGAAAAGCATTAATCCTGTTGAACAAAATTTACTTGATTTGAGCTTCAAAGTCCCCTCTCCTTTTCAGAGAGGGGATTTAGGGGTGAGGTTTACCACAAAACCCTTTTGTCATTTAGGCGAAAGGGTTTTGTTTTTATCACAAAATTTTTGCCACAGTGCGATGCCTTTTGCTTGCTGCATATTTTTGAGTTGAAGCAAGTCCACGCACATTTTTTGAGTATCTTTTGTGAGGGCATAAACGGCCGCACGAGCATAGTAGGCATCAATATTAAGCGGGTCTAAGGCAAGACTTTTGCTTAGATTTTTTATTGCTGCCGAATATTTTTTTTCCTCCACATTAATATTGCCTTGCATCAAATAATAATTTGATTCATCGGCATCTATGGTATCTTTTGGAGCATTAGTCGCTGTTTTTTCTTTCATTTTTTCCGACCAACCCATATCAAAACCCATTTTGACCTTAGTATTGACGGCTTGTCCTTCCCACACGGCGGGTTTCCACTTACCTTGGCTCGCCTTGATGGCTTTTATCAAATATTTATCATACATTTCGTTTGTACTTTCCAACACCTCAATTCCTCTGATTTCTCCTTGCCTGGTGATGATAAATCGGGCGTAAAAATCGCCCGATTTGTTTTCGGGGAAATAAAACCGCTCCGATATAAACTGTGCCGCTGACCTATCGTTATCAAAAAATAGTGGTTCGAGATAATTGGTCTTGGATACATAAATCGTATCCTGGCCTTTGGTACGGTAGGTTTGGGGACTAAAACCCAAATTGTGAAACTTTACAGGGATAAAAGAGAATTTCAAAGCCTTTGTTTGTGTTGAGGTATCAATATTGATTCCTTTAAATACTAATTTTATGTCATCAGCTCGTTCGATTTTGAACGAAGCCGTTCGGGCAATGGTCAAGATGTCGCCTTCGATTTTGTACTTTCCCCGCCCAGTTTTTCCATTAACGGTTATCTGAAAAGAATCGTTTTCCATGAAAATATACCGTAGCTGCATCGTACGAATATCCTCTTTCAGAATCGGGCTACCGTCGGCGAGCCTGATTTCGTCTTTCACCCACTCGCCCACTACTCGTTGTTTGAGCGACTGAGCAAAAAGTTGCATTGTTAGCAGTAAAAAAAACAAAAACTTATCCATTTTTATAAAAAATTGGTCACTTATGAAAATACAGACCTTCAAAAAATGAGTTTAAAAAGCACAATATTTCTTGTATTTTTGTGATGCAAAACAACAAAAAGGTGAAATATATGGAATTTGAGTAATTGTTTAGCACATCTAATGTCATTATTTTTTTCTATAAAAAAGATTACCTTTGTGTTATGCAAGATTTAGCCCTTCCAACGACTATCGAAGAATGTCACAGCCTGCTATATCACTTTATAGCCCTGACTCGACTTC
>JANNEN010000074.1:0-24656 GCA_031378715.1 Emticicia sp.
TGTTTTCATAGTTTTGATTTATTTTTTGCTTGAATACTGTGTTCTTATCAAAACCACCACGGCGAGCGAATCGCTTGATTTTTGATTAAAAAAGCCCGTTGTCGCATGAAGCGTTTGATGGCAGCTTTGCCCATGCGAGTGCCGCCAATACCCGACATTTTGAAGGAGTTTTTTTCGCCTTCATGCACCACGGCTGTCAATGCACAATCGTTAATACTTATTGCTCCTGCCTCCATTTGCTGCCCGATTCTGAGGGCTTCATCTACTGTTTTGGCAAAAACTGCTCCGCTTAGTCCGAAAATTGTTCCGTTGGCAAATACCAGTGCTTCGGTTTCATCTTCAAAAGGCATGATTGGAATAATTGGTCCGAAAGTTTCTTCGGTCATTACTTTCATTGCGTGATTTACATTGGTCAAAATCGTTGGTTTGCACCAAAAACCATCGCCTAATTCCTCGCATTTTGAGCTTCCTGTAAGCAATTTTGCCCCTTTTTCGAGGGCATCTCGTAAATGTTCGTCAATGATGGCTACTTGTTTTTCAGAAATAACTGGCCCGATTTGACCATCTTCGAGGGTTGGGTACGCTAATTTTACTTGCTCGGCTTTGGCGGTAATTTTAGCAATAAATTCCTTAAAAATGCTTTTCTGCACATAAACTCGCTCAATAGAAAGGCAAGAATGACCGCAATTTACGACACTTCCCCAGAGAATGGAAGATGTTGCTAAATCCAAATCTGCCCCATCAAAAACCAAGGCAGCGTCTTTTCCACCGAGTTCCAAAAAGCAAGGAATAAATCGCTCGGCGGCAGCGTGATAAATTTTCCTGCCAGTAGCGACACTTCCTGTAAAACAAACCAAATCTACATTTTGGAGTATATCTCCGCCCGTTTCGCCCGCACCAGCAACGAATGATAAAATTGAAGCTAATTCAGGCACCTCATCAATCGTTTTTTGAATAATTTCTATGAATCTGGGCGTAACTTCCGAAGGTTTTACGATAACGGCACAACCTGCCAAAAGTGCGGGAATGGTATCAATCGTAGCCAATAAAAGTGGAAAATTCCAGGGGCTGATTACGCCAACTAACGCATAAGGAACTTCGTCCTGCTGAATATTGATGAAAGGAATGGAAGCAGCTTTCTGTCGGTTTTCAGTAAAGAATTCTTGTGAAATTCCGCACCAACGCTCGATGCTACTTTGCATCAGATTTGCTTCCAAAATGCTTTCAGATTTTCGTCCAGTATCAATAGTTAAAGCGTTTATTATCAAATCATTATGATTCAATAGTGATGCTTTCCATTTCTGTAAAACATCGACTCTGTACGCAACTCCCGAGGCGTACCAGTGCTTTTGAGCCTGCCTTAAATCAGTACATTTTTGCTTGATTTCTTCGGTAGATTTTATTTGAAATTCGTAGTCGTATTGTCCGTTTCGGGGGTTTCTAACATTCATTTTTATCATATTTTTTGAACAAGTTAGAAACTTGTTTTACTGTATAATTTTTCAATAACCAAAGCCTGTTGCTTTGCGAAATGGCTTCTATCTAATTCTTGATTTTCAAAATTATTGGCTGGGTAAAATTTGTGTTTTGCGTAGCTCTCTGCATATAACTCTGTGCGTTGGCGGGCAATAAAATTACTCATTCCAACCCGATTTCGGGCGGCTCGCAATGCAAAAAGGTCAATCGTGGCATTAGCAACCATGCTTTCGCCGTAGCCCGCTTCGCACAAAACCAAACCCTCATAATTAACCACTTTTGAAGCTCCATCGGTCGAAGCAAACGGAATGTTTATATCCGCCATTCCTGCCGAATTTGACGAAACGACATAAGCCATGTTTTCGATTGCACGAGCCAGTTTTGCCACGTTTTTTTGGGTCAATAAATTGCTCCCAACTTCCGAGGAAGAATGTAAAAAAATCTCTGCTCCTCGCATCATTAAGCAACGGGCAATTTCGGGATACAGGATTTCTTCGGAAGCAATACAGGCTAAATTACCCAACTCAGTTTCGACCACTGGAAATAAGGCATCGTAGCCATAAACTACTAAATATTGGTCAAAAACATCATGTGGCGTAGGTGCAAACATCGAATTTAGTCTTCTGTAACGAAGAATAACTTGCTTTTCGGGCGAAATAATAAAACTTGTTTGAAAATAAATATTAGGAAAATTCGGGTCAATTTCATAGGCATTTCCCGACAAAAAAACGTTGTTTTGGGCAGCAACTTCACCCAATTTTGCATATTCCGAGCCGTGCATTTCGAAGCATGCTTTTTCAATCCACTCGGCAAAGGTTTCGCCCATCGGAAAGCCCGTGAGGAAGTATTCGGGCAAAACCACCAGCCTCAAATCTTGTCCGATAAAGGCTTTCGAGGCTCGTATTTGCTTGTTGATTCGCTCAATACTGGCATTTATTTTGACTTGCGACTCGGCTCTGTTTTTGCAAACATTGACGGCGTGGCAAGTCAGTTGCAAGGCGAGGGATTTGTATCTACTGCTTTCGTGTTTCATTTTCTATTTGTTGATCTAAAACCTCCATGCACGATTCTACGATTTGTAGAAAATCTTCTTTTTGCTCTTGTTTCAAATTGCTAAAAAGCGAACTATTCAACAGCTCTCGGTGTGGCTGCAAGCTATCCAAAAGAGTTTTGCCCGCTTCACTTAAAACCAAGCGTTTACGGCGTTTATCTTCGTCATCATCAACCTGTTCGACTAAGCCTTTTTCCATCAAAATATTGACAATATTAGTGATATTTGGGCGTGAAACGTTTAGAGCATCGGCTAATTCTGATGCCAAAAGGGGCTTTTTATGCTGACCATTTTTCCAAAATTCGATATTTGGATCTTGGGCAAGATAAAGCAAAATCAACCATTGTTGGGTCGAAATTCCGAGATTTTGGCAGATAATATCTCGCCTTCTTTTCAGTCGCTCGCCCAAGGTTATAAGGCGTAAAATGAGCGATTCTTCAAAACGTTTTTTTATCATATTATTGTAGAGCAAGTTTCCAACTTGCATTAGATTGTCGGTCGTCTAATATACTGCCCCTTTGCCTCACCAATTACATTTCCATCTTTATAAATCAAATTTCCTCGTAAAAAAGTTTGACTTACTTGTCCCGTAAACTCAAAACCTTCAAAAACCGAATAACCTTGGGTGCTTGGCGAGTTTTTTGAATCAACTATAAAATTTTTATTTGGGTCGAAAAGTACACAATCTGCATCAAAACCGAGAGCAATATCGCCTTTTTTGAGCAAACCGTAGCGTTGTGCAGGATTCCAACAAAGTAATTCTGCGATATGGTTATAGCTCATGCCACGTTTGCTACCTTCCGAAAATACACCCGAAAGTAAGTATTCTGTACCACCAAAACCCGATTTTGCCAAGAAAATATTGTCAGGATTTTTATTGTCTGTCTTAAATTCTTCTTTGCAACAAGCATGGTCGGAGCAAATCCAATCCACTTTTCTATCCAAAACTGCCTCCCAGAGTGCTTCCACATCAGCCCGTGGGCGAATCGGTGGATTTACCTTTGCATGACACCCGCAAGCAGCATCGGTATCTAATAATAAATGCCCAACTGTTACTTCCTTTCTGAAATTTATGTGCGGAAAAGCCAGCGACATTCGATGGGCTGAATCAAGGGCTTTGCGGGAAGTGAGGTGCAATAAATTGATATTCGGACACTCGGTTTCGTGTGCCAAATATGACGCAATCGCAATCGCCAAACCCTCCGAATGGGGCGGGCGTGAGGCAGAATATGCCGCCAAACCCGACAGCGTGCCTTCTTCTTCAACGATTTTAGTATATGCCGTCATGATTTCGGCAGTTTCGCAATGCAAACTCACACTTACATAATCTTTGAGGTGCGGAAACTCGTCCATCACTCGCTTTGCTCCACGCATTACAAATTCAAAATGAGCATAATCGTAGCGTTCGTCTTCGGGAGTCATCAAAAAATCTTTCTGACTTGCCGAGCGTCCATGAAGTCCATGACTACCATAAAACATGAAGATTTTGAAGGAAGAAACGCCAAATTTATCTAAAAGCATGGGCATTTCGCCAATGTGTTGCTTCATCATCGGGGCTAAATGGTAGGCATAATCCACCCAAAAGTTGCCGTCAGAATGTGCCAAAACTTCTGGAAAAAACTCGGAATATGGTCCACTTTTATTCAAATAATACTGACCCGTTCGGATATAATTTAGGCTACTCGTAACGCCACCCATGGCTGCCGCTTTGCTTTCAGTAACGGCATCTTCTGCCAAAGGTGCATAAATGCCCGTGTGCATGTGGGCATCAACCAAGCCTGGAAAACAGAGCATATTTTTTCCGTCAATTACCTCTAAACCTTCGTCTGGAAGGATTTCGGGGGCAATTTTGGCAAATTTTCCGTCTTTTATGCCCAAATCTAATAAATCAACCGATGTTTTGTTTGGTCGAACAACTCTTACGTTTTTAATTATTTTGTCTAATTTCATAAGCCCCCCTGCCCCCCCGAAGGGGGGATTTTTATAATATATGAATTATTTTTTCATTTTCTAAATCCTCAATTTCTTTCTCATCAAGCCCCAATTCTCTTAAAATCTCATTCGTATTTTCACCAATTTGAGGGGGATTATTTCTGATAACTACCTCACTATCACCATATTCTAAGGGAAAGGTTGGTAAATTGGCAATAGTGCCATCGGGCAAAGTGGTTGCTAAAAGTCGATTTCCTGCCAACAAATGTGGGTCGGTCATCAAATCTTCGGGTCGAGCGATTGGGGCAAATGGTATTCCTGCTTCTTCACATTTTGCTATGATTTCTTCTTTTGTGAAATTTTGTATCATGCTTTCTACTTCGGGTAAAAACCAGCTTCGGGCATCAATTCGATCATTATTTGTGGCAAGTTTTGGATTTTCTAACCATTCTTTTTTATCAAAAACGGCACAAAATCGCTGCCAATGTTTTTCCGAAATAATGCCCACAAAGACTTGTGAGCTATCTTTTGTATTGAAAATCTGATAAATACTCCACGCACTCACTCGGGCGGGCATGGGCGGAACGGGAACTTTCGTAATTGCTCCGTAGGCGATGTGCTGCCCCATCAAAAAAGCGGTTGTTTCAAACAAAGCACTTTTTACAAATTTGCCCAAACCTGTTTTTTCACGCTCATACAAAGCCTGCAAAATACCAATGTAGCCAAACATTCCGCCCGTAATATCAATGATGGAAGTTCCTGCACGCAAGGGGTCATTTGGTCGCCCCGTCATGTACGCCAAGCCCCCCATCATCTGCACAACTTCGTCCATGGCGTGCCGATTTTCGTAAGGGCCACTCAGAAAACCTTTCAGTGAGCAATAAATCATTCTTGGGTTCAATTTGCTCATTGTTTCGTACGAGAAACCCAACCTATCTATCGTTCCTGGACCAAAGTTTTCTACTAAAATATCGGCATTTAGAGCCAATTTATAGATAATCTCCTTGCCTTTTTTACTTTTTATGTCAATAGCAAGGCTTTTTTTATTGCGAGAATAAAAAGGAAAATATCCCGTGCCAAAACCTTTCAAACGCCTCGTAGCATCGCCCTCAATTGGCTCAATATGTATGACATTCGCCCCCATATCTGCCAATAAAAGTCCCGTTGTTGGTCCCATTACGGCGTGCGTAAACTCCAAAACGGTGAGTCCAGTGAGTGGTAAATGTGCCTTAGACTCCGACATAATCTCCGTGTTTTTTAAGGTAATTAACCAGGCCGCCTTCCTGCAAAATATTAATCATTATTTGGGGCATTTTGGCAGAAATATAAGTTTTGTTTTGGGTTTTATTGAAAACTTTTCCGTTGATAAAATCAATTTCGAGGGTATCGCCGTTTTGAATGTCATGGTCAGAAACTTCGAGCAAAGGCAAGCCAATGTTGATGGCATTTCGATAAAAAATTCGGGCAAAATATTTGGCAATTACCACCGAAACCCCAGCGATTTTGAGAGCCACGGGGGCTTGTTCACGAGAAGAACCACAACCGAAATTTTCGCCCCCAACAACCACATCACCGACCTTGAATTTTGTCAAAAAAACAGGGTCTAAATCTTCCATTACGTGTTCGGCTAATGACTGCAAATCAAGGGTTTTTGTGTATTTTCCAGCAATAATTCGGTCGGTGTCAATATTGTCGCCGTAAACGTGAGCAAAGCCAAGCCCCCCTAATCGAAGCGTCGGACCACCCTCCCGAAGGGAGGGCTTAAAATCACTTATATCTGAGTTTATTTTCATATTATAATTACCGTTATTTTCTGTTCCTCCCCTCGGGGAGGTTCTACTGTGTACCCACAAGTTTGCGTAGTTTAGTTTCTCCTCCTTTTTTAGGGGGAGGTGGTAAACATTGGTGTTTAAAGTTCAAAAAAACTTGTTCTTCGCCGAAAAACCACCCCCGCCGACTACGTCAGGCGACCCCTCCTTGAAAAAAGGAGGGGAAATTTATCAACCCAAACTTGTGGGTACACAGTAGCTCGGGGAGGTTAGGAGGGGCTACTTTTGCATCTCCGCAATTTCAGCCATATCTTTTGGTGGATTTACCCAAAGAGGTTTTTTCTCTTTGATATAATTTTTTAAATTATCGGGAATATCCTCAAAGTTGTCAAGTCGGTAGCTTACCAACTGAATCACGCCTTTTCCACCTCCCGCAAAGGCTGGATTATCGCCGTAACGATTCCAAAAAAGTTGATATTTGTCTTTCGGATTTTTAGCATCACCGCTTATCAAGAAATCATAATTTTCGTAAGCCTCGTATTTTCCTCTTGGGGTTTCAAAATTCAGGAAAACTGGCGTAGAAAACATGGTATTTCCTGATAATTTTCGAGCTGTGATGCCGTAGCCTGGCCCCATTTTAGTAATATTTGGGGCTTTGCCTTGCTGTACGTACGACACCATTCTATCGCCTCGCAGTACGTAGGTAATCATCTGATAGGTATAGGCAATCGGCGGTACGGGTTTTCCGTTTACTTCTTCCAAAACTTTTCCTGTTGTTGGGTCGGTGTAAACAAAGATTTTTCGGTTCAACTGAATTACGCTGTCTTTGCTGATTCTGATGAGCTTTGCATTGTCGATTCCTTCCATTTTTGAAATCAATTTCCCATCGGGATAACTGTAAACTTCACCGTAGCAGTACCATATTGCAGGTTTTTTGCCGTCGCCGACTCGCATTTTTACCCATTCATCAAAAAGTTGTTGATTGAAGGCGATACTTTGAGCAAAACCAATGATGCTCGTAAAAAGTAAAATTGTTGAGATTGTAAGTTTTTTCATTTGTTGATTAAGTTTATTTTTCTATAAAATTCAAATCCTTGTGGAATGTTTCTTCTAAATTTCCCAATGCCCAGAAAGCTATCAAAAGTGAGCAAATACCAACAATAACTGCTGCATAAAAAGCACCAATTTGTGGCGATAAAAGACTAAATGCCGTAGCTTGTGGAATGACCGAAGCACGCAATAAATTGAGTGAAGAGGTCGTAACGGTTGAGCGAATATTTGTGCCAAAATGTTCGGCTGCCGAAGTCAGTAAAACGATGGTATAACCTGCCCCGAGCCCCATTAAGCCAAAGAAAACATAATAAATTGTTACTGATTGTCGGGCAAAAAACAGGTATAAAACAAAGAAAAGTGCAAAGCCTCCAAGATAAATTTTGAGAGCTTTCAGGCGGCTTTGTAACCACTGACTAACAAAACCTCCTGTCAAATCGCCGAAGGTAAAACCAAAGAAAAATACCATAAAAACCACGCTCACCGAAGGAATTTCGGTCATTTCCATTGCTTTGGCGATTTCGGGTGTGAAAGTCATGGCTACACCATTGACAAACCAACCTGGAAAACCCATCAAAATGATGCTTAGGTAAACGAGTGATTTCTTTTTATTACGAAAAATCATCTTTAAATCACCACGAGAGGCGGTCGTTTCTTTGAGGTGTTGATACATACCCGATTCCAAAACTCCGAAACGAAGAATGAGCAAGCCAAAACCCATCAAACCACCAATTTTGTAGGTTAATTGCCAGTCGTAATGCCCACCAATATAAGCTCCGACGATAGCACCCAACATTCCGAATGAGCCAATGATTGAAGGACCAATTCCACGCCATTTTTGGGGCATTTGTTCGCTCACGAGGGTTATTCCTGCTCCGAGTTCGCCCGAAAGCCCTACACCAGCCAAGAATCTGAGGAGTAAAAACATTGGGTAAGTTGTTACGAATCCATTGGCAAAAGTGGCAGTTGAGTACAGAATTATTGAGCCAAAAAGTACCGAAAGTCTGCCTTTTTTATCGCCTAAAATTCCCCATAAAAAACCGCCGATTATCATGCCTAACATTTGGACATTAAGGAGCAAAACGCCTTTATTCAAAAGGTCGGCTTCGGCAACGCCAACTGCTAACAAACTTGGTTTACGTAGCACACTGACAATGATAATATCATACAAATCCACAAAAAAACCCAACGCCGAGGCGATTATTGCGAGGTAGAGATTCAGATTGTTTACGTTATTTTGTTTGTCTTTATTCATAGTAAAATGCTGATAGTTAGCGTTTTATATTTTTTTAACCACTAAGGGATTAAGGTTCAGTAAGTAGTTTAATCAATAACCAAACTCGGACTCATGATTTCGCCTGCCAATGCCGATGCTGCAACCGTTGCGGGTGATGCCAAATAAATTAGTGCTTTTGGGTTACCCATACGTCCTCTAAAATTTCGGTTTGCCGACGAAATTACGACTTCATCATCGGCTGGAACGCCCTCGTGCGTACCTACACAAGGACCACAGCCCGAGTTGATAAAAGTTGCTCCTGCACTAAGTAAAATTGCCGCAGTTCCGTCATTGATTGCTGCCAAAAGTACGTTTTTTGAGGCAGGTGCAATTACAAATCTAACACCATCTTTGATAGTTTTGCCTTTCAAAATTTGGGCTGCAGCTTGCAAATCTTCCAGCCGACCATTGCCACAGGTGCCTATGAAGGCATAATCTATTTTTTTGCCCAAGTGTTTGTCGATATCCTCCACATTATCGGGCGATTCTGGCACGGCAATTTGGGTCGAAAGTTTTGAAACATCGTATTCTAAAACTTGGCTATATTTTGCATGATCATCGGCAAAAGTTGGTTCAAAATCATAGGGTAATTGCAAGCCTTTGGCGGTAATAAAACCTGTTTTTGCACCAGTTTCAGCCAACATATTTGCGATTGCCATTCGTCCTGCCAAAGTCATGTTTTCAAAAGTTTCGCCTTCAAACTCGACCGATTGGTAAGTTGCCCCCGAAATCGTTAATTTACTCACCAAAAACAATATCAAATCTTTTGGAAAAACTCCTTTCGGCAATTCTCCCCGACAAATAATTTTGATACTTTGTGGTACCTTCAACCAAACTTTTCCTGTCAGCATGACAGCCGCCAAATCTGTACTTCCAAGTCCGCAGGCGAGGGCGTTCAAAGCCCCATAAGTTGAAGTATGCGAATCGGCACCCATGAAAATCTGACTTGGCTTCACGTGCTGCTGTTCAACCATGATTTGGTGACAAATCCCTTGTCCGATTTCATAGAGTTTTGAACCTTGTTCTGCCGAAAATTCACGCATGAGTTTGTGCAAATTGGCAATTCGCTCATTTGGTGCTGGGGCAGCGTGATCAATGACCAAAAAGAACTTGGAGGCATCGAATAACCGACTTCCCCCCATTTCTCGAAATGCCTTTATTGCCAAAGGTGCGGTTGTGTCGGTTGCCATTGCCCCATCAACTTTTGTGATGGCAATTTCGCCCGCATACGCCCGTTTTTGGGTGTGTTGAAAAATTATTTTTTCTACGATTGTTTGTCCCATAACCCCTCCCAACCTTATCCCCTCGACTACGCTCGGGGAACGGTTTGGTTTTTTAATTTAATTTTTTTTTATTTCTTTGTTTTGAATAATTTTGTAAAAAAGACTTGGCAACTGATACCCCAATTCTGCTTCCATTTCATTGCTAATTTCTGAAATTTTTTCTATCGAAATACCAGTTTCATAGCCCATTTGGTGGAGCATATTTACGGTGTCTTCGGTGGCGATGTTTCCTGTTGCATTTTCTATGAACGGACAACCACCCAAACCTCCAAAGGCGGTGTCAAATTGCCGAACTCCTGCTTCGATAGCAGCGTAAACATTGGCATAACCTTTATTTTCGGTATTGTGTAAATGTAGTGAAATTGCTTTGTTTTCTGCCATTTCTACCACTTTTTGCATCAATTCTTTGAGTTGCTTGGGGTTTGCCATACCCGTTGAGTCAGCAAGTGCAATTTCATTTAAACCCAAATCCAAATGATGTTTTACTAAATTCAGCACTACATTTTCATCAATTTTTCCTTCAAAACGGCAACCAAAAGCACATTGAATCCCGCCACGAACAGCTATATTATTTTCATTTGCCAAAGTAATCATTTCTTTGAATGAAACTTTTGCTTGCTCAATGTTCATTCCCGAATTTTTCAGACTGTGGGTATTACTTGCTGAAAGCGAAACTGCCAAATGTTTTACACCGACATTGATTGCTCGCTCAACTCCTTTTTTATTCAAAACCAAAGCACTCATCGTAACACCCTCATAATCAGGTAGTTGTGAAAATAACTGCTCGGCATCAGCCATTTGCGGAACTAATTTTGGGTGAACAAATGAGCTTACTTGGATTCGATTCACACCCGCATTAACCAATTTTTCTATCCATCGTAATTTTAATTCGACTGGAAAAATATCGGGTAAAGTTTGTAGCCCATCTCGTAAACCTTGCTCTTCAATTATTATATTCATTGCCCCCTTGCCCCCAGAGGGGGATTTTATGCCCATGTTAAATTTTTGATTCCCCCTTTGGGGGTTAGGGTGCTTATAGTTTTTTTCCCAAAATCCTCCCAAAACTTAATGCGGGTGTTACTGCCATTCCGCTACAAAACGCATTGCCACTGGTGGCTGCCATGCCGATAGTTTCTCCTGCGGCATATAGGTTTTTTACAACTTGATTATCGTTATTTAAAACTTGCAAATTTTCGTTTACTTTGATGCCACCAAAAGTCAAAATTACTGAAACATAAGTTTTTATGGCATAAAAAGGAGCAGTTTCGACTTTGTTTTTTAGGTGTTTTCTACCAAAATCTATGTCGCTTTCATTTTCAACAAAAGCATTAAAATCTGCGATTGTTTTTGATAAAATTTCAGATGGTAAATTTGACTTTTCAGCTAATTCTTCAATCGAATCGGCTACCAAAAACGACTTATTTTTATGTGCTTCTTCTTTGATGCGTTCTTTTGTCCAGCCCAAAATCAAAGGAGCATCTTCCGAAAGGGCTTTTTCATCAAAAATCATATAAAAACATTGCTTGGGTTGCTCGGCGGCGATTCTTTCACGAGTATCGGCGTTCGATTCGTTTTCGTCCATGAAGCGTTTGCCTTCAATATTTACATAAATTTCTCTCGGCGGACGATAAATTGAGGTCAAAATCGAAGCCCAAGCTGTCCAGAAATCTACACTTCCCGAATCTGGTTCTAATTCTACGCCGCCCAAACTGCCGATATGCTTCTCAAAACCCCACAATGCCAAGTTGTTTTTTTCGGCAATCATGATTCCATCGCCCATACAGAGTTGATTTGCAGTACTGCGTAGAGGTGGTAGAGTGGGGTGCTTTTCGGCAAAATATTTTGGATTTCCGCCGTAGCCGCCAGTGGTGAGAACGACAGAAGCCCCTCCTAAATCCTCCCCAGAAGGGAGGACTTTTTCAGCCCAATCTCCGCCTAAATCTTCTCCAAGAGAGAGAGCTTTTTTTATGAAAAAATTCTTAATTTCTTGACTATCATTTTTGCATTTTACTCCTAAAACTGCATTTTCTTCTATAATTAAGTCAATAAAAGTATGATTTGGCAAAAAAGTGATATTCCCTTGATTGAGTTCTTTTTCCCACAAAGGCATCAAAACTTTCAACAATCCTTTTCCTGCTTCTGAGCTATAATGGGTTCGTGGGTGTGTGTAGGGTACATGACCATAAATAAAGCGTGGACTTTCGGGGGCAAATTCAAAGCCCAAATCTTCGAGCCAGTTGATTGTATTTGGGGCCTCGTCGGTGGCCAATTTTACCAAATCGGCATCGGCAGTATTGAAGCTAATTTCCATCACTTCGTTGAAATGATTTTCTTTTGAGTCAATAATGCCTCGTTCCGCTTGACGGCGAGTTCCGCCAGCACTCATGTGTCCGCCCGTGAGGTGCAGCGTTCCGCCCGCTTTGGAATCTTTTTCGATGACCAAAACTTTTCGTCCTCTTTTTGAGGCTTCAATCGCACACGGCATTCCTGCCGTTCCTGCTCCTATGATGATGATGTCGTACAAAATAGCCCCTCCTTAACCCTCCCCGCCCTTCGGCTACGCTCAGGAAACAGGGAGGGGATTTTTTGAAATATCCTTAATTTTTTACTGGTTTTCTTACTAAAAATGCACAAAAGATAGCAATTACACACAAAATAAGTAGCAAATCTATGCCGCCTGCGTACGTGCCTGAGGCTTTTCGCATGGAGCCAAGAATAATCATTCCTGCACTTCCTGCCAGCGTATCAATCATTGTAACTACACCGAGAATTGCCCCGAAAGATTTCCCTGCGTATAAATCCGATACCCAAACTTGGATAATCGTAAACGCTCCACCAAAACCGATTCCGAAACTGAAAGCAAACGCATTGAGTAAACTTGCATCGGTGAGGGCGTTTCGGAGAATAAAAACACTGCCTGCCATCGTAATCAATGACAAAACCATGATGTATTTTCGGTCGAATTTATCGCTGAGATAGCCAAAAATTAGTTTGCCAAAGATTGCCATGACCGAAAAAACACCCAAAACTTTTGCCGTTGCGGGTGAATCAAGTCCTAAATCTTTCATCACAAAACCATGATTTTGCATATAACCGTTGATGCAAAACCACAGCACGCAGGTAACGAACAACACAAAATAAAACGATGGTGAAGCCAAGGCTTCTTTGAGCGTAATGTCTTGATTATTAGTGTTTTGTGAGGTTTTTATTTGATCGGCTGGATCGATTCCATCAGGAAAAGAGCCAACATCGGAGGGTTTATTTTTGATTAAAAGCAAAGGCGGCAACATAAAAACACAGCAAGCAATGCCCAAATAAAGACAGGCTTTTTGCCAATCTCCACCTGCGGCAACAGCAATTTTTGGAAAAACCATACCGCCCAAACTCGAACCTAAAAGCAAGATTCCTGCCGCCAAACCTCGGTATTTATTAAACCATTGGTTGATTAAATACATAAACGAAATGATACCTACCAGTGTCATGGCTGCACCGAAAAGGGCATAATAGCCTATCAGAACGCTATAATTTGGCACAAATGCTTGCAAAAAAGTCAGTGCAACGATTACGAAAGTGCCATAAATGATGAGTTTTCGGGTATCGCTTTTGTCGAATAATCTACCTATAAAAGGTGATACGACTGCGACAGTCAAAAACAAAATCGTTGGTAAAAATGCTGCCGACTGTGGGTCAAGTCCAAAGGCTTTGATTTGTAGCGGTCGCATGACCGAAAAGGCGTACATCGCTACGCCGTTGGTGGCGGCGTACATAAAAACTAAGCCGAGCAACATCCACCAGCCGTAGAAAAAAGCCCCCTTGCCCCCAGAGGGAGAATTTATTTCATTATTTTGTTCCATTTTCTTTTAGGATTGTAATTGATACTTAGTATTTTTTGTTTTTTATTACCCCTCTGTGGGTTAGGGGGCTAAAACCAATTTTCCAAAATTTTCACTCTTGTAAAGCATTTGTAAAACCTCTGGGAAACGTTCGATGCCATGCTCAATATGCTCTTTGTATTTTATTTTCCCTTCGGTGAGCCATTTCGAGATTTGCTTGATGGCTTTTGGGTACTCTTCCTGAAAATCGAAGACAATGATACCCGTCAAAATGCCCCGTGCCGACACGATTTTCATGTAATTTTTGGGACCATAAATTTCATTATTATTATACTGCGAAATTGCTCCACAAATAACCACTCTTGCCCCACGTGCCAAATTTGCCAAACCAGCATCAAGCGTTTCACCTCCAACATTATCAAAAAAAACATCAATTCCACTTGTAAAATGCTGTTTTATGGCAGTATTTAAGTCTTCTTTATTATAATTGATAGCGGCATCGAAGCCAAGTTCATTTACTAAATAGGCACATTTTTCGTCAGAACTGGCACTGCCTATAACTTTACAACCTTTAATTTTTGCGATTTGTCCGACCAGCGTTCCAATCATTCCAGCGGCTCCCGAAATAAAAACTGTTTCGTTGTTCTTTAATTGCCCTTTTGATAAAATTCCAAAAAAAGCGGTCATTCCTGGCATTCCCAGCACACCCAAATACCACGATGGCGGCACTTTTTTTGTATTAATTTTCACAACTCCCGCACCGTCGCTCACCACGTAAGATTGCACCCCCAACAAACCGCTCACATATTGTCCCTCTTTGAAACTTGCATTTTTGGATTCAATAATTTTTCCAACTGAAAAAGCCCGCATCACCGCCCCGATTTCGACACCTCTGATATAGGTAGTGCCTTCGTTCATCCAGCCACGCATGGCGGGGTCGAGCGAAATATATTCGTTTTGAATCAAAATTTGCCCATCTTCGATTTCGCTAATTGGTGTTTCGACCAAACGAAAATCTTCATTCTTCAACATTCCCGTCGGGCGTTGGGCTAAGGTGATTTGTTTGTTGAGGTAGGTTTTCAAAGGGTTGAATAAAAAATGTTTTGTAAAAATAGACAAAAAAAATAAAATTAGTTAATTAAGTTAATTATTTTTGTTAAAAATTATTTAGCTCTAAAATGAATCGAGATTACGTTAAAATTGCTAACAATATTCATTTGCATTATCGCAGTACGGGCGAGGGGAAAACGATTGTTTTGTTTCACCCATCGCCCCGAAGTTCCAAGATTTTTGAGCCTTTTAGTGCTTTGCTTACTCCGCATTTTCGAGTCATTATGCCCGATTTATTTGGATATGGGCAGTCAGATTCTTTACCGATTTCAATCAATAGTTTGTATGATTATTTGCCATATTTGAAACAGGCATTTGATAAGTTAGGGTTGAAAAACTTTGCTCTTTATGGTTCTGCAACGGGTGCTCAGTTGGCGATTGCTTACACTAAAACATATCCAGATGATGTTTCAGCTTTGTTTTTGGATAATGCAGCAGAGTTTTCAGACAAACAGAGAAATGATATTTTAGAAAATTATTTTGTCGATGCTACGCCAAAAGCCGATGGTCAGCACCTCAAAAATCTTTGGGAACATCTCAAAAAATCGCTTTATCATTTTCCTTGGTATTCTGAAAAAGCGGAGGATAAAATTCGAGAAACTCTTTTGCCTGAAAGTGTTGAAGCCGAAATCTGTAATGAAATCCTGAAAGATTCGCTTATCGGTGGAGTCCATTATGCCGATGCCTATAAAGCGGCTTTTGAGCATGAAAGAGCGGAGAATATTTTGAGTCTTCGAGTGCCAACAACAATTTTTAGGTGGGCAGGAAGTCCGATTTTGAAATATATTGACCAATTATTGGTGCATGATTTTCCAGATAATATTAAAATCGTTGAGATTTCAGTAGAAAACAGATATGCTGAAATGATTGATAAAATGAAAAAAACCTCATAGGTTTTTAAAACCTATGAGGTTTGAATACCTTTTCAAAAACATTAATTTTACTAAAAAGATGAAATATCTACTACTTTCAATCATAGCTTTGGTCCTTTTCATCGCTTCAAAACCCAAAGAACCCATCAATAAATCGCTCAATATTGAGGGTTCGTTTGATAATTTCCAGCAAGTTTGGCAGGAAAACACCTCCGATGATATTCACCGAGTGGCGGTTGAGAAAAAACATCACCACTATCATTTTAAATTTTCGGTGGATTCTACGACTCAACATAGCATCAAAATTTTGATGTTTGAAGGGCGGAATAACAAGACAAAACTTGGCGAAAAAACTATGGAAATTACCAAGAAAAATGCTGATTTATTTTTGACGGTAAATAACCAGAATCCATTGAAATTGCTCACGAGCAGTGAAGGATTTTCGACGGCTTCGGGCGAAATAAGACTGAAAGGTGACACCCTTTATATCAACCACCCCGATCTGGTAGAAAGCAATAAAGTGCCATATCGCTTCGTAAAATGCCGTTTTTTTACGGGTTGGCTACAATATCCCGTGCCAAATAAAAAAGATAGCACCTATTTTCAGAATAATTTGCTGCTGCACGACCAAGGCGGAATGGCAGAACTAAAATATCCAAATGCCAAATATACTGCCGAACTCACGCAGTTGGTTTATGGTCAGAAAATCAGATTGATGAAAATTGCGATTTATGAAATGCCGCTTGATAGCATCGGCATCAATAGCTATTCGGCGAGCTATGCGTGGGCAAGTCCCGATACCAAACGGCTCGGTATTAACCTCCGAAGATTAGTTTCGGGCTGGACTTTGGTCGAAAAAGGGTACTTGAACCGAAATACTTTGGGTAAATAAACGGAGTCAGTCCCAATTCTGTGTTTTGCCGATTTCACAGACCTGCACGTTTACGATTTCATTCGTTTTTTGATTCATCAAAAACGCAATAATTTTGCAGTTTTCTTTGATTAAAATACTACTCGGTAGCGTAATTTTGAATAGTTTTCTAAATGTTTTTGCGTTTTTGGTTGCCGCCAAAGGTATCGTAAGCCCGCCAATTAGTGGTGCAAGGGCATCACGGGCAACGTTTCGGTGGAGATAATTTTCAATCATCGAAGGCTTGCTAAAAGCATCGTATCGCTGAAAACGGGTATCTCGGCTTGCGTAGTTGGCCTGCGGAAATCCTGCAACTTTATCTTCAACCAAGTAGATGCCCAAACCGAGATTTTCGTCCGATGCAGTTTGTATTTTCACGTGACTCATCACAGTAAGTTCGCTGCCTTTCAAGCTACTTTCGAGGGCAATTCCCGCCGATATTTTTTCAATTTTGAGTAAATCATCAACGTTGGCCGCCCAATCGCTTTCGCCAATAATAAAAGTTGTGCCAACGATTGATCTGCGTCGATTGACCATGCCCGATGGCCAAGCGGGGTAGCCATATTTGCTTTTCAATGGGTTGAAAATTTTCTCTTTATCGGCCGTCATTTCGTCGTTGAAGTGAATCTCCACGGCAATCACACGGGCGTTAGCCGTGAGTTTTTCGGAGGTTTCTTTGGCCAACGGACACCACCCGCACCAGGTACCAGAATGTTCTTCAAGCAAAATTTTTCGCAGAAAGTCCTTCGGAGTGACGGTCGAAATCTTACTTATGTAGTCGTATTTGCAGCTACAATCATCGTCTTTGGCCGTTGCCTTGAAGTTAGAAGCCGCTGCATCGGTACAGCCAATGTTGGGGTTTTGCGATGAGGGTTCGGCAATGGTTACTGGCTCGGGCTGGGGCGATGTTTGGCTGCACGCCCAAACGCCTAAGGTAGCACAAGCCCCCAGGAAGATTTTTAAAATTGTTTTCTTCATCGTGTACGTATATTTGTTGTATAGTTGGCAAAAATCGTGCCTTACAATCTTTGGCATCAGAATTGCGTTTTTATTCAAAAAAACGCCTAATGATACGAATATCTAAATGTATAGGTTTGCTGATCTCTGTTGTATTATCATTTGCTTCCTTCGCTCAGAAAACGCTTCCTGATGTACCAATAAAAGATTTACAGGGGAAAACTTTATCAAGTAAAATGCTTTTTTCAAGCCCCCAGCCCACAATTATCAGTTTTTGGGCTACTTGGTGCAAGCCTTGTTTACAGGAAATTAGTGCGATTGCCGAAAACTTGCCGACTTGGCAGAGCGAAACCAACGTAAGGTTTATCGCAATTTCGGTGGATGACAGCCGAAGCAAAGCACGGGTAGCTACTTTGGTAAATGCCAAAAAATGGAAATTTGAGGTCTATCTTGACGAAAATGGCGATTTTCAACGGGCATTAAATGTGCTAAACGTGCCGCATACTTTTGTTTTAGATGCGGGCAAGATTATTTATCAGCATACTTCCTACGCCGTGGGCGATGAGGAAGCGTATATTAAAGTTGTAAGGCAGCTAAAAAAATGAAAAATAGAATAGTGTTCAATCAATCTTATTTTGATGGTTTGATTTTCTGCAAGAAAGGGTTCAAAGTCCTCTCCTGTGGAGTGGATTTAGGTGAGGGTTACCAACAAAAAAGTATTTACTCAACAATGATTCCCTTCATTGTCTTCATATATTTTTTCTTATCTCCCCCTTCGGGGATTGGGGGGCTTTTTGCTCAATTTTCAGGAAATATTCAATCCGATTTTCAAAAATATACCAATGATAACTCGCTGATATACAACCAGTTAGATAAAAAATATGCTTCAAATAATTACCTTACGCTGCAAGGGCAATACAAGCGTTTTCGGGCGGGCGTACGGGCTGAGGGGTACTTTCCGCCGTTGTTGGGCTACCCTTATAACCTCGAAGGGCGGGGCCTTGTCAATCGTTTTCTAAATTACGAATCTCCCAAAATCTCGGCAACGGTTGGTAGTTTTTATGAGCAGTTTGGTAGTGGAATGTTGTTACGGTTGCAAGAACAACGTTTTTTGGGAATGGATACCTCGCTTGACGGTTTTCGGGTGAAAGCAAATCCGATAAAAAACTGTACCGTAAAACTCATCGGAGGGAAGCAGCGATTGGGTTTCAAACACGCCGATGGGTTGGTGTTGGGCATTGACAACGAGTTTCGGTTGAGTAGCGATTCGGCCAAAAATCAATGGAGTGGCGGGCTGAGTTTTGTTAATAAAAGGGAGCTTTACGGCGGAATCCTGCGAACGGTCAAACGCAACGTTTGGGCGGTAGGAGGGAGGCTTGGTTTCCAGCGAAATAATTTTAGTTTTTCAGGAGAATACTTCACCAAATCGCCCGATGCGTCGCCCGCCAATCGCTACATCACGCACCGTGGTTCGGGCTTGATTTTAACCTCAAACCTTGACTTTACTAACCTTTCATTATCGCTCAACCTCAAACGCATTGATAACTTTGATTTTCGTAGCCAACGCTCCGAAACCCTCAACAATGCCCTCCTGAGCTACATTCCCGCCACCACCAAGCAACATTCTTATCGTTTGCTTACGCTTTATCCGTACGCTTCGCAGGTTTTGGGCGAAATTGGCGGACAATTTGATGCCATTTATTCTTTCAAGAACGGGGCTACGCTATCGCTCAATTTTGCGGCACTAAATGCTTTAAATAAAAAGATAATAAGCAACGACGAAGACTACAAAGCTAATTTCTTTGAAGCAGGAAAAGAAAAATATTACCGTGATTTTAACGTAGAATTTGAACGCAAATGGTCGAAACAATTTAAGTCAAATTTTGCTTTTGTGTATATCAATTTCAATAAGGGGCAAATCCTCGGCGTTCGGCAGGAAATGGTAAAATCTTATACGTTTATTTTTGACGGAACGTATAAATTGACCAAAAGGCAAGCCTTACGTTTGGAACTGCAACACTTGGCCACCCGACAAGATTTGGGCAACTGGGCAATGTCTTTGCTCGAATACAGTGTTTCGCCAAGATATTTTTTCTATATTTCTGATGAAATCAATTATGTCAGTCTTGGTGGTGAAAAAGTGCGTCATTTTCCGAACCTTGGCACTGCATTTAGCTACCAAAGTCACCGACTTTCGCTGGCTTACGGTCGGCAGCGTGAGGGGCTTTTATGCGTTGGGGGTATTTGTCGGCTCACGCCCGCTTATACAGGTTTTAGTGCTTCACTGACGAGTAGTTTTTAAAAAAGGTTTTTGATGAAAATACTTAGATTTTTATTGTTTTTGCTTGCTTTTTTTCTTTTTTTCGATGTTTTTTCACAAAAAACACTTTCACTCAGTTCGCAGAAAGTTGATTTTGTGCCAAGTTTTAGCATTGATAATATCGTCGATGCCTCGCCACGAACGGGCAATATCGGTCGGGTGTTTGTGTCTGCAACCCATACCGAATCCATCTCGCTCAAAGGCGGGAATGTAGCCGCTATCAAGAAACTTCTCTTGCAGGCTTTACCTGCCAAGCAGACTGCTATTGTGTCGGTTTGTTACAAAATCTTGTCTTTAAAAATAACCGAACAACGCTTGTCCAACGGATACTTTTCGGGCGAGATGTCGCTTCGGGTTGGGTTTGAGCGGTTGGGTAAAAAAGACACTGTATCACTCACCGAAACTACCAGTGCTACTACTTATTTTCGATCTGATGCCCAAATGGCGGTTGAAAAATACGAAACTGTTTTGACTCCGCTATTCATCAAATCATTGGAGTATTTCGACAAATGGCTTACCCTCAATGGTGGCCGACACGAGGCCTTGGTGAAAGGAATAAAAATTATACTTTTACCCGAAACCGACAAAAACGATGAAGACACGATTTATTACCACACCCGTAAAATAACTTGGGACGATTTCAGAGGCAAACCGACAAATAGTCGCTACGGAGCAGCGATTTTTGCTAATTTTGCCTATGGAGCATCGTTCCGAGTGGTTGATGGTTATATTGTGGCTACCGTTCAGACCAAAATCTACATGGTCAGGGGTATGTCGTGGGTCACGTCAGGAGCTTATAGCGATTACGCTTTGGCTCACGAACAACTGCATTTTGATATTACTAAATTCGTAACCGAACGATTTAAGAAAAAAATATTGACCATGAAAGCCGATTTAATTATTGATCTTAACAGCATGATTCAGTACGAATATTTGGAGTCGTATCGGGAGATGAACCGATTGCAAAATCAATACGACGACGAAACCAATCATAGTCTAAATCAGCCCTTGCAAGGTATTTGGGAACGAAAAGTAAAGCAATGGTTGAGTGAAAAATAATTAATTCATTCAGAATCTCAGTCGTTTCTCTTGTCATCGGTGGTATTTACTCCGTTAGCTCTGTGGTAAAATTGACTTGTCTTCTGCCTACTGCTTGAAAAAGCGTCAAAATTTATTTTTTTTAACTATATTTGTGGTCATTTTTAATCGAAATACAGTATTTACTGATGCGAAGCTCTGTTTTGTTTTTTATTCTATTATTTGTCAATGTTGCTGGGTTCTCCCAAATTACAATTAATCTACCACTATCGAGAAGTGTGTTTCAGCGGGACAATAAAAATGCCTCAACTATCTATGTATCAGGTATTTATGAAGATATACTTGAACGAATTGAGGCCCGACTCGTGCCAATAAAGCAGGGACAAGGGACGGCCACCGACTGGCGGTTATTGGTCGATAGACCTCAAAACGGTTCGTTCGTGGGGTCGATAATTGGTGCGGGTGGCTGGTATGAGTTACAGATACGGGGCTGGAAAAACGGTATCGTCGTGACCCAATCAGCCGTCGATAGGGTCGGTATTGGTGAAGTTTTTTTGATTGCGGGTCAGTCGAACGCTGAGGGGAAAAGAAACTTCGGTGAAAAAGCCTCCATCGACGACCGAGTGAATTGCATGGACTATCAGAAACTTGATTTTTTGGACGAAAATCCGACTTACAAACCCTTCTCACGCATTGAGGCTACTTCATCTATTGCCCCACGAGGGCAAGGTACTTGGTGTTGGGGAGAGTTGGGCGATTTGTTGGCTAAAAGGCTGAATGTGCCAATTTTGTTTTTTAATGCGGCCTATGAAGGATCAAGCATTGAAAACTGGTCAAGTAGCTCCGTTGGCACGCCCACGGTTCACCCGTTTTTTAAGTTTACCTATCCCAATCAAACACCTTATTCGTATTTACGTATTTCGCTGCAATATTATATTTCACAAGTAGGATTGCGTTCGGTGCTTTGGTGTCAGGGCGAAGCCGAGCTGGAACTGAACACCACACAGGATTTTTACGCTACGGCTCTCAAACGAGTTATTGAGAAGAGTAGATCTGAAACGGGCAAAAAAGTGAGTTGGATGATTGCTCGCACGTCACTTATTAAGGTTAATCAAGTTAATCCTGCGGTTGTTAAAGCCCAAAATAGCGTCATCAACCCGACTGATTTTATTTTTGAAGGGCCAAATACTGATTCAATTCAAGTTCCTCGCCCCGAGGGAGTTCATTTTACGAATACAGGTATTTCGGATTTAGCCAGAGCGTGGGACATGAAATTGAACGACCGATTTTTGAGTCAATCAGTGCCTTTTCAGCCCTCGGCTGTGTTTCCGCTTAATGCTACCTGCCAAGTTAGTGATAAGGTGACGTTGAGTTTGCCCGCAACTTTCAGCTCTCAACGCTGGTCGAATAATACAAACGGTAGTAGCCTAACTGCTGCCACGGGCGTATTTGGTAGTACCGTTCGTGACCAAAGCGGCAATTATTTTTTTACGGCAAACGTTGATGTAAAAAAAGTTTTTCCTGCCATAAAACCTTTTGCTTACGCCAAAAAAAGCCCATTTTTTTGTGAAGGTACCAGCACTGATTTATTAACAGATTCGCCAGATTATACATCTTTCGTTTGGAACACGGGCGAAACCCAAAAGCAGATTTTGGTGCGAAGCTCGGGTTCGTATTCGGTGCGGGGCATCAGTGCTTTGGGTTGTGCGTCGCCCGAATCGAATGTTGTTTCCGCCCAAGTGTTACTTCCGCCTGGCAAACCCGTAATTTATCAGAGTGATGTGGCTGTTTGTGAGGGGAATGCCATCACCTTAGCATCGACAAGCCCGAAAGAAAGTGTGTGGAGTACCAACGAAAATACATCGCTGATTACGCTTACCAAAGTGGGTGACTACACCGTAACGGTAAAGGCCAAAGATGAAAATGGTTGTTTGTCGGTGAGTTCAGACCCAGCGATTTTGGCCATAAAGCCCCGCCCCGAAACGCCCGAAATTACCCAAATTGGTACATTTACGGTACAAGCAAAGCAAAAAATAGAATCATCAGATTTGAGTTACGAGTGGAAGCAAGATGGCGGTTTGTCGAGCAATAAAACAAGTATAATTAAAGTACCAAAACCAAGTTTTATTACCGTAACGGCACTCCGAAATTTTACTGTAAATAATAAAGCATTTACCTGCCGATCTAACCTTTCGGGGGCATTTTCGTTCGTTCCCGATGCGTCATTATCGGGTATTATTATTTATCCGAATCCTACGCCTAATGGCATAATCACGCTCGAAGCACGGGAGAATATCGAAAATTTAACGCTTACCGTTTATTCACTCCGAGGGCAGTATATTTATTCAACGCCCGTACCAAACCTAACCGAACGCCGTCTGATTGATTTATCGAATTTGGTCAAAGGAAAGTACATCATCAAGCTAACGTACGGAGCTTTTGTAGAAACAAAGCACATTTGGATTGATTGATGGGATGACTAATCTTTGAAAATTATCCTTCAATAATTTATAAATCGGAGAAGTGAATGAAATATTTGACATTCAGTGTAGCTAATTTAAAACCGTGAAGTTTTGCAGTCGAAGCAATTAATAAATCCATTGCATCAGTGGTTTTACGCTTTTTCTTTAAATCTCGGTGAAGATTGATTGCAGTATCAATGATTTCCTTCGTCAAAGGTATAATTTCAATATTTTCAAAAAAAGAATGCCAGAAAGTATCCTGCTCGACACTACTTCCTCTCATAACTTCAAAGTAAACAATAAAGGTAATTAGTTAAATTTGATTTTGTACACGTGTGTGTCCGCAGGTGCGTAGGCACGCAAGGGGCTTCTAACCCTAAAATTGTGTAAACTGCAAGCATTAATGAATAGTTTATCGGCATAAGCATAGGGGTCTAATCGCAAAATATCTTTGACAATCCTGATCCGTTTAATACCCTTCATGGTGTGTTCATTGCAAACACGTTTTTGTGCATGTAAGGTGTTTTGCTCTTTTTGTTCTACGGTTAATTCCTTTTTAGAGGGTTTCTTGTGTGGCAAAGTTACGGTCAAATTTGGTGCTGAATAGCCTAAATAGCCTAAATCCAAGTGCATGATTGTATTTTCAGGGTAGCTTAAAGATTCCTCATCTAAGATAGATTTATCATGTTTTTTACCTTCATAGGTGTCAGAAACGTAGCAGATATATTGTTCTTGGGTACAGATGACGGAGTTTTTAACGGTGTGAGATTTTTTTTTACCAGAATAGTCTTCTTTTTGAGCATCATAATCGGTTTTTCGAGCAATTGGGCGTTCAGTGGCATCTTGGAAAAGTTCTTTTACTTTGTGCCGTTCTAAATATCCTTGTAGCTCTTCATTGTTTTTAGCCGGAACTAAACCCATTTTTTTAAATGTGAGCGACAATAGACCGTTTAAAGCCTTAAATAAATGACTTACTTGACCTTGGCTAACACCAAATGATGCTGCTTGAAAGTTCTGTAAGGGATTGTTTTTTAGGTAGGTTAGTACAAAGAACAATTTGTGTCCCGCTGTTGGCAATCGCTCTTTTGCGTTTGCTTTTAAACGAGGCAGTTTTCGATTTTTACCATCAATCGTGTGCCATTTGTAGTATTCTTCGCAAATCGGCTCAAAAAACAGCAACAGATATTCAAATTCAGCCACGTGAAGGCTGGTTAGAGATAAAAAAGATTTATCGTTTTTTTGGAGTTCAGTATAGTTCATTTTGCAAAGGTCGCACACGCACACGTTAGTATAAACTTTTTTAACTAATTTTCTTTA
>JANNEN010000085.1:0-39103 GCA_031378715.1 Emticicia sp.
GCGATGATTTGCATAATCTTTACTCAACAGAAATACAGCCAAAGCCGCACCTCCACCTATCAAATATATCTCGGATTGCTCACTCAAAAAACTACCGCTCAAAAAAGGCAAAGCCGTTATCACGAAAGGCATCGCAATACAATGAATCGTACAGAGAATCGAAAGCCACAACCCTACTTTATTGAGTGTATGATAATGGGTAATTATTTTTTTCATGTAAAAAATCTAAACCAAATGAAGTTTACGAGGTGAAAGCATGGTATATATGCAACGATATTGCATATAATTTGGTTCAAGAATAAACGAAATTTTCTTAATAAGATTCTTTTTCGTTCGGAAAATCTGATGACTTCACATCTCTGGCATAATTAATAACGGCCTCAGTCATGATTGAATGCAAGTCGGCGTAGCGACGCAGGAATCGGGGTGAAAAATCTTTATTAATGCCCAACATATCGTGTACGACCAATATTTGCCCGTCGCAGCCATTGCCCGCCCCGATGCCGATAGTCGGAATATTGACTGATTCGGTTACTTTTTTGGCAAAAACGGCGGGAATTTTCTCCAAAACCATTCCAAAACAACCCACCTCATCGAGCATCTTAGCGTTAATCAATAGCTGTTCGGCTTCGTCGGCTTCTTTGGCTCGCACGGCATACGTACCAAATTTATAGATTGATTGTGGCGTAAGTCCGAGATGCCCCATCACGGGGATTCCTGCACTCAAAATACGCTCAATAGATTCTTTTATTTCGATACCTCCTTCTAATTTTACGGCATGACCGCCCGATTCTTTCATAATTCTGATGGCCGACCGCAGGGCTTCCTCGGAGTTGCCTTGGTACGAACCGAAGGGCAAATCGACCACGACCAAGGCTCGTTTTACGCCTTTAACTACCGCTTGGGCGTGATAAATCATGTTATCGAGCGTGATGGGCAATGTAGTTTCGTAGCCCGCCATGACGTTGGAGGCCGAATCTCCGACTAAGATTAGTTCAACACCTGCTGCATCAACGATTTTGGCCATCGAATAATCATACGAAGTTAAACAGGCGATTTTTTCGCCTTTGCGTTTCATTTCTTGGAGCGTATGCGTCGTGATACGCTTGATTTCATTGTGTACTGACATGGAGCGATGCTAAATTATGAGTGCTGAGTTTTGCCTAAAACCTAATTCCTAAAACCTAACTTCTAAAACCTAATTCCTAATCTCTACCTCGCAATGAGCCAGCCTTCGGGATTTAGGTGTTGGCTGTTGTGCCAAATCTGAAAATTTATTTCGGTTGCTCCGCCCGATTCTCCCGCCGTACCGATGGTTTCTTTGGCAGCAACTTTCTGTCCAACTGTCAGGAAAACTTGCCGCAGATTGGCATAAACCGTAAAATATTCGCCGTGCTGAATCAACACAACGTTGCCTACACCTGGAATTTCGGTAACGTCTTTTACTTCGCCCGCATAAATTGTTCGGACGGTGGCATTGACCGAAGTCTGAATATCAATACCGTTATTATTCATCAAGATACCATTCAACACGGGGTGTTCTTTGATACCAAATCGATCGGAGATAAAACCACGTTGGACGGGCCACGGCAAGCGTGAACGAGAAGCGGCAAACGATTTTCCGAGGGCGGTTTCGTCGTCGTCGAGTTCTTTAATGGCTTTTTTGGTGGTTGTGCCTTTGGGTTTATTTCGGGTAAGCCTTGCCTCACGGTCTTGGCGAAGTTCACGCTCACGATTTTTTCGGGCGATTTCCCGAGCAACTACATTGGCAATGGAGGCTTCGAGGCGATTGACCGATTTTTTGGTTGCTTCGATTTCTTTTCGTAAATCTTTCTCTTTTTTTGATAACTCGCCCACCATTTCAGTTTGGCGATTTTTGAGTTGTTCGAGGTACTGAGCTTCGGTGAGCTTGGCCGATATAATTCGTTTTTTATCCGTTTTCTTTCCTTCCAAGTTGCCTTGTCGTTCTTTCAGAAGTGCAACAACTTTCAGCATTTGGGCTACCTGCGACTTACGATTATCGGTGTATTGTTGCAGATACTTGTACCGCATGATGAGGTCGTTGAAGGAAGCAGAGGAAAACAAAAAGCTCAATTTATTAATTTTTCCACTTATCTTAGATGCTCCATAAAGCATTGCCGAATATTCTCGTTGCAGGGTATCAAGTTTTTGTTCGAGTCCGTTTTTTGCTCCCACAATATCTTGCATTTCCATATCAATCAGCTCCATGTCTTGCTCCATGAGTCCGATTTGCTCTTCTTGCGACGAAATCTGTTGTTTGATAGCTTTTATTTTGCCGACGGTTATTTCCTTTTTTTCTTTGGTGTTTTCGAGAGCTTGCTTGGTTTCAGCTATTTTTTCGAGATTTCTCCTTTTTTCAGTTTCGAGTTGTTGGCGAGATTTTTTCTTGCGTTGAGCGAAGCCATCACTGCTAACAAAAATACCGATTAGTAAAATGATTAGTAGGAGATATGTTGGATTTTTTAGGGGCATATTTGAGAAAATGGGTAATCAATCAATTTTTACTACTTCGGCAAATACGACTTCGGAATCGTAAACTGAAAACCTGGGCTTTGGTCGAGAACTTCGATTTTGTTGTGCTGCAGATTTATCAAAGTCTGCAAAACCTTTCCATCTTTTTGGGCATCAATCTTGGCTCGGATTTCTTGCGGGAACAGTAATTCGCTGATAGCCAAGAAGTTAGCGTAATTAATTTCCATTTTACTACCGCCCGTTTCGTCGCTGGCGTTTACTTTTTGGAGTTTCAGGTTAAGTTCGGCAATAAGATTTTCAATCGCCACGAATCCCTCTTTCTGTTTAATGAGATAGCCGTTTTCTTGCTTCGATACTTCATCAGTTTCTCGTTTTTTGATGGGCATATTTCCGACTAAAATAGCCTGCACGAGGTCGTAGTTTAAATCAAAATTGAATTGACGGCTCAAACCAGCAAAGTCGTATTTATAGTAAGTACGGTGCAGACGGTCTAAGAAAATCACCGAATCTCGGGTGATGATTCCTCTCGCACCTTCGAGGCCCACCACAATCGAAAGCCAGATAATACTATCTTTTTTGATGTGAATATTTACAGGAAAACTCTGCTCTTCGCCATTGGCCGAAAAACTCACTTTTGATTTAATATTCAGGTACTTGAAATCAATTTCGGCGGGGTTTATCTCAATTTTGGCAGTAACGGGCGTTTCGGAAGCCTTTGTAAGTATTGGCTTTACGGCTTTTACTTCTTCATTTTGAAGCGTATCAGCCAACGCATTTTCTTTTATCTCTTCGGTTTGAAGCGTATCAACGGCAACAATATCTTTTTTGTGCAGCTTCTGACGCTTGCAAGAACTTGTTGTTAGTAAGAAAAAGAAACTAATTATCAGAAAAGAATATCGAATTATCATTTTTACAGGAAAGTTATTTTTCAGAAAATGAGGTTAATTTACTTGCGAAAGCATTCACTCATTCTATCATGCACTCATTCTATCATTGATTCACTCAATCAAAGCCCCTGACTGAATTTTTTTGTCAATAGTCGTGCTGTTTTCGCCCATTTGGCGGGCTTTTTTCCATTGTTCGAGGGCTTTTTCTTTTTCACCCAACTGGTAGAGTACATCGCCATAATGCTCTATGATTGTGCCGCTCACGCCCGTGGGTTGCTTGATGGCACGCTCCAAAAACTCACGGGATTTTTGGTATTCTTTCATCGTATAGAGTACCCATGCGTGGGTATCGAGATAGGTAGCATTGTCGCCAAATTTATCGGTTAGGCGGCTCGATAGCTGCACGGCACGACTGAGCTTGTCTTTTCGCATCGATAAATAATAACTATAATTGTTGAGGACGTGTTCGTAGTCGGGGTCGATTTTTAGTACGGTTTCATACGCTTCATCTGACTTTGCGTATTTTTTGAGTTCGTTATAAGTATCTCCTAAAAGTGCGTTTACGTGCTTGGCAAGTTCGGCATTATCAACGGCCAAGTTACGGGCTTCTTCGAGCGAAGACACCGCTTTGTCGTATTTTTTTTGGGCAAAATTAGCAAATCCGTTATGATACCAAAAAAACGATTGATTCGGAAAATACTCAATGGCTTCCTCTGAGTGTTTGGCCAAACTATCAACGTGGTTGAGTTTGGCATCTAACTCTACGATGGCCAGCCAAACCTCAAACACCGATTTATCATAAAGCGTTGATTTTACGTAATTATCACGGGCAACGGCCATTTCGCCTTTTTTCATCAATAAATCGCCCAATACTACGTAGCCTTTCGCTTCTCGGGGCGATTGTTTTATTAATTCTTGGGTAAGATTAAGGAGATTTTCTAAGGTTTTCTCACTATTGTCTTCTTTCATCATGAGCATATAGCTGCTCAAAATCTTGAATTTTATCTCAACGGGTAAGTTTTTATTGGCAAACGCAACTTGGAGTTCTTCGTTGCATTTTTCGAATTCGTTTTGTTTGCGGTAAATTTCAGCTAATAACACATGAGCCTCCGCAAAATCGGGGTTTTTTTTCAGTGAATTTTTCAACATCACCACGGCCTGTTCATAGCGTTCGTTAGAAATCAGAATTTGGGCTTGCTGTACCACGTACTCTGGCTCGGTCGGCTCGGAGGCAATGAGTTTATCGCCCTCTTCGATGGCTTTTTCGAGTTTGTTTTGTTTCAAATAAATCAACTGTTTCTGTCGAGTGATTTCTTCACTTACACCAATCGTCCGTTCGATTTTATTGTAGATATCAATAGCGTCCGAAAATTTTTCTTGCAGGATATAAATATTCGACAAATCAAGGTAATTATCGACATCTTGCGGGGCTTTGTCGGCAAGTTTTTCGTACATCGTGGCGGCATCTTTGTACCGTTTTTGTTTGGTGTAGATTTCGCCCAGAAACTTTCTATAAAACTTGTTGTTTTCGTCAATTTTTAAGGCTTTTTCGCTATAAATGGTCGCATTGGCGAGATCGCTACTTTCCAGAAACGCCTTACCGAGCATATAGTTTACGCCCGCACTGGTGGGGTTTCCTTCGGCCGATTTCTTGAAAAGCAAGATTGCCTTGTCGTAAGTTTCAGCAATATAATATTTCATGCCCTCTACAAAATATGCTTCGGCTTTCAGTTCTTTTTCGGATATGCCTTCGTCGTCAGCTTTTTTGTTTTTCTGAGCTGTCGCAAATACTGGTAGGGCGAGCAGTGCGATATATATAATTTTTCGTAATTTCATCGTTGATTTTTATGTAGCATTTTTAACGCTAAAACACCTAAAATATTGCTTTATTCTGCCACAAGATTCTTGCCAAAGTTCTTAATTTTTCTTGATAAAGTTACTATATTCTGAATGTTTGTTTGTATATTTCTCAACAATAATGGAAATAAATCAATGAATATTGGTTTGAAGAGGCAACCTTTTCACTCCCTCACCATAAGAAGGGGCTTGCTTTGGCAAGATAATTGAAATATTTTTGCGTAATCTAATGACTCAATCAAATCAATGGCAAAGCAAAGACCTCAACCAAAACAAGTAAATCAGCAAGTAAGCCCTCGCCAAACTACCCAAGTGGCTACAAATCAACCAACTGATAGTCAAGTTTTTAGCTTTGACGAACGCTACGTTCCCGCAATTTTAGCGGCATTAATCTTCGTGAGTTATATTCCTGTTTGGCAAAATGGGTTCGTTTGGGACGATAAACCGTACATTCTATTGAGCGACATGGTGAAGAATTTCGACCTAAAAGCAATCTTTACCGAATACGCCGTCGGAAACTATCACCCATTTACGATGCTGTCGTTTGCTATCGAATATGCCCTCGTAAAAGAACAAACCTGGCTCTATCATCTTGATAACTTACTGCTGCATTCGATTAATAGTTGGTTGGTGTTCAGGCTTTTACAGAAATTAAACGGTAATTTCTTGACTTCTATCGTTACGGCTATTTTATTCGCCATTCACCCGCTACACGTAGAGTCGGTGGCGTGGGCAGCCGAGCGAAAAGATGTACTTTATACGCTGTTTTTGTTGCTCTCGATTTGGTTTTATATAAAATTCGACGAAAAGCAGGATTATAAACTTTACGCATTTTCTATTCTTTTATTCATCGCTTCGTGTATGTCAAAAGGAATGGCGGTAGTGCTGCCCGCCATTCTTATTATTACGGACTATTGTTTCTTGAAAAAACCAATTAATGCAAAACTTTTTCTTAACAAAATACCTTATTTCGTCATCACTTTTGTGTTTGCTTACATGGCCACCCACGCCCAAAAAGATGCGGGTGCCGATGCCACTTCGGTCATTTCGCAGGCTTATACTATGGGCGAGCGTATTGCAATGTCGTGCTACGCTTTTTGCTTTTATTGGGTAAAAACCGTGCTTCCGTTCAAGTTGTTGGCGTTTTATCCTTATCCTGGAAAACCTAATGGTAGCCTTCCTGCGATATATTCATTGGGGCTTCTGGGCGTATTAGTTTTGGTTGGGATAATATTTTGGCTTGGCCGAAAAGACAAACGTATTTGGTGGGCAGGAGCGTTCTTTCTGATTGCCGTTTCGACGGTGCTACAATTTCCGTTTCCCGTCGGAAGTGCTATCGTGGCCGACCGTTATTATTATCTTTCTTCAATCGGGCCTTTGTTTTTGGTCGGACTTACCTTCAATCGTTTTTACCAGAAAAGCAAGGCGGCTTTGCCCGTTTTTGCGATAGTTGCTTTGGGTTTGTGTGGGCTGAGTTTCAAGCAAACCGCCACTTGGAAAAACGGCTTAACGCTCTTTACGCCCGCCGATAAAGAGTTTCCGAACGATGCCATGATTTTGAGTAATTTGGGTTGGCATTATTTGGAAAACAAAGAGTTTCCTACCTCGAAAGGCTACCTGATGCGTGCCGATGATGGTGGCTTCAAAAATGGGGACGTTTGTCGAACAATCGGCTCAATGTTTTTGGACGAGGGCGACCACAAAACGGCCCTAAAATACTTTGATCGCTCTACCCAGTATTTACCCAAAACTAACCGAACAAACTGGCTCATCGGAACGGCTAATTATCGCTTGGCAAATATGTCTGAGGCAGAAAGATACTACCGTGAAGCCGTAGCCAACGAACCCAAAAACGCCGAATATCTCAATGTTTTGGGCTTGGCTCTTACTGGGACAAACAAGTTTGATGAAGCTCGAAAAAACTTTGACGAAGCCATAAAATTACAACCCGATTTATGGGACGCTTATCTCAATCATTCGTTTACGTACCGAAAAGAATCAAAATTTGATCAAGAAATCAAAGAATTAGAAGTTCTGTTGGCCAAAAACCCCGATTATTTGGTTGCGTATCGAAATTTGGGCGTGACTTACGTCGATCTCAAACAAGATGCAAAAGCGATTGAATGGTGGAAAAAAGGTGCCGAAAAAGACAAAACTGGCGAGTATGAATATAACATCGGCATAAATTACGTGAGCCGAGGTGATATAAAAACCGCTACTGAGTGGTACATAAAAGCCGCCCGAGAAGGCAACGTCAATGCGAAGGGAATTTTAGATAAAAATGGGGTGAAGTATTGAGTAAATTTGCGTACGTTTCGCCAATAATTAATTCTACCCGCCGATACAGTACCATTTGATACATGCCCTCAGCAACGTTTCATGAAGACCCAAACCCAAATTGACACAAAAAACAACCTCCTCCGAACCCTCCATTACTTAAGCCTTGATGTGGTGTTGGGGGCGGTTGCGAGTAGCTCAATGTTTTGGAAAATGCCCGATGGAAAAAGAGAAATTAATATCCCTTCGATTGTAGTTTTGGGCATTTGCACTTGGATTATTTACATTCTTGACCGTTTGCTTGATAACCTCAAATCTGACCCCGAAGACACCCGACATTGGTTTCATCACCAACACCAATATTATCTTCAAATCGGGATAATTATCTTGTTGCTCATGGCAGGAATATTGGTATTTTTCTTACCAAAAAGTGTGATTTACTTTGGTGTTGGAATATCTATTTTACTTATTTTGTATTTTATAGCTGTTAATAGAATATCTATAAGTACTGATTATCAGCACTTTAAGGAAATATTTACCGCCCTAATTTACACGCTTTGCGTAGCAGGAACGGCATTAATCACTAAATCAAATCTTGATTGGAGGGTATATTTATCGGCAGGAATTTTCTTTTTATTGGTGCTACAAAGTTTGTTAATTTTCTCGACTTTTGAGCTAAAATCTTATCCAGAAACAAAAAATCTTGCCAAGAAAATCGGTAAGATAAATTGTACTTATTTAATAACGGGCATCGCAGTTTTTACGGTTTTATGCTGTCTTTTTTCGGCAAATACATTTCTTCAAAAAGTATTTTATATCGAAACCTTGATGGCAATTTGCTCTACTTTGATTTATGTTTTCAATGAAAAACTAAGCAAAAACGAACGCTACCGCTGGCTCGGTGAGATGGTTTTTTGGTTACCACTCGTGCTTATTTTCTTTTGAGTCGGTCGGCAATTTTCTTAGGTTTTTCGGCAATTTTTGCTTCTTCGTCTTTCTTTTCTTGCATGATTCTGAGTCCACGACGGTACATATAATAGAAAAAACCAGCCACGGCAAACATCAAGAAGAAGTAGCTGTCTTTGAGTGGTACTTGCTTGTAAAGTGCCTGATCGACAAACATTGTCAGAAAAGCCAAGCTCGCAAAAAGTATGATTGATTCGATGAGTTTCATAATGGAAAGTCGATAGACAACAGACGGTGGTCAATAGTTTTTTATGATTTTGTAAGATATTTTCTACAATGCCAACGGCAGATTACAGACTATTTTATTAACGTGCCTATTACTTTAAATTTCTCAAAAACTGCTTCATTGTGCGGAGCGTCGGCGAGTTCGTCGGTCAAATCTTGTCCCGCCCAATGCTCGTAATGCTTGCCGTTTCGCCAAAGTCGTGAAGCCGTTACTTCATAAATCACGCCTTTGTAAGCCACCCAGATTTCGTCTTTATCTTGGCCGTTGCGTAGAGCAAGTTGATTTTTGGTGTATTCTTTCAAGTTTTGCTAATATTTCTGCAAAGGTCGGTATTTTTCAACAAAAATCTGCACGAATATAATTTCAATCTGACAATAAGATTGATGAGTGTAGCCCAAGATGGATTATCCCCGAGGCTTTTTTTCAAATCAAGGCTGATGGTTCTCGTGAAAACTCCCCTCGCCTCTTTTGGAGATGGGTTGGGGGTGAGGTAAGTATATTATTTCCAAGTTTCGAGTTCGATGATTTCGCCCGATATTTTTTTCTTCAAGATAACTTTTTTATCACCGTTGGGCAAAATTTCGTCCTTAATAAACCAATGTTCGGCATCGTATTCTTGATAAACCGATGGTTTCTCGACTCCAACTCTGCCACGCCATTCGGGTAGCTGCACGGGTTCCCAGAGTTTGGTTTTAGCCGATTTATAGGCCGCATCAACGATAGCGTTTACGACGTAGCCATCATAAAAAGTTTCGTTGGGTTGCTGCCCTTGCTCCATGGCATTAAACATATCGGTAAACATATTGGTATAGCCGAGTTCGTGGGCTTCGTCGCCCACGGGAAACTGCCAACCGCTGGCACTTTCGGCTTTTTCGGCCACGTAGCCGCCCTCACCAACGCCACTCGTAAACATCTCGAACCCCGTCCTGAGAAACGAATTTATCCAAATCGTGCCTTCGGTTCCCATGACTTCATCACGCAAATCCATGCCACCCCTGAATGTCCACGACACCTCAAATTGCCCGATTGCACCGTTCTCGTATTTTACCAAGCCGATGGCGTGGTCTTCGGCATCAATGGGCTTCACTTGGGTATCGGCCCAGCACATAACTTCAACGGGTTTGATGTCTTTTCCGATGAAATTTCGAGCAATTTCGATGCAATGGCAGCCCAAGTCCAACACTGCTCCACCACCCGCTTTTTCAATATCCCAAAACCAGTCGGAGTGAGGCCCAGGGTGAGTTTCTCGTGATTTTGCCCACAAAATTCGCCCGATTGCCCCGTTTTTTACACTCGCCAGCGACTTCATGAATTTGGGCGTATAACACAAATCCTCCAAATACCCCGCAAAAATACCCGCTTCTTCGCAGGCTTTGGTCATGCGGAGTGCTTCCTCGGCGGTGCGTCCGAGTGGCTTGGTGCAGAGTACCGCTTTTTTGTGTTTTACGCAAAGATGGACTGCTTCTTCGTGCAGATAATTAGGCAATGCAATGACCACAACTTCGGTGGCATCGCTCGCAATGGCCGCCTCCATGTCCGTAAAATGATGCGGAACGGCATAATCAGTAGCAAAACGAAGAGCGGTTTCTTCCCGTCGGGCATAAACCACCGACACTCGGTCACGTCCACGTTGCCCGTGCAACGAGTCGGCGTAAAATCGCCCAATAAAACCGCCACCAAGAATACAAACTTGTGCCATATTTTTTGAAATTATGATTTATTGAATGTTGCTTTTATTGCCATTAAATCTTGTCGGTGTGCCGCTATTGCATCCATGGTATTGGGGCTTTTTGCTTCTACGCATTGCTCAATGACGAGGTGTGGCGAGATGTTGTTTTTTCTCATTTCTTTCGCCAAACGCCTGTAATCAATGTCACCTTCGGGGGTGAAGGTTTCGCTCCAAATACCGTTTTTTGATTGCCTGATGTGAAGTTCGATGATGCGTTTTCCGTATAATTTTAGTACATCAAAAACGGCTAATTCGGAATTTTCGGAGCCACGATAAACCCAATGAATATCAAAACAAAAATACACATTTTGGGGTGAAGTATTGAGCAAAACATGGTGAAATTCTCTGGCCCCCGCCCGCAATTCTACATCGTGGGTGTGATAGGCAAGTTTTAGACCTCGGCGGCGAAGTTCCGAACCCAATTTTTCCATGGCTTGTGCCTGAATCATCAACTGGGCATCGTTTTTGATTTCTTTTCCGCCCCACTTTATCGGACTTGGGTTCGTGACGACGATTTTTGTACCGTAACCTTTGACCACATCGGCAATTTGCAGAATGGTTTCGATTGATTTTTCGATTTCATCTTTGTCGTGCAGCACACTATTAACGTAAATTGAGGGCATTTTGATGTCGTATTTTTTCAAAATCTCAATCATTTGCCGAGCCGCCTCCGAATCAGTAATATTGGGTTCGATTGCTTTCAAACCCGACTTTGAAAACTCCGCAATATCTTGGGCTACGTCTATGCCCCAATCTTTGTTTTGCCGAGAAAAAAACGTTCGCCAAGTATAATCATTGCACGAAATCGGAAACGTTTCGGGCGTTGCGGCTGCCAACGAAGGCAAGCCGATAGCGGGCAAGGCGACCAAAAAAACTCTTCGGTTGATTGTATTTTTTTTCATCTATAAGTATGTTTTTATTCCAGAAAAAAAAATTTACCACGGAGAGAACGGAGGTGTATCACTGAGGAAACAGCGTATGTTTTGTTCCTGTTTGTAGCTTTTTTCAACTCAAAACATCGCTTGAAAAATTTTGATTGTTTACCCCATTTCTCACATTTATTTTACGCATTTATTTCAATTCCTTCACCCATTTCGAGTACTTTATAGGGAGTTTGGTATGTTTGGCAGGCCTCCACGAAGCGTTGCGGGTCTTCGGTATTGAACGCAAAAAGATGATAATGGTGCGGAATGACCAACTTTGCACCGATGGCTTTGCCCAATCGGGCGGCTTCATCGGCCGTCATGTTTCCTGCTACTCGCCGTTCGGGTTTGTTTCCATTAATGGGTAGCAAAGCAATATCCACGGCATAAGGTTTCAGGATTTGTTCTAAACCTTCAAACCAAAGTGTATCGCCCGAATGATACACCGAAAAACCACCAAACTCGGCCACAAAACCCATGAATTTACATTCCCCATTTTCATTTCGCTCAACAATATTATGAGCCGCAGGGATTCCCGTGATTTTGAAACCTTTGTGTACAAAACTCAACCCGTCATTCAAGCCAATCGGAAAAGCGGCATCGCACTTTATTCTATCAACCACAAAACTACGGTTGGCTTCGGGGATAATAAATTTTATGGCTTTGTTTTTTTCAAGAATTGGCACGAGGGTTTCAGCGTCCAGATGGTCGGTATGGTTATGGCTCGACGTAACGATGTCGATAAAGTCTAAATCCTGCGGCAGCACCACGAGTTGGCTCATACGCACATGCGGCTTGTCGGTATTTTGATATTTTACGCTCAGTGAATCGGACAAATACGGGTCAAAAAGCAAGCATTTTCCTTGCCATCTTATCAAAAACCCGCTTTGTGCCAACCACCAAACCTTAAAACCCGATGAGTTATCGAATGACCGAATGTCATTCAGTAAATCACTATTTCTTTGTTTGGGTTCGATTAGTTTCATCTATTAATTGTACACCGTGGCACGCTGTGCGTGCCACGGTAATTCATTCAAAATAAAAAAAGAATAAATCTTCACTGCTACGGCTATCGCATTAGCTTTGCGGCGGCACACATATTAGCAATTTTTTGCTTCGTTGCCCAACGTGCCGTTTGCGACATTCCGCAGTCGGGAGCAATGGCCAATTTTTCAGCAGGTACATATTTCAGGCATTTGGCGATGCGTTCCTGCACATCTTCCACGGTTTCAATATAATAACTTTTCACGTCGATTACGCCCACGGCTACGTCCATTTTTTCGGCAAAACGCTCCAAAAGATGCACTTCGGAAAAGTTTAGTACGCACATTTCGGTATGCAGTTCATCAACCGTAAAATCCAAGAAATCGGGTAACATCGGCAGAATAGTTTTTTTTCCAACCGAACGCCCCTTAAAGTTTCCAAAGCAAAGATGCGTGCCGATTCGGGTTTTGCCCACGATATTTTTTACGGTTCGGTTAAAAATATCGACAAATCGCTTGGTGTCTTCCTTGTAAGCATAGCACGACATCGAAGGCTCATCAATGCAAATTTCCTTTGCCCCAGCCGCCACCAAAGCCTCCAATTCGTTAGCCACGAGTGGCAGAAGTGCCTCGGTGATTTCCCAACGATCTTTATAAACTTCGCCTGGCAACATTCTACCTGACAGCGTGTAAGGCCCAGGAATTGATGCTTTCAAAATCTTGTCGGCGGGAGCCAACCGCTGCAAACGCTTGTACTCTTCGACTACGCCAAGACCGTTTGGGGCAGTCAGTTTTTCGACGATAGTATGCTTGCCCCGTTGGTCGTGGGCGGGTGGACCAAACTTGCGGGTTTCGGCATGGTTTGGTTGCAGCCCTTTGATGAACCCGTAGAACGATAAATTAAAATCCAAACGGGTTTGCTCACCGTCAGTAATGACATCAAGCCCCGCCGAAACTTGATCATGAATGGCATTCACGACGGCATCTTCAATGATTTCGTTAAGGTCAGCAGGGCCAAATTTATCTAAATTTTCGGACGCAAATTCGAGCCAGCTCGGAAACGGCCACGAGCCAACGACGGTGGTTTTTATGGGTATTGGTTGCATATTTTAATTTTGAATGGGGGAATGATAGAATGAGTGAATGCACTACATAAAACATTTGTAATCAAGCATTTAGAACTTTGAAACATAACTTTCGATGCCTACTTTTTGATACATTTTTGCGATTCGGTGGGCGTGTTCGTCGTAGGCCGCTTGAAAGATTTCGGTGGCTTTTTCGGCACCAATCACAGCCCCCGCCGTGAGGACTTTTGGTGGCCGCCCTGCTTGTGTAAGTATATTGGCCAACTCAGCTTTAATACTATTGATGAGCATACACGAACCGACCGTCGATCCAGGCGAAACGGGCGTATTTAAGCCATCAATGTAAATCATGGCATCACCCACGGGAGCCCCCGAGTCAAGCACAATTTCGCAAAAGTCTTGGAGTTTCCGTCCGTCTTGCTTTTTGCTTATGCTTGCTTCGGCGTGTAATTTTGAGATAATTCCGATGGTTTTTATGCCTTTTTTTTGAAAAATTTCGGCCATTTCAATAGGCACAACATTGCAGCCCGATGAAGAAATAATGAGAGCCGTATCAATTTCGGAAGTGTCAAAGTTTCGTAAAATTTGACTCGCAAGCCCCGTCACATTCTCCAAAAACATGGCTTGGCGTTGCCCGTTTGCCCCCACAACCAAATTATGAAACGTCAGCGACAACTCCACAATAGGATTAAACCCTGGAAACGACCCGTACCTCGGCCACATTTCTTCGACCATGATTCGGCTGTGTCCGCTACCAAAAACGTGAACCATTCTTCCCGCCAAAATCGACTCCGAAAAAAGTTGAGCAGCTTGCAAGATTTTACTTTCTTGGGCGGCCACGGTTTCGATTAATCCTTGACATTTTGATAAATATTCGGCTGTATAACTCATGGTGATTTACGATTTTTGACGGGGTCGCCCGTGCAAGTACGATTTACGGGTTGGGGCTTTTAATTCATAAAACAATACTAAGGTAAATAACTGATAATCAATAAATTACAGTATTTTACTTTACACTTTTTCCTTTATCAAACGCAAACGCCGCCGCACCGATTGCTCCCGATAAATCGGTAAAATGGGCTTGTGCAATACGGGTTGTTTTTCCTTTCGGGCGAAACTCGAAAAGCTCAATAAATTCATTTAGTGGCTTAAAAAGAGCATCGCCTGCGGTAGTGATTCCGCCCGCCAAAACAACGATTTCGGGCGAAAGGGCATTAATCAATGAGGCAATAGCAATGGCTAACTTTCTGACCGAATCGAGCCAAAGCCAAGTACCAAAAGTATCATTATCGGTGTAAGCCTTCACCAAATCGTTGGTTGATTTGTATTTTCCCATCGAACGCCTTTCGATTGAATAATTGCCAAGGGCATATTCCAAACTGCCTGACATTCCCAAAATACTCCGTTCGTCGTCGTGGGTATTGACCGAAATATGCCCCAAATGCCCCGCCATTTGGCTGAATCCTTGGTGGAGCTGCCCATTTATCATAATTCCACCGCCAACGCCCGTGCCGAGGGTCAATAAAATTGCATTTTTGTATCCCCGTAAAACTCCAAATTTTGCTTCGGCCATGAGGGCAGCGTGGGCATCATTCAGCACAAATGTTGTTGTTGTGAAATATTCTTCCCAAATAAAATTTTCTAAACCAGCCAAACGATTAGGCAAATGTGCGATAAACTTATTGTCTTTGTTGGCCAAGCCAGGAGCCGAAAGTCCGATGATATTGATTGGTTTCTGCCAGTAATTTTTCAAGAAATCGACCATTTCGAGTACGTTTTCTCGCCATTTTCCTGCCAAATCATCTTTTGTAGCAATGTAATGTTGCTTCAAAACTTCCCCATTTTCGCTCAACAAAATACCTTTTACGTTTGTGCCGCCAAGATCAATACCGATAGCTACTGTCATTTTTAGGGTTTTGGGGTTAAGCGAACTGGTTTTTTATTCTACATTCTACATTCTTCATTAAAAATACTGCCCCTCCGAAACTTCCCAGCCGCCGTCTATGTAAAGAGTTTGTCCCGTGGCAAATCGGGAGGCATCGGACATAAAAAAGACTGCCGCTCCGTCCAAATCCTCGGGGCGACCATTGCGACCACCGTCGAGGGGCTGTTTGGTTTTTATGAAATTCATGATTTTTTCGTCCCTGCTGGCCCGCTCCGACATCGGCGTTTCGACCAAGGCGGGGGCAAGCATATTTACCCGAATATCGTCCGAAGCGTAATAGGCCGCCAACGATTTTGTAAACCCCACCACCGCCGATTTGGCAGCAGCGTATGCGTGCGTAACAAAGAATTGTGGCGAGGGCGAAACCCCCAATACTGACCCTATGTTAAGGATACTTCCGCTCGTTTTGCGTGCCAAAAACGTCTTCACGGCCGCCTGATTGGAGAGCATCAAACTCGTCAGGTTGAGTTCAAAGGTTTTGTTCCAGCCTTCCAGCGTAAGTTCGTGGAGGGGACCATCGCCGTATTTTCGACCACTGCCACCCGCCACATGATACAAGCCATCGAAGCCTCCAAACTCGTTCAGACAGAGTTCAATGGCATTTTTTGCGGTATTTTCGGCCGTTGCATCACTCGCTAATGCCCGCCCATTTTCACCTAAAATCAACTCGGCCGATAGGCAACTTTCGGGATTCCGACCTACTACTACGACTTTCGCCCCTGCTTGCACAAACGCCTTGGCCGCCGAAAATCCCAAGCCCGTTGTGCCGCCAATGATTACGATTGCTTTTTGGTTGAGCATCTTGCAAATAAAGTATGATGAATAGTATTTTTATACAAAAAACTAACAAAATACTTATATAATCTATCAAAAAACACTATTTTTTTTGTAAAATATTGATTTTATGATCAAAAATCTCCTTCACAAAACCACCACTAACTTCTTAGAAATCTGTTAAGAATTGGCTTTAAAAATCTTTCAAACTTCAATCGGCAGTTTAGAAAATACATCGCTACAAACCCTAAAACCTACCGAGAGCAACGAAAGTATTTTTTTGAGGATTATTTTTAAACATTAAAATAAAATATTTTGACCGATTACAACGTTTTCTATAAAAAAAACGTCATTCTTGCGTACAACATTTTTTTTTCATTTATATTTAAACCATATTTGCTAAAATTCTGTCTAATGAAGAGAAATTAAATAAGTTGTTCAAGTTTACGAAGTATTTTTTGGTTAAATTGAGCCTTCAAAACCGTAATTTTGCAGAGTGAAATCAGAATTTTGGAGGCGAAAAGTTAAACAAAAAAGGCGAGTAAAATTGGATAAGTTATTTAATTTCTCTTCATTAAAACATCAAACGACTTCAAAACAACCATATTTGTATGAAAAAAATTGCCATTCTATTCGTATCCTTAGTATCACTTGCGGTTTCGTCTTGCAAAGATAAAACCGTGCCTGTGTCTGATAAAATCAAGAAAACTTGGACGGCTAATATCGTCAAGGAAGGCAGTGCCGTGGTTTATACCAAAGGGGCGGCTACCAATGTGAAGCCCGCCTATTCGTCTTTTTCGCTTAATTTGCTCATTGCTCCCTCGGTGACATTCAAAGATGTTGATGGCAATACCTTTACTGGTCAGTACGAACTCCTAAGCGACACTAAACTTGTATTGAAAAACCTTACGCCAATACCAACAGGCACGGGCGGTACAATCGAATTTACGATTAATTCCATCACCGACACATCGTTGGATATTACTCGCACAACAATTAGTCAAAAAACAGGTAATACAATCAACAACTACGGTTTGGTTACGCAGTAATGATTATTGAAGATTATACAAGAAAGGTGAGCTGAAAAGTTCACCTTTTTTTGTGAAGCGAATCTTCGCTTGGTTCGGTAAGGAAGCAAAAAACAAGAATATTTCAAGACTTTTTTAGTAAAAATCTTAGAAAACTTCATCAATTTTGTACCATGGAAAGAACAGAACTCAATACCCTCGGCGAATTTGGCTTGATTGACCGAATAAAATCAAAATTTACTACCACAAATCCTGATACCATCAAGGGCATCGGTGATGATGCCGCCGTGATTGACGTGGGCAATAAATATATGCTCCTATCGACCGATATGCTCATGGAAGGTATTCATTTCGACCTTTCCTACTCGCCGCTTCGGCATTTGGGCTACAAGGCCGTGGCCGTAAATGTTTCGGATATTGCGGCCATGAATGGCATTGCGACCCAAATTACGGTCAGCATCGGGCTGAGTAATCGAATCTCGGTGGAGGCCATCGACGAGCTTTATGAAGGTATAAAACTTGCTTGTGAAAGCTATAATCTTGATTTAGTTGGGGGCGATACCACCGCCTCGGCTTCGGGTTTTGTGATTTCGATTACGGCCATGGGCTTTGTCGATAAAGATAAAATAACCTACCGAAACGGAGCAAAACCCAACGATATTTTGTGCGTAACGGGCGATTTAGCAGCGGCTTATTTTGGTCTGCAAATCTTGGAACGGGAAAAACAAGTTTATCTCGCAAACCCAAAAATGCAGCCCGAACTGCAAGAAAAAGAGTATTTGGTCGGGAAAATACTAAAACCCGAAGCCCGAACCGACATCATTCACGAACTCAACGAACTGGGTGTTGTGCCAACGGCAATGATTGATATTTCGGACGGATTGGCTTCTGAGCTATTGCATATCTGCACCCAATCGGGCGTTGGAGCGATGGTTTTTGAGGATAAATTACCCATCGAAGATATTACGATGCTCTCGGCCACGGAGTTTAATGTCAGTCCCATCACGGCAGCACTCAACGGCGGCGAAGATTACCAATTATTATTTACGGTAAAGCAAACCGATTTTGAAAAAATAAAAAATATGTCGGATATACTACCGATTGGCTACATAACGCAGGAAAAAACCGTACAATTAGCCCTAAATAGTGGCGGAACGGCCGCCATCAAAGCTCAGGGTTGGAATCATTTGTCATAAATCGTTGTAGTCGTCAGTGGGGACACTAACAATGGCGGAAGGACACTGATGACGGCAAAGCCGAATAAATAAAACCCAATTTGTCTATACAAGTTTGGTAAAAATTTATTTTATTTGTGATACAAATTCAATCCTACAAAAATGCAAAGACGTTCGGCCGTAAAAACCATTGCCCTGACGATTGGGGGTAGTATCGTGCTTCCTTCGTGGGCAAACGCTTGGAGTAAAAAAAACTTATCTGACACTTCGTTTCGTATATCGGTTTCGCAAGAAATTCTACTTGCCGACATCGTCGAAACCATTATTCCAAAGACCGATACACTTGGAGCAAAAGAATTAAACATTAATCAGTTTGCCCTAAAAATGATTGGTGACTGTTACGACAAGAATTCACAAACAATATTCTCGAAAGGCTTAGATTTGGTCGATATTACCGCCACCAAGGACTTTTCCAAAACTTTTACAGCCTGCGACGCTACACAAAAATTAGCCGTACTCAACAAGCTGTCAAACTCCGAAAACGGCGAGGAAAAAGCATTCCTTCGCTTGATAAAAAACCTCACGATTCAGGGCTATCTCAATTCCGAGTACGTCATGACGAACCTTCGTATTTATGAGTTTGCCCCCGCCCGCTATCACGGTTGTGTACCTGTGAAGAAATAAAGTTTGTAAAAATAAGGAAGTCTTCGCTTGAAGCGAAGACTTCCTTGAAATCAACGATAAAAAATGGCAAATATAAGCATAGATTCGGTCAAGAAAAATACCTTTGATGCCATCGTTATTGGCTCGGGAATCAGCGGTGGCTGGGCAGCTAAGGAGCTGACAGGCAAGGGTTTACGTACGCTCGTACTCGAACGTGGCCGTGAAGTAAGGCACGTAACCGACTACCCAACGACCATGAAACAACCCTGGGAGTTTGAACACCGTGGGCAACTCACGAAGGCCATTCGTGATGCCAATCCAATCATCGGAAAATGTTATGCTTTTTATGAAGGCACGGAGCAATTTTTTGTAAAAGATGCCGAACACCCTTACATTCAAGAGAAACCTTTCGACTGGATTCGAGGCTACCAAACGGGCGGCAAATCGCTGATGTGGGCCAGACAAACCCAACGCTGGTCGGAGTTTGATTTTGAAGGCCCCGCCCGTGATGGCTTTGCCGTCGATTGGCCGATTCGCTACGCCGACCTTGCTCCGTGGTACAGCTACGTAGAAAAATTTGCAGGAATTTCGGGTAATAAAGATGGTTTGGCGAGCTTGCCCGATGGGGAGTTTTTGCCGCCCCACGAAATGAATTGTGTGGATAAACATTTTAGCAGCGAAACCGCCAAAAATTATACCGACCGCCACGTGATCATCGGGCGAGCGGCACACCTCACCGAACCGAAGCAAATCCATACCGACCAAGGGCGTGGTGCCTGCCAAAACCGTACGATTTGTGAGCGTGGCTGCCCCTATGGCGGATATTTCAGTAGTAATTCTTCGACTTTACCGTGGGCGGCCCGTACGGGTAAAATGACCCTTCGCCCCGACTCGGTGGTACATTCGATTATTTTCGATGAGAAAAAAAACCGAGCTACGGGCGTACGAGTGATTGATGCCAACACCAAAGAGGTGACTGAGTACTACGCAAAAATCATCTTTGTAAATGCCGCCGCTCTAAATTCTAACCTAATTTTGCTCAATTCGACTTCCAATCGCTTCCCGAATGGGTTGGGCAATGATAGCGGTACGCTCGGAAAATACGTGGCTTTTCACAATTATAGAGCTAATATTAGTGCCGAATACGAGGGTTTTCTGGACAGCACCACCGATGGTCGCCGCCCCAATGCAGCCTATATTCCTCGTTTTCGTAACGTTTTTAAGCAAGAAACGGACTTCTTGCGGGGCTATGCCGCTGGGTTTTATTCGGATCGATACCAAAACGAAGACCGAACGGGCTTGGGTGAAGACTTGAAAAAAAGTTTGTTGAATCCACAACCAGCCAACGTATGGAGTATCAATTCGCACATGATGGGTGAAACGATTCCGAAAGAAAGTAATTTTGTGACATTGGATAAAACATTAGTCGATGCTTGGGGGATTCCGCAGTTAAGAATTTCGGTTGATTATGACGATAACGACACCAAAATGACCAAAGATTATTTTGAGCAACTCAGCGAAATGTTTACGAAAGCGGGCTTTACGAATATTCGTACCAACGACACCAACCGCACGCCTGGGCTGGATATTCACGAAATGGGCGGTGCCAGAATGGGCAAAGACCCAAAAACTTCGGTACTCAACAAATGGAATGCTTTGCACGACTGCAAGAATATTTTCGTAACCGACGGAGCGTCAATGACCTCGACTTCGACCCAAAATCCGTCTTTGACTTACATGGCTCTCACGGCTCGGGCGGCCGATTATGCCGTAAGCGAAATGAAAAAAGGAAACTTGTAGAGCAATTTTCTAAATTGCTTCGTCTATATTTAGCACAATTTAGAAAATTGTGCTACAAAAAATCCGCCACTTGTAAATGGAGGATTTTTGGTTTGTATCTGTTTCGAGCAAATATATTTTTAGCATTTCAGCATTTTCCTCCCTAATTTTGATGTTTCAAAATTTGACCAAAGAAAATGCAAAAACTTCTTTTCATCGACCGTGACGGTACGATTATAGATGAGCCAAAAACTGATTTTCAGATAGATTCGCTCGAAAAACTAATTTTTCTACCAAAAGCTATTTCTAATTTAAGAAAAATAGCCGCCGAAACTGACGGACAAAACGCTGTCTATCAGCTTATTATGGTGACAAATCAAGATGGACTTGGCACCGATTCGTTTCCCGAAGATACCTTTTGGCCCGCCCATAATAAGATGATGCAAACGCTCGAAAACGAAGATATTCATTTCTCGGCCGTGCATATTGACCGCAGTTTTCCGCACGAAAACCTGCCAACCCGCAAGCCCGCTACGGGTTTATTGACAACATATCTTGATGCTACCCAGAGTGGCGACTGCCGATACGATTTAGTAAATTCGTACGTCATCGGAGATCGTGTGACCGACATTCAGTTGGCCGTAAATTTGGGAGCAAAAGCGATTTTTATTGCTTCGGATACAAATACAGAATTGACCACCGAACAAGCAAACGCCACAAAATTAATAACCGATGATTGGGATAAAATCTATGAATTTCTGAAACTTCCCGAACGAACGGCTACCATTGAACGAAATACGAAGGAAACCAAGATAAAAATTGAGCTAAATCTTGACGGTACGGGCAAGGCCGATATTCATACGGGGCTGGGTTTTTATGACCACATGCTCGATCAATTAGCCAAACATTCGGGAGCAGATTTGAAGATTTCGGTAGATGGCGACCTCCACATCGACGAGCATCACACCATCGAAGATACCGCTCTGGCACTCGGTGAGGCGTATTTGAAGGCATTGGGTGATAAAAAAGGGACTAATCGTTACGGCTTCCTACTGCCAATGGACGAGGCTTTGGCACAGGTAGCGATTGATTTTTCGGGGCGACCGTGGTTAGTTTGGGACGCAAGTTTCAAGCGGGAAAAAATTGGCGAAATGCCAACCGAAATGTTTTATCATTTCTTCAAGTCTTTTTCGGATACGTCAAAGTGTAACTTGAATATCAAGTGTGAGGGCGATAACGAACACCATAAAATTGAGGCCATTTTTAAGGCTTTTGCCAAGGCTATCAAAATGGCCGTGAAGCGAAATATCGACGAAATTGACTCTTTGCCAAGTACAAAAGGAGTGCTGTAATTTTAAACAAAAACTTCCCGAAAGTTTGAAACTTTCGGGAAGCCAAGCGATACGCTTATTTTTACATTTTACTGCTTCAATAACTGCCCACGAATTTCGCCCGAAGGTGATTTTGCCGAGTGAAAATTGATGTAATAGTTTCCTGCCATCAAGTCAGTTTCTTGTTCGGCTGTAAGTGCTACCGTTGCCGATTTTAACGGTGAAGCAAAGGCGGTACTGACGAGTGCGTAGATGACACCACCGTTAGCTCCCTTAGCTCCCTTGTGAATATGCCAAGCTGTTGGTGTCATTCCTGAATAGGTAGCAGTGTAAGTCAATACCTTGGTAACCTTATTGAAAGTTCCTTCGAGCATACCAGTAGCGGTAGTCGTTACGGCTGGTACTTCTTCGGCACCCGAAAGCATGGCCATAAATGCTACATCTGATGATACTACTTCATCTTTCTTGCACGATGCAAGGGTAATTCCAGCCAATAAGATGGCGATTGTCAAAATTCTTTTCATTTGAATTAGAAATAAGTGTTTAAATATTCAAGAATACATACGAAAACAACACGCTTTCGGTTGCGTATGTTTGAATTTTTTTTGCGAAACCGGTTTCAAACCTATAAGGTTTCAAAAACCTTATAGGTTTTAGCTGTATTTTAACGAACTTTGTGACCAAAACTTTTTCTGATTTACTCGCTTGAAAAACTACTTTCGATTACTTTCCTATGCCAAGCCCCTTGGCGGTTTTATTGTGCCGTTTGTGGGTGCGTCTATATTGGCAAGTTTTTTTGGTGTACTCAATTTTACACTTTTGATGCCGCTTTTAGATGTGTTGTTTGATAAAATCACTATCCAAGAAGTAGCAAAGCCCGAATCAATTTTTGATTTAAAAGCTCAGTTCAATTATTACTTTGCCCAGTTTCTGGCTCAACACGGAAAATACGGAGCGTTGCAGTTTGTCTGTGGGGTTTTGGCGGTGTCGGTGTTCATTGCGAACATTTTTAAATACCTGAGTGTCAGGCTTTTAGAGCGTTTCAAGGCAAACATGGTAGCTAATTTAAGACAAGCCGTTTTTGATAATTCTATAAACTTGCACCTTGGTTTTTTTAGTAATGAACGCAAAGGAAACCTCATTTCTCGCATCATTACGGACGTACAGGAAGTCGAAAATTCGATTGCCAATACCTTTTCGGCGGCTACCAAAGAGGTATTTTTATTTATATTTTATTTAGCATCGCTTTTTTATATTTCTGTAAATCTGACATTTTTTGCACTAATCGTGATTCCGATTTCGGGGATTTTTATTTCTACGCTCGTCAAACGTATGCGGCAAGATGCGGGCGAAGGGCAGCAACGATTGAGTAATTTGATTAGCCTGATGGACGAAACATTCGGTGGAATGAGGGTCGTGAAGGGATTCGTTGCCGAAAAATTTATTACGAAAAAGTTTCAAAACGAAAACGAAAATTATAGAAATGCGATTTTCAATTTGGCGGCTCGCCGAGAAATGTCTTCGCCCTTTTCGGAGATTATGGGTGTGCTGATTGTGGTCGGGATTTTGCTTTATGGCGGTTCAATGATTTTGGGCGGAAGTTCCGACCTAACAGCTTCCGAATTTATCAGTTACATTGCCATTTTTTCGCAAGTCATGCGGCCCGCCAAAGACATTGCCAATGCGTTTAGTGCCGCCCAAAGAGGTTTGGCTTCGGGCGAACGAATACTGGAACTAATTGATAATCAGCCACTTATCGAAGATAAGACAGATTTTGTTGAAATAAAAAACTTTAAAAACAACATCGAAGTAAAGAATGTAAGTTTTGCCTACGAAGGCGATATTGAAGTTTTGAAAAATATTAATTTTACGCTCCAAAAAGGAAAAACTATTGCTCTGGTTGGCTCGTCGGGCGGAGGAAAATCAACGATTGCTGACTTGATTCCGAGGTTTTATGACCCTACTTCTGGGCAGATTCTGGTCGATGGCCTTGATATTCGAGATGTTTCGCAACACTCGCTTCGCAAGCTCATGGGTATCGTTACGCAGGAGGCCGTTTTATTCAACGATACCATTTTTAATAACATTGCTTTTGGTGAAAACGTGACGCTGGAAGAAGTAATAACTGCCGCCAAGATTGCAAACGCCCACGATTTTGTTATGCAACAATCGGCTGACTATCAGACAGTTATCGGCGATAGAGGCACAAAACTTTCGGGTGGGCAACGCCAACGGTTGTCTATTGCAAGAGCGATTTTGCAAAATCCACCAGTACTAATTTTGGACGAAGCAACCTCAGCTCTTGATACCGAATCGGAGAAATTGGTACAGGAAGCCCTCACCAATCTGATGAAAAATCGCACGACGCTCGTCATCGCCCACCGCCTAAGTACGATTCAGAGTGCCGACCAGATTTTGGTTATTCATCAAGGGCAAATCATCGAACGTGGCACGCACGACGAACTTTTGAAAATCGAAGACGGTTTTTATAGAAAACTTAGTACGATGCAAACTTTATAGTGTAGAGTTATGAGTGTAGAATTTAAAGTAATAATTGATAATTGATAACCCGACGTGACATACTTGTAAAAGCGGCCAGCTTCTGTGCCTACCAAGAGCGAACCCACGCTGAGGTGCGTGAACGTTTGCAAAAATGGGAAGTTTGGGGCGACGAAGCCGAAGAAATAATTGCGTACTTGATTACCGATAATTTTTTGAACGAAGAACGTTTCGCCAAGATTTTTGCGGGCAGTAAATTCAGGGTAAAACAATGGGGACGACAAAAAATTAGGTACGAACTCAAAGCCCGAAAGCTATCAGAATATTGCATAAAAGTAGGCATGGCCGAAATCGAAGATGATGATTATCTCGAAACTTTACAGGAAATCCTGGAAAAGAAAAAATACGAACTACGCACCGAAAAACAACCTTTGATTCTGAAACAAAAACTCGCCCGCTACGCCCTCGGCAAAGGTTTTGAAACAGATTTAGTCTGGGAAATGATTGGAAAAATTATGCCAAAAAAATAGCTCATCGCCAAAACGATGAGCTATTTCTGCGATGCAGGTTTAGTAAAATGAGCGTCTTTTATTGTTTTGTAAAAACACTCTTACTAACTGTTGTTACGCCCTTATCTACTTCTGACGAGGTCCAAGTCATTTGTTTGCCACTAAACGAAACATCCTCGGTAGTTTTTGAGCCATCACTATCGGTTATAGTCAATTTTCCACCAATTACCTCATACTTTGCAATGCCACCCGTCCCAGGCAAATCATCGGCTGTTGATTGACATTCTTTTGGTACACTTGCCGACAATTCTCCATTACTTTTGAAAATAAAAGTAACATCTTTAAAACATGGAAAAAATGCTAATAAGAGAGGAAATTGGTCTTCCTCCGCTTTTGTGCCTTCTTTGACAAAAATATTCGTAATTTTCCAAGTACCAACTATCTGAGCGGCTGGCTCCTCCGACCCTGCTTTCGAGCAATTCATCACCGTCAATGATAACGAAGATAGCGTAAGCAAAATAAGTAGTTTTCTGAAATTTGAAGAGATTTTCATAAATGTTGAGTTTTATTGTAAATGAGAGATTAAATGTACGATGATTCAAATATTATAACGTCTTTCCGTCCATAAAATTGAATGAGTTTTTACTTAACGGCAAATTTTAGGGCATTTCGTTTATTTTTTCTTCCGCTTCACCGAAAATTTATTGTTATTCGGACAAATAAATATCAATTTTGAAAATAGTTTTCTGAAACAGATTTTTTCGATATGACTGCACGTACCCTTATTTTTCTGAGTTTTTTTAGCTTTTTGGCTTCCTGCAAAAAAGATAAAGGCAATTTTTCCTCGCCCCAATACAAAATGCTAACCGAGGCGGTGTATGCTTCTGGCAATGTTTTTCCAAAAAATGAATATAAACTTACGGCAAATGCCGACGGTGTTTTGGTGAAACAATCCGCTTTTGAAGGTGATATTATCAACCAAAATCAGTTAATTTTTCAACTCGAAAGTATCTCGCAAGATGCCCGTTTGGAGGCTTCGAGTAATATTTTGCGTCAGTCAGAGGCAAATTATAGTGAAAACTCACCGATTTTGGCCGAACTCGAAGCTCAATTACGCATTGCCCGCTCAAAATCAGCAACTGATTCTATAAATTTTAGTCGCTACAAAGTTCTCAACGACCAAAATATCGGCACTCGAATAGAATATGAGCGAGCCGATTTGACCTATAAAACATCAAAAAATGAGGTTTTGGCAAGACAAAAGGCTTTGCAACGCACCAAAAATCAACTTTATGTAGATTTACAAAACTCAAAATCAAACTTTCGGGTCAATGCCCGTGAAGGCGATAATTTCAGAATCAGAAGCTTTGAAGCAGGAAAAATCTACGAAATCTACAAAAAACAGGGCGAACTCGTCAGGCGAGGTGAAGCCGTTGCTCTCATCGGTGATGCCAAAGATGTATATACTCAACTATCCATTGACGAATTAGATTATGTGAAAGTGAAAATCGGGCAAGCGGTTTTAATCAAAATTGATGTTTATCAAAATAAAGTTTTCAAGGCAAAAGTGACTAAACTTTACCCAAAACTTAACCGAGCCGACCAGACATTCAGAGTTGATGCCGAATTTGTGGACGAAAAACCAAATGCGTATTACGGCATGACGATTGAAGCAAATATTGTAGTTTCTGAAAACCCACGAGTGCTGACGATTCCGAAAAATTATTTAGTTGGCAGCGATTCGGTTTGGGTAGAAGAAAATGGCGAGAAGCGAAAAGTTAAGATTGTAAAAGGTGTAGAAAACTTGGACTTGGTGGAAGTGAAGTCAGGGCTGACGGAAAAATCTATTTTGGTGATTGGTAATTAAATTGTGAAATGAAGCGACCAATACTCGGTTTTACTTCGTTTATAAAATCTCAGAAAAATACGATTTGATATCAACCCTCTTTCTTGGCGAACTGGAAGTTCGCTACACAAATAATGAACCTAAAAATCTCTCTACAAATAGCAAAAACGCACTTATTGACCAAAAAACGCCAAACGCTGATTGCGATGTTGGGCGTTACCTTTGGCATTGCGATGTTTATCGTGATGATTTCGGTGATGAGGGGCGTTAATCAATTTCTTGAAAACTCGGCACTTGATTCATCGCCCCACATCAGGGTTTATAAAGAAATCACGAGCAATCACCCAAGCCTGATTGAAGAGCAAAATCCTATGGGTTTGAATATTATTTATCATCAATTACCCAAAAATGAATTAATTAATATCAAAAATGGACTTCAAATTGCGGCAAATATCGAAAAACAGCCAGGAGTTTTGGGCGTTTCGCCACAAATCAGCTCGCAAGTTTTTTTTAATAAAGGCCCTGTACCGTTTTCGGGGCAAATTGCGGGTGTAGATATTTTGAAAGAAAATAAACTCTATAATCTCAACAAACGGATCAAATCGGGCAATATCGAAACGTTGCTTTCTAATCCGAATAGTATTTTGATGGGTAAAATTCTGGCTCGAAATCTGAACGTAAAAGTAGGGGATAAACTCACCATTACGGCTCCCAACGGCAGCCTAAAATTGGTAAAAGTAGCTGGAATTTTTGGCTTTGGTATCCAAACCATCGATGCCGTGAAGTGCTACGCCAATATTTCGATGGTACAGGGTATTTTGCAAAAAGATAAAAGTTTCATAACCGATATTCATATCAAAATGAACGACCCACAGGCAGCCCTGACCTACGCAAAAACCATAAAAAACCAATATGGCTACAAAACCCAAGACTGGGCAGAGGCAAATACGGCTATTTTGGCGGGGGATAAAATCCGAAACGGCATGGTTATTATTGTTTCGTTTACGCTTCTGATGGTGGCAGGTTTTGGTATTTATAATATCATGAATATGAACGTAATAAGCAAAATGAAGGATATTGCTATCTTGAAAGCTACGGGTTTTGCAGGAAACGACATCGTTTCTATTTTCTTAATCCAGTCGGTCGTTATTGGTGTTTTGGGGGCTTTATTGGGCATAATGGTAGGTTTTGGACTCAGTTATTTGCTCTCCCAAACGCCGTTCGATGTAGGAGATATGTTAGATATAAAAACTTTTCCAGTGAAGTTTGAGGCAAAATATTACGCAATGGGCATGGTTTTCGGAATCGTTACCACAATTTTGGCAGGTTATTTTCCCGCCCGAAAAGCAGCCCAAATCGACCCCGTGGCGATTTTGAGGGGGTAAGCAGTTCCTCCCCAGCCCCCTAAGCGAAACGTCGCACCGCCCCAGAGGGGGAACGAAAAAATAAATTGAAAATCAATTTTAAATTTGAACTAATGCTAAGTAATACCAATAAAAAAAATGTAGAAGAGGAAGTTCCCCCTCTGGGGCGGTGCGACGTTTCGCTTAGGGGGCTGTCTGTCCTTTCCGCTTCCCATCTCAATAAATATTTCTACGAACCAGAAAAATTTCAGGTTTTAAAAAACATTTCTTTTGAGGCAAATAAAGGCGAATTTTTGGCTTTGGTGGGCAAATCTGGCTGCGGAAAATCAACGCTTTTGTATATTCTTTCAACGATGGATACCACCTACGAAGGCTCACTGGTAATGAATGGTGAAACCTTGACTGGCAAAACGCAGAACCAACTGGCGGCATTTCGGAACGAACATTTGGGGTTCGTGTTTCAGTTTCATTTTTTGCTACCCGAGTTTACGGTTTTGCAGAATGTGATGCTTCCCGCCTTGAAATTGGGTAAATATTCGCCCAAAGAAATCGAAGAACGTGCTTATCAAAAACTAAAATTAGTTGATATTCACGAGCAAGCACTCAAACAATCGTCCAAACTTTCGGGCGGTCAGCAGCAACGAGTGGCTATCGCACGGGCTTTGATAAATGATCCCGCAATAATCATGGGCGACGAGCCAACGGGGAATCTGGATAAGAAAAATTCGGAAATTGTGTTTGATATTTTCAAGCAAATTGCCCACGAAAATAACCAAACGATAATCGCCGTAACGCACGACCCCGATTTTGCAAAAGGCTGTGACAGAATCATCGAAATGTCGGATGGGCAGATAATGTAGAACAATTTTCTAAATTGTCATTTTATTGAGAACAATTTAGAAAATTGTTCTACAACTCAAATAAATGAAACGAAAAAACAAAATAGCCGCACTTGTTATCCTACTTATGATAGCAGGCTCAAACTTTCTTAGGTGGTATGTTTTTCATATTGACCTAAAAACCAACATTTGGCTATCACTCATATCAATCATTGTACTGACTTCAACTTGGCTTTTTTTTAGAAAATTATACGCCTATTTTGACCGAGTAATGCCTTATGATAATGGAGTTTTTAGGCGGATAATGCTACAAACTATAATTACTTTTGGGTTTTTAACTGCTACTTCTCAATTTGTTTTTTTTGTCGGTAATCATTTCCTCAGTTTTAAAGAATTAATAAACCAACAATTTACAAATCTCGCTCAAATCGCTGGTGCGGCAGCTCAAATATTACTCGTTATTTTGCTCAATGTGGCCCATTTTTCTCATTATTCCTTAGAAAAATGGCGGGAAAATGCCTTGCGGGCAACCAATCTCGAAAAGGAAAAATCGCAGGTGCAATTCGATAACTTGCAAAACCAACTTAACCCACACTTTCTGTTTAATAGCCTAACTTCGCTCGATTCGTTGATTCAAGAAAACCCAACGCTGGCACGAGAGTTTTTGCAGCAGCTATCAAAAGTATTTAGATATGTGTTAAAACACAAAGAAAAAGGCTTGGTAAGCCTCGAAACCGAATTGCACTTTATCAAGAACTATGTGGCTCTACTAAAAACTCGTTTCGGTGATTCTTTGATAATCAATTTTACTATTTTAGACGAAGTTTTGGACAAAAAAATTGCCCCCGTAACGCTCCAAATATTAATAGAAAACGCCATCAAACACAACATCTCAAACGAAGCTAATCCTCTGATTATAAATATTTTAAATCAGGAAAATTATTTAATAATTGAAAACAAAATCCAGCTAAAAAAACAAGTAGAAACTTCTAATGAGCAGGGGTTGAATAACCTAAAATCGCTGTATAGTTTTTTGAGTGAAGACCCTTTTTTAATAGAATCTAATGGTACTTTTCGAGTAAAAATACCTTTGATATAAATTCTACAATGAGAGCAAACGCTGGCAGGGGCTTGAAGCCCTGCCAGCGTTATAAATTTAAAATCCATGAAAATATTACTCATCGAAGACGAACCCTTAGTTGCTAAAAATCTCGAAAATTTGGTCAAAATCATTGAGCCAAACGCCACTTTATTAGGCACAATCGGCAGCGTAAAAGAATGTCTGGATTGGTTCGGAAATAATGCCGAACCCGACTTGATTTTGTCCGATATTCAGCTTTCTGACGGTGTGAGTTTTGATGTTTTCCAAGAAATTACGCCACGCTGCCCCATTATTTTTACGACGGCTTATGACGAATACGCTATTCGTGCTTTCAAACTTAATAGCATTGATTATTTGTTGAAGCCGATTGATAAAAATGAGCTACGGGTTGCTTTTGAGAAGTTTAAGGGTTTGAATAATAATGGCTTTCAAGAGCAACTTTCGCACTTGCTGAACGATTTGGAAAATCGTGCTACATTGCCAAAGTTTAAAACCCGCTTTACGGCACACCACCAACGAAATATCGTAGCAGTAGCTGCCGAACGCATTACGTGCTTTTATCGAGATGAAGTAATTTGGATACAAACTACTGATAATCAGCGACTTATAAGTGATTATAATTCACTTGATGAAATCGAAGAATTACTAAATCCCGAAATTTTCTTTCGGGCGAACCGCCAATTTATCGTAAATAAACAAGCTATCGAAAGCTACCGAACACATTTTACGGGGAAAATTGAACTAAAATTAACCGTTTCGACCAAAGAGCCAATCGTGGTGAGCAAGGAAAAAGCCCATCAATTTAGGGGTTGGTTTGAGTTGGGTTAAGAAATTTGTTTTTATCAAAAAAACGCTTATATTTGAAAAAAACTTCTAAAAAAATGCTGGTAGAAACCTTAGTAGAGCATAAAAAATATAGCGTTGAGGAGTATTTTGAAATAGAAAAAACTTCCGAAATCCGTCATGAATTTGTAAACGGTGAACTTATTGCTATGCCTGGAGAATCAAAAATTGCTAATGAAATAGCTGGAAATATCTATGTTTCTTTGAGAAATAGTTTCAAAAAAAGAGCTTTGAAAGTATATAACCACGATGTGAGATTAATGCTCGAAAACAACCACTATCGCTACCCTGATATTGTGGTTGCTCCAACGATTGATGATGAGGATTCGCACGCTATTACGCAACCTGTGCTTATTGTGGAGGTCTTTTCGGAAAATTCGGTCAAGACTGATACCGTTATCAAACTGAAAGAATACTCAGTTTTGCCAACGCTACAATACTACTTGATAGTTTCGCAAGAAGAGCCTCTTGTAGAGATTTATGCCAAAAATGGTGACAAATGGGAGTTTCGCTGCTACACTAATCTGCAAGAAAATATTGACCTAAGCACCCTCAATACTTCAATTTTGATGGCTGATATTTTTGAAGGGATTTTTTCAAGTCAATAGTTTATAGACGATGGTTGATAGAATAAGAGTTGTCACGGGTGAATTACTACTGACTTACGGACTACCGACCATTGACTATACTAAATCATCAATAACCGCCAAACACCCGAAATCAGCAAAAGTACCAAACAAAAAGGCGTGAGTACTTTCCAGCAAAGATACATGAGTTGATCTACCCGCAAGCGAGGTAAAGTCCAACGCACCCACATTTGAATCAAAATCAAGAAATAGGCTTTTGAAATCAACCAAAAAGCTCCCCAAAGGTCACTCGACCAATGTCCGATTTCGCCCGTTGTCCAAGTGCCAAGCGTTACCGAACCGATATTCGGAAAAGGGGTATTCCAACTTCCCAAAAACAAAATTGCCCCTAAAATCGACACCAAAAGCATCATTCCGTACTCCGAAAGCATCATAATTGCCCAGCGAAAACCCGAATATTCGGTGTGAAAACCACCAATGAGTTCAGATTCGGCTTCGGGCAAATCGAATGGAGCTCGATTGGCTTCGGCCAATGAAGCAATAAAATATATTACAAAAACGATGAGCAAAAACGGATTTCGGAGAATGTTCCAAGTCAAAATTCCGCCGTATTGGTTTACTTCTATTCCCGTAGCTTTCACGCCAAAAAGATAATTTTTTTCAAGCGAAAAGAAACCTTGCTGAAAGCTAATCTCTTGTAAATCAAGGGTTTGTGTAATCAAAATGACGCACAAGACTGACAAGCCGAGCGGAATTTCATAAGAAATAATTTGAGCAACCGATCGCATCGCACCCAACAAGGAATATTTATTATTCGATGCCCAACCTGCCATCAAAATACCCAAAATATCAAGCGAAACTACCGCCAAAAGCATAAAAACGCCCGTCTGCGTTGCCGAACCTCGCAAGTTAGGCGACAATGGAAACAAAGCAAAACCCGCAAAAATTGCCATAAAAATCATCAAGGGGGCAAACTTAAACATTCGGCGGTCGGCGGCGGCGGGTACGATGTCTTCTTTTTGAATCAACTTCAAAAGGTCGGCAAAGAGTTGCAGGATTCCCCATTTGCCCACTTCCATTGGTCCCGTTCGGTCTTGGATAAATGCCGAAACCTTACGCTCGGTATAAACCGCAACGACGACATTGGCAAAAATAAACGCAAGAAATATGAGGAGTGTTATGAGCATTTAATAGCAAGGTTTTACGGCAGGCGTTGGTTTGTAGGGTTTTATCAAATATTTTTTACCTCTAAAAGTAAAACGTATATTTTCCAAAACCTTCATTTTGAGTCCAGCTTCTCTTCTATGAATTTCAATTTCTGAAACAAAATATAATTGTATTCGGACAAAATCACGATTAAAATAATTCTTAAAATCTTTCAGCATAAACTCTTGAAAGCAAGTTTCAAACTTAGCTTTCATATTTTCAACCTTGAAGCCATCTGAATTATGAATCCCTTTCAGTTCTACAATAGTAATGCCATATTTATCTGTTCCTGCACATCTTTGAATAATAAAACAGTCGGGTGAAGGCGGCGGAGTGGCAAAATCAGTTGTATTATAAAAACTATCTAACTTTAAGATAACATAATCATCTTGTGCGATGTTTTTATCAATTTCAACGCAAACACCCTCATCTTCACATCTATCTCGTAGCAAGGGTTTCAATCTTTCATCTTGCCGAATCTTCTGTAAAAGCATGCTCTTGATTAAGTTTTTCTAAAATATTCATTCGCCTTTCATATTGTTCGACCGCCACATCTGTAAAATTATAATCTTCAATTCCTTCGCTTGTTGCTTTCATATCTCCTGCATCATAGCTACCATTTTCGCCCATTACTAAGTGGTAACTTCCAACTTTATCAGCATCAATTTTTTTCTCTAAAAGTAAGTTTGTGAGTTCGTTCATCATAAAATCACTATGCGTAGTCATTACTACTTTTACGCCTGATTTAGCTAAATCAACAAAAATTCGCATCATTTCAACCTGTACTTTTGGGTGAAGATGTGCTTCTGGTTCTTCGATAAAGAGTATAGCGTTCTTTTTCGGTAAAATATATTTTAAATAAGCGACCAAAGGCGAAATTTCAGCAATCATTGAAGATGCTTCGTGCAATTCTGAAACTAAACCAGTTCGATTACTTTTGTATTTTAATTTTTTTTGCAATTCATCGAAAACTACACTTCCTTCAATTACTTTTTCTTCTAAAAAATCAACAACACTGCCAAAATCGCCTTGTTTTGAGCCATTTATTGCCGCAATATTCAAGATATAATCCGAAACTGGAATACTCATTGACGGTAAATTAAGGCTTGTGTTTTTAATAGGTAATTGTGATAGTTGAGCAAAAATATTGCCCATATTGCTTAAAACTTGGTAAATTCCCGATTTTGAAGCTGGGAGGAAATATCCATTTTTAAATTTTTTAAGCTCATTACTTATATCATTTTCAGAAGATATTTTTTTTAAAATACAATTATCTTCAAACTCTGCTGGATATTCAAATAAAGCGTCACCGAAGTTTTGTTCGTGACTATCAACGTATTTCAATTCTAAGGTTAAAATTTCTGTTTCAATATACATTTCTGGCTCAAGTCCTGAAATAATATTTTTCATTTCTCCAAAAGTATTGTTTAAGGAACGGTTGAAGTTAAATATTAATTGGCTTTGTATGTCTTCTTCTAATGTTGAAAGGTTTTTTATACTTTTTGCTTTTTCATAAGCTAATCCCCCCCTTTCCCTCCAAAACTTCAACAATAGATATAACCCCTCAATCGCCCATGACTTTCCAATATTATTCTCCCCATAAATCACGTGCAAGTCCTTCTCCAAGTCAAACTCGAAGTGGTCGATTGGGCCGAAATTTTTTATTGAAATTTTCATCGTTCTGCTCTAATCTAAATGTTCGTCTTTCAGAATTTGCTTCAATTTCTTATCTGAAATGGTACTTTGTTCGGCTTTATCATAAATCGAAACTAATACAACCTTTTCTTCTACAACTATTACACAAGAAATAATCCTCGCTCCTCCAGATTTTCCTTGACCTTTACTTTTGATAGCGAGTCTAATTTTATAACAATTTCTACCAAGTGGCGTACCTTGAATTGGATTTATTGCTATATCTTTGGCAAGACTATCTAATTCTTCAAGTAAAGAACGGTGCTTTTTTAGTAGTTTTCTAAATTCTTTCTTGAAAGTTTCGCCTAAAACTATATCAAACTTCTTCATCAATATCCTTCATTTTTTAATTCTTGAAGAAATTCATTTAAAGGCGTAGTTTTCAAAGTTCCTTTTTTCAAGGCGGTAAAATCCTTTTTCAGATTCTCCAAAATTTCCTCAGAACTTGTTGATGGTTCTTCTTCAATTTTGTATTTACTCCGAAGTTCGTTCCACTCAGCAATCGGAATCACTACTGATTGCTTATAGCCTTTTTCGTCTGTTAAATATTGTAAGTGCATGATTATCAAGCATTTATATTAAAATCAAAACTCTGCACTCTTAGGTGTTCTTGGAAACGGAATCACATCACGAATGTTGGTCATGCCCGTTACGAATAGCACCAAACGCTCGAAACCAAGTCCAAAACCTGCGTGTGGTGCCGAACCAAATTTACGGGTTTCGAGATACCACCAAATGTTTTCGGGGTCGATGCCCACTTCTTTTGTACGGGCCAGAAGTTTCTCATAATCGTCTTCCCGTTGCGAGCCGCCGATGATTTCGCCGATGCCTGGGAAAAGTACGTCCATTGCACGAACGGTTTGTCCTGGGGTCGCCTCCGACTCTTCGTCCAATTTCATGTAAAACGCCTTAATATCTTTCGGATAATTGGTCAAAATCACTGGTTTTTTGAAATGTTTTTCTACCAAATATCGCTCATGCTCCGACTGCAAATCTATGCCCCACGCTACATTATACTGGAATTTTTTCTCTTTGTGCGGTTTCGAACGTACCAAAATTTCGATGGCTTCGGTGTAAGTTAATCTTTGGAATTGATTTTCGACAACAAATTTCAATTTTTCTATCAAACTCAATTCGCTACGCTCATTTTGTGGCTTGCTTTTCTCTTCTTCCAACAAGCGTTTTTCTAAGAAAGCTAAATCATCGGCACAATTTTCGAGGGCATATTTGATAACATTTTGGACAAAATCTTCTGCTAAATTCATGTTATCCGTCAATTCGTAGAAAGCCACTTCTGGCTCAATCATCCAAAACTCCGCCAAGTGGCGAGTCGTATTTGAATTTTCGGCACGGAACGTTGGTCCAAAAGTATAGATTTTCGATAATGCCAACGCCCCGAGTTCGCCCTCGAGTTGTCCCGAAACGGTCAGGCTCGTCTTACGACCAAAGAAATCTTGGCTATAATCAATGTTTCCATCATCGGTTTTTGGGGGGGTTTCCATGTCAAAATTCGTTACATGAAACATTTCTCCCGCACCTTCGGCATCAGAAGCCGTGATGATTGGCGTGTGCAGATTAAAGAAACCATTGTCATTAAAATACTTATGCACCGCAAAAGCCAACGTATGACGAATGCGAAAAATCGCTCCAAAAGTATTCGTACGAAAGCGTAAATGGGCTTTTTCCCGCAAAAACTCCAAAGAGTGTTTCTTGGGTTGCATCGGAAAAGTTTCGTCGGCAGTACCATAAACTTCTATTTTTTCGGCTTTAATTTCGACCGATTGCCCGCTACCCATCGAGGCAACGAGTTTGCCTGTAATAGCCACACACGCCCCCGTCGAAACCAGTTTTAGTATTTCCTCATCTATCGCTCCACCCTCAGCAACCGCCTGAATATTATGTATCGTTGAGCCGTCATTGATGGCAATAAAAGTTACGGCGGCTTGTCCACGTTTGGTACGTACCCAACCTTTGGCCGTTACGGTTTGTTCGGTTGGCGTTTGTTGTAGTAATTCCTTGATTTGCATAATTCTCTCTTTATTCTTGAATTGAACTGCAAAAATAGAAATAAAACTCGTCTTTAACTTTGATTAAGTTGATTTATGTGATTTTTATGATTGATTTTAATGTGAATTTTGTTGAAAATATAGATTTTTTTGTACCTTAGATTTATAAAAACAAAAAGAATATGGTACTCGAAAGCGAAACTGAAGTAATTGTACGAAAAATCCCCGAAGAGTTCATTTACGAAATTATGGACGGAAAGCCTATTTATTACAAAGGCTATAAAGAAGCTATAAAAAATCATTTAACCGCTGAAGAAATTATGGGGTGCAGTTCATTACAATCAGAATTAATTAATTTCATTCTCAAAACGATTTATCGTCTATATGATGAAACAAAATATCGAGTTCACACCAACGAATCGGGCTTGCAATTAGGTTATAAAGATACGCTTGCGGGAGATATTTTGGTTTATGATAAAGCTGTTATGACTGCCGAAAAAATCACAAATAAATACGCCACTGTTCCACCAAAATATGTTATTGAAATAGATACGAATGCCGATTTGAGCGAAAGTAGTTTCATAGAATATTTAACCCGAAAAACCGAAAAACTCTTTGAATTTGGCACTGAAAAGGTTTTTTTGGATAATCACGGCTTCTCAAAAAGTAATTATTGCACAACCAGAGCAAGATTGGTACATTAAATCTTGGCACAAAGAAATCGAACTTTTTGATGGAATTAGTGTCAATATTGGCAAGTATCTTGAAGATGAGGGAATAGAAATTGCTTAGAAAACTTATTACCCGTGTAAATAAAATGCCTTGAAAATCGCTTTTCAAGGCATTTTTATTTAAGCGGTCAGACCTGCGGTGCAGACCTTTATCACACCCGCTCGAAAATCGTAGCAATGCCCATTCCGCCACCGATGCAGAGCGTTACGAGTCCCGTTGATTTGTTTGATCGTTCGAGTTCATCAATCAGTGTACTTGATAAAATCGCCCCCGTTGCACCAAGCGGGTGTCCGAGTGCAATAGCTCCACCATTGACATTTACTTTTGCGTGATCAACCCCAAAATGCTCCATAAACAACATCGGAACGGCCGCAAAAGCCTCATTTACTTCAAATAAATCAATGTCGCTGATGTTCATTCCCGCTCGTTTCAAAATCTTTTCGGTGGCAGGTACTGGGCCAGTCAGCATAATTGTTGGCTCCGAACCTACGATTGCAAATGCCTTGATTTTGGCACGGGGTTTTAGTCCGAGCTTTTCGCCCATAGCTTTACTACCGATGAGCAATGCCCCCGCTCCGTCGGTTAGCTGTGATGAATTTCCTGCGTGATGCACGTGATTGATACTCACCAAATCGTTGTATTTCAACAAAGCCAAGGCATCAAGCCCCATACTGCCCATCATCTCGAAAGCTGGTTTTAATTTCCCCAAAGATTCGAGGGTTGTATTTGGCCGAACGCCTTCATCGTGCGAAAGTACGGTTGTGCCAATATTATCTTTTACGGCAACCATTGATTTGAACTGCCCCACGGCCTGCGAAGCAACCGCTCTACGAACCGACTCAACGGCAAAAGCATCAACGTCATTGCGAGAATAACCGTATTTTGTCGCAATCAAATCGGCCGAAATCCCTTGCGGAACGATTTTGTGCTGCGAAATAAGTTGCGGATTCATAAAAATCGCTCCCCCGTCCGACCCCATCGGCACTCTCGACATTGACTCAACGCCACCCGCCACCAACATATCTACTTGCCCCGACATCACGTAAGCGGCCGCCATATTGATAGCCTCCAAACCCGACGAACAAAACCGATTGACCTGAACACCCGCCACACTTTGGGCGTAACCCGCCGCCAAAACTGCCGTACGGGCAATATCAGCACCTTGCTCTCCGATGGGCGAAACGCAACCCATGATTACATCGTCGATGTAGCTCGTATCAAGGTTATTTCTATCTCTTAATGCTCTCAATGCCGTTGCTAATAAATCAACTGGTTGGGTTTCGTGCAGCGAGCCGTCCGATTTGCCACGTCCACGGGGGGTACGAACGGCATCATAAATATATGCTTCCATGTTTTTGAAATAATGTAGTTTGAATAGATATTAGTATGCAAGCATACTTTATGCAACAAAACTAATCAATAGTTTGGTTTGATGCAAATGATGAAAAAGCTAATTTTGTGTGATAGGAGCCAAAGATTTATTAACCACAGAGTTACAATGGGTAATTTTGGCATTTTACATTATCCATTAAGTACTGGGACAAAAATAAACGAGTTTTATTTTTAACTTTGTCCTATGGGACGAAAATGTAAACATATTATTTTGACATACGAAGAAAAAAAAGTTTAGAACAAGGATACAAGCAAGGTTCTAACCATATATTTCGTCGTCATTGTGAAGCCATCTTATTGAATGCTTCTGGTAAAACTATTGCAGAACTAAGTATTCATTTTTCTGTTAGAACTTCTACTGTTGG
>JANNEN010000088.1:0-18333 GCA_031378715.1 Emticicia sp.
GTGCCAGTAAGGAAAGACTCGATACGTTGGTGGTCGCCGATGCGTTGGAGAATATCACCTGTTTTTTTACTCTCAAAAAACGAAACGGGCAAACGCAAAAGTTTACCCAAAAAATCAGATAAGATACTCAGGTTTATACGTGTACTAATATGGAGCAATATCCAGCTACGTATAAACTCTACCGACATCCTGCCAATGAATAGCATGAGTTGGGCAGCCAGCACCAAATAAATAAAATGCAGGTTACGAGTTTGGATACCCGTATCTACCACCGATTGGGTAAGAAAGGGCAAAATAAGTTGCAAGATTGAACCAATAAAAAGCCCTAAGAACAGTTGAAGGATAAGGCGTTTGTATTTCAAAACATAGCCTGACAACATTCCGAAACTAACCCCACCCCGACCCTCCCCAAAAGGGAGGGAGCTATCCTCGTCTTGGTGAAAACGGTGTGTAGTTTCAATTAAAAGTGCAATGCCTACTTTTTCACCTTCATCTATGGTAGTTGCCCATTGACTTTCAAATTCGGCGTAAGAATATTTTATCAAACCTAATGCTGGGTCTGCGACAAAAACTTGGTTTTTCTTGATTTGATAGACCACCACAAAATGGTTTTGTTTCCAATGCACAATGCACGGAAGTGGTGCATCTTTATCTAACTGTTTGAATGGTACTTTTACTGCCAAAGTTTTGAAACCAATGCTCTCTGCTGCCTCACTGATACCCAATAACGACACACCTTCTTTGCCAATTTGCGTTGCCTCACGTAGCTTTTGTATAGCAAACACTCGCCCATAGTGCTTTGCTACCATGCGTAGGCAGGTCGGTCCGCAGTCCATGGCGTCGTGTTGTTGGTAGTGGGTGAAGGACATTTATTTTATATTCTTTGAGTGTAATTGGTTACCTCTATTATTTTTCATTAATTCAGCTAAAATAAAGCAAACATAAGATTTCTTAGAGTCTTCGATATATAATATTTCTAATGTGCGTTCAATTATATTTTTCAATAAATTGAGATTGGATTTCGGCGAAAAAAAATCTGCATCACAAATACCATTATTTGGGTATTCTGGATTTATTTCAATATTATTAAACAACTGTCTTGGTAAATGTTTATTTATTTTACTTGGGAGAATCAAAAAAGCGTCTTTTTCCCATTTTAAAATAGAATTGAACATTGATGCTATTTGTACAAAATTAGTTTTTAGAGATTCTTTAAAATGATATTGTGTGTCTTCCTTAGCCTTCTGTAACTGGAAAAATGAGTATAGATTACCATTATCATAGGATTTTGGCAGCCAAATTTCATACAAATGTTCAATAAACTCTAAGTATGAAGATTCCTCTTGAAAATTTAATTTACCAATCATCAACATAATATCTAATGATGTAATAATCTTCTCACTTTCTGTAATTGCAGGAAATTTTTTATTAATCAACATTGAAAACTCTTCAAAGAAGTGTTCAACAAGTGTAAAATTATTTCCAAAACCCAGTTTGATATTAACATTTAAAGGATAAGCTAATTTTCGTAAAACATTAAATTCGTTTTCTGATAAAATAGCGGGAATTAACAGGTTTATTTTGTCAAGCGTACTTTTATCTTTGCGTAATATCAGTACAATACTATCAAATGAGTTTTTGTTGGTGGATAATACAAAGGTTCTATAAACTACGAAATTAAATTTGAATTGCTCTTTTAAGGTATTTACGAAGTTGATTATTTGTGGCTGATAGATTTGCGAATTATTTACAGACATTTGGAGAACTAAATGATTGTCTTTTATCTCAGAATATCCTGTATTATTACTGTTGATTTCAGAAAAATCACTGAATGACTCAACACTATTTTTTGATAGATAAATTAGTTTTTCGGTTTTATTATTTAAGTAATAATCTTTTGTGGCTTCTACTATTTCTATATAAAACTTATTATTCCATTTTTTCAGTTGATTTGACAAAAACTTCCTTCCACTTGCCCACTGGTCATGATATCTTAAATTGAGAATAGATAAACTTTCAATGAGGTTGGGTACTTGAAAAAAATTATCATCAAAATTAGAATTATGTATTTTTTGATAAAGCTGAACAATATTCAAGTACATATTTTTAAACTCTTCTGTTCTTAGTGTTGGCGGACCTTCCGAATAAATTTTCTTACAATAATCAATAAGGTTTTCAAGAAAACTGAAATTGTCTAATACTACTTGTCCTTTGGCTATCATTCCGATTTGGTTACCAAAACCCGAATTATAATCACTATCAAGTAATGGCTCTAAATGATTGAGCGGAATAATTATTGCCTGAATTTTTAAGTTTTCAAAATCAAAGTCTTCATTAAATGATTTGTCGCCATCTACGCTAAAAATAATAACGTCTATGTCTGACTTTGAATGAAACGATTCGTCTAAACAACTACCCGATAATAAAACACCATAGGCATTAGGGAAATAATGCTGATAAAAATCATTTATTGTCTGTTTTATATTAAAAGGTTTTTGATTCATTGCTATAATTTATACTTATTAAAACTACGCATTTAGAACTCCAAATGCGTAGTTTATTTTTAATTAACCAAATATCAAAATGGCACACAAACTCCAACACTTGGTATATTCATAAACCCAGGAAAAGTTAACATGTACGTTCCTGGTGGGCAACCTAATGGGGTTGGAGTAGGTGTTGGTGTTGGGTTAGAGGGATTACTTGGGTAATTTCCCCAATTTTCATTATATCCATTGCCACCTCCTCCTCCACCTGATGCACCAACTCCACCCCACTTATTGTATCTATCCCAAGGGGTTTCATCAGAACCACCATTAAGAGATTTCATTTCTTTTTCCTCTAATACTGGAAATTGTAAAGCCAGTTCACTTAGTTTCTTTTTCATAGTAAATTGAATTTTTGTTTTGATTATTGAGATTAAATTTAAATTATTGATTTGCTACAACAAATGCGTAGTTACTTTTTTTCAATTAATTTTTTAATAAGGAATACAATATCCTGAACCTGGTCTATTCATAAAACCAGGAATTGAAAACATATACATTCCTGGTGGGCAAGCTTGTGGCGGCGTTGAAGGAGAATTAGGGTTTCTCAGTCCATTATCAGGATCGGTGTATGGAAGACCAGGACTGTTATCCGAACCCCCATTAAGAGATTTCATCTCTTTTTCATCCAAAACTGGAAATTGTAAAGCCAGTTCGTTTAATTTCTTTTTCATAATAAATAAAATTTAATTGTTTAAGATATATTGTTGATTTCGAAATCCTTTGTTTGATATTTATCTTTCTCCAAAACACTAATGATATGGGGGATATCTTCTACTCCCATAATATTTGGCAATATTTGTCCATTGAAGTAAAAGAATGGTGTTGCGTTAATTTTATTTGTTTTAATCCACTGGTTTTGTAATTGTTGTGTTACTGACGATTCAATATTTTCTGGGTATTCGCCAAGTGAGGTATTCCAATCAGTAAAGTTTTTGTATTTGCCCGAATACCATAAGTTGAGAGCTTTCGCTTGTAATTCAAATGGTAAGTTAAATAGTTTCCTCACAATCTTTCCGCTTTCGTTGATAGAATCTTCCATGGTTAAAAAGATAACCTCACATTTAAAATTTGGCGTAATGCTAACAATTTTTTCCATTTTTTGATGAAAATCCTTACATGGCGGACATAGTGGGTTACTCACTAAACTCAGCGTGTTATGAGCATTTATATCACCGATGATTATTGGATTTAGCCCTAAAAATGGTGGTTCGGCTAAGGTTTTACGAAAAATAAAGTTTATAAAATTGCCGTCGTTTTTAAAATATTTTAAAGAATCTTTGAAATGAGATAAATTAGGTTGATTTATTTTGTGTTTATATAGAATTAGAGCAATAATAGTCAAGGGCAAGACTATTAAACCAAGCGACATTAGATAAATCAGATTAGGAATAGCCTCAATCGATGAAAATAACAAAGAAAGCGAGCACTCTATCCAAAATACTGAGATTATACCTATACAAAGCAAACAAATTGATTTTGCCACTCTTGCTTGATAATAGACAGAATAAACACTAAAAACGACACAAATAGCCCCAAAAATGTATTGTATAAATATAAAATTGTACGTGGCTTCATTGATACAACTTAATAATAAAATTAGGAGAGTACTCGAAAAATATATAAATCCTAAATCTGCCCATGATAGCCAAAACGTTATCTTGGCAGCATTACTATTGAGGATTGTATTACAATCGTTTTTTTTATTTAGGCTGCATATATAACTACTGAGTTTGTCACGATAGTTATAGCTTTTATTTAGTATCAGTAAAGAAAAAACCACACCGAGTGTTTTTGTAAAAATAAACAAGCTTGTAAAATAAGTAAATGCCCCAAATATTGATAAAAATGATGCTATGGCTGTTAATAACAATAAAGCCATAATTATTTCTATGTTCTTCTTAAATACTTCAACAGTCCTGTTTTGTGAATACTTCTTGTCTCCAGAATCTGCGTTTGTTTCTGCTAAAAGTATTAAACCAGTCCAAGAACTTTCTATTTGGTTTAGATTATATTTTACACGTTTATGATTAGATTCTATGATCCAAATCTCATCTTTATTACGATTTTCGACTAATAAAAAAGTACCCTTTTCTTTACTCGTAAATAATATATGTGGGGTAGGAACTTCAAAATAGTTTTTAAAATCAATGTTTAAAATGATATTATCAATATCCCAAAAATTTAATGCTTTTGGAAAAGAAACAATATTATTGAAGTCAGGACAAAGTTCAAAGAACTCTTTTAGTGATGTTATTGTTACCTTGCCCCCGACTAATCTTATGTACTTATGTAGAATATTACACTTATCAAATTCCATTTTGTTAGATTTTATAAATGCAAAATTACAAGCTAAGTTTATCGGTGTCAATCCCCCGAAAGGGGGATATTTGTGAAGTTTTTTTAATAAGTTTGTAAGACTCTTGCCCTGTTTGGCTAAATGTTAGTATTTCATGCGTTCAATTCTACTGCCCCAATGGAATTGCGGCTCTGAACGCAACCTACTAAAACCAAATCTCTACTGCCGTTTTAAAAACGGCTAACAGCTTCACTGCGGCACAAGACTAATAATTCCACTACGGATTAAAATTTAGCCTAACGTTTGCTAATGTTCAACCAAACGGGGTACTTCACAGTTTTTCATTAATTTTTTTCAAAAGATTTTTAATATCAACTGTATCACTCCCTTTTATATCTGCCAGTTCTATTGTTTTTTCTGCATATCTTTTTGCTAATGGTAAATCTTCTCCAATTTTGTAGAGCAAATGTGCCACTGTATCATTATTATTAGATTCTGAGTTTAATTTTACAGATTCTAAAGCCCAACGAAGTGCTTTTTTTAAATCGTTCTTATTTTCTGTTTTTTCATAAACAAGCCAAGCATAATAATTTAATTCCTTATCAAGACTAAGTTTTATGTATGGCAAATAATCATCAACCCACGCTACAAACTGACTATCGATTTTCTTTGTGCGTTCTGACTGTCTAATCGAAGTTTCCAAAACTAACTTTTTGGTTATTTCTTGGCTAAAATGATTCCTAAGGTTTTTTTCTAATTTGTTAATGTCTATTTCTTTAGTATCGGGATTTAAGGCATCATCAAAGCACTCTTGTTTTGTAACTGATTCTATTAATTGAGCCAATGTTCTATCGTAATTTTTTGTAAAATATTCATCAAAATCATTTGGGTGTGCTTTTATATATTGATAGGTTTCGGATTTGGGCATCCAAGCCGTATTGTACATGAAGATTTTATTTTCGTCTGCACTCCAATTCGTTTGAGTTTTGAGGTATTCTATTGATACTTTTAGGGCAAGTTCATTATTAGTCTCGGACTTAATTAAATACTTAGCATAAGTTTTTAGAAAATCAGGTTGTTTATCATTATTTTCATAGCGATTTTGCATTACAAATGACTGAGTCTCAGTATTTAAACCCATTTTAATTTGTTCTATTAGTTCTTCATCAGTAGTATTTCCCCCTCCTGCTATACGGTGTACATATTTACCTTTCGGGTCGAAAAGCATTAATGTAGGATACCTATTTATTGTATAAGTCTTAGAAAAAAAATCTACTGAAGCATAAAGTTTTTTTAATTCATCACTATCGACTTTTGTTTTATCCATTTGGAGTTTATAGGAAATTAATTTTTCCAAAAAATAAGTCCCCGTTTTTTGAGAAGCAAAAGCTCCCTTATCTAACTCTTTACAAGGTCCACACCAAGTAGTATATAAATCTACAAAAATGTACTTGTTTTCTTTTTGAGCCTTGGCAATAACTTGTTCCCAATTAAGACTTTTTTCAAATGAAATTCCTTTTTTAATTTGAGCAAAAGAAGCTAATGGGCATACAAGAAGTGAGAAAAATACAGCTTTTAACATCATTGAGTTGTTTAGAATTGGGTTTGTTGTAAAATACAAAAAATTAGTTGGTATTTTAAAATCTTACCAACTAATTTAGATAGATAACCGTTTTAGCAACCGACTCGCATTTTTCCTACCCCACAAATTTGTTCAGATTCACAGGCACTACAGTTTCCGTTATGACCAGAATCATCACAACATCTGTAAAAATAACTACCTTCGCCACCTCCATCATCTGTTCGTATTCCACCTTTGACCCCCTTCATCTGCTCTCTCGAAAGAACAGTACTGCCAAAACTCGAAATCATTTTTTTTTATTTTCGTAAAAATTTAAGATTTAAAATTTATATATTTTTGATTTGCAAATCCGTTGTTGAAAAAAGGTAGTTTATAGCTTTTCCTTCAGAATTGCTTCAAGAATTGGTAACTCAGCCTTAAAGTCTTTTTCTTCTTCGCGGGAGTAAACTATTTTACCTTCACTATCAATGAGGTAGATTTGAGGGATTGATTTCACGCCATAAGAAACTATAATATCGTCAATGTCACCGCAAACATTCGTCCATTTCATTTGATATTTTTTTACAGCTTTCAAGAAAACACTACGGTTTGTATCAGTTGAAACCGAAATAATGCTCAACTTCTTTGAAGAATACTGACTATTAATCTTCAAAATGGTGGGTAATTCTTCAATACAAGGCTTACAAGTCGTTGACCAAAAGGTAAGTAAAACATAATTACCCTTGTAACGTTTGGGCGATACGGCTTTACCTTCTGTATCTTTTGTTGTGAAATCGGGTGCCTGAACATCTTTTCTTAGATTTCTACCGTTTAAAACCTTGAGAATATGCGTGCTTTCCGAACTTAGCTTGAAACTATCAGGAAAAACAGTATGGTACGTTTTCAGTAAACTATCAATATTTATGTGTGAATGTATGATATCCCTTCTAAAAAGCGAAAAGGCATAATAAAGCGTTGGGTTTTGCTTCACAAAGGCAATCTTTTTATTTTCTATGCTAAATTTCTTCTTCCAGAATTGTTTAGTTAGTGTGTCGCTATCTCTCCACGTGCTATTTTGTTTCAAGAAAACTTGCAAATCATTGTTCTCGTTTGCGATAAAATCATTTAGACTTTGTTCGCCCAGATTAGTGAGTTCAAAGGCGTTTGAAAGGTGCTTAACTTTCAAATGGTTGTTTTGTACTTCTATCAAGATTGTTGCAGATTCATCTTTTACCCCGATGTTAATCTGTGTTGCTCCGTATTCGATTGAAATAATAGCATATTTTGCATTGAAATAGTCTGAAACTGCAATCTTGTTTTGGTTAATATTTCCTTTGGCTCTATTGAGGCTTAAACCATTGTCGTAAAAAATATTTATGTCTTTATCAGTGGTTTCTCCGAGAAATTCAATAACCGTTTTAAACTTTACTTGGGCAACCGAGGGCGTAAAGACAAAAAGTAAAATTACTAATGTCCAAAATTTAAGCATATCAAGGATATTTTGAGTGTTACATGGATTTCTAACCGAAGCGAGAAATCCATGTTTTGTAGGGTAAACTAACAAGTACCTCCGTCGTGGGTCGAACATTCACAGCCTCTACCAGAGGCATGTCCTGCACAATCACCTTTAATAGAGCATTTTTTTGTACATGTGCCTTCTTCGCCAGGGTCTTCATCTGACATAATTCCACCCTTAACCCCCTTCATCTGCTCTCTCGAAAGAACAGCACTGCCAAAACTCGAAATCATTTTTTTCATTGTTTTTGATTTTAAAATGTTAAGATTTATATATATTTGATTTGCAAATCCTCTGAAATACTATCTTTCTGATACTGGGTCAGATACGCTAATTCTTCCACCTTTATAATACTGGGTAAAAGGCACCCATCAAAAAACAACGTTGGTGTTCGTCTAATTTCAGCATTGTTCACCCAGTTGTGCTGTTCTATTTGCCATATCTGTGAAACCTCTCTTTCGTTTACATCAGTGTAAGGTTTATTCCAGTGGTCAAAATTTTGATTATTACTTTTCGACCATTCCATTACTGCCTGCTGTTGCTGTGCTGGTTTTAGACTAAAAATCTTACGAACGAGCTTGCCTCCAACGTCAATACCATCGGGGTTTGTATTGAAAATAATTTGACACTTCAAATTACTTGTTTTTGCCAATACTTTTTCGATTCTGAGGTGCATCTTTGCACAAGGACTGCATAACGGATTACTCACCATCGTTAGCGTATGTTCGGCTTTCGAGTTACCCAATATAATTACCCCCATGCCTTGTGGTATAAAGGGCATCTTTCGTTGGTTACGAATTAGCGTATCAAAAACTTCGGGATTGCTTTTTAATTTAATCAATTCACTCTTCAATCTTTTGGCTTCTTGTGCTTCAATTGCTGTTTTTTTGAATAGTAACAAAAACACAATCGGTACCGACAAACCTATCAAGCCAGCCGCCGCCATATCAGTAGTTATCACAAGTATTGGGCTTGAATAAAAATAAAAATATGTAATCAAAGTGAGAAATTCCAACCAAAACAAGCCTATAACACCCAAACACAATGGACACCAAATTTTTGCAATAACGGCTTGATAATAGACCGAGTAAAAACTAAAAACAACCCCAAAACTGCTTAAAATAAATTGTAAAGAAAGGAAAGTGTTGAGATTATTTGAGTTTACACCACATAATAAAAAAATAGTGAGGGTACTCGAAAAATATATAAACCCCAAATCTGACCAACTTAACCAAGACGTGATTTTGGCAGCATCACTATCTAAAATACTTTGGCAGCTTACTTTTTTACCAACATTACACAGTTTATTTACGAAATCATTATTTACATCAATAGTTTTCACGAGCAATAAAGAAGTTATTACAACACCCGAAAGTTTAAATACGAATAACGGTAATGTAAAAAAGGTAAATACAAAGTTATTATAAAATACAAATGCCACTAATGCAATAGCAATAAGAGTTATGGATAATGGCAACCGAATACTGCTCAGTATTTCCTTATTTCGGTTTTGTTTATATTCTGTTTCTCCCGATTTATCATTTGTTTCAGCTACTAAAACAATATTTGACCAATCGTTTTTAAAATCCGATAGAATATCTTTAATCCACCCAGAATTGGTATCGTACCATTCGATAGTTTCGGAAGTTACTTTTTTTACTAATGCAAAAGTTCCTCCATTTCTTCGCAAATAAGTTATATGTGGAGTCGGTATTTGTAAGTAGTCATCATCAGTTACTTTTAGTGCCGCATACTCGATGTTCCATTTTTCAAGTGCATCTACATACGCTATCATTGTATTATGATCGGGGTGATTTTCTATAAATTCATCAGTACTTGTTTCAGATACTTTTGCACCAATCGAATGTAGGAACTTAGAAAATGTTTTAGTTACGTTGTTTTCCATGAGTATAAAAAATATTGTATAGACTACATTACAAATAGCAATGGCACATAAACTTTCTTAAAACTTTGAGGTTAGGTCGTGTAATGGTTGTGGGTGTGTTATGAAAGTTTACTTTTTGGAGGTGACACAAAGGTGCAGGGTCAAATTATCATTTCCAAACAAAAAGGTAATAATAAAGTAATAATAATCTGGGAAGTTTTTTTACCGTTTAATAAATAAATGAAAATCTTTGAAAATATAATCATCTGATAATCAGCATTTTATGATTCTATTTTTTTTTTTTTCATTATTATTACTTTTGATAATAAAATAATAATAATTACTTTTCATTTAAATTTTTATCAGATTCAACCTAAAACACACTTATAAATGCAATGAAAACCATACATGAAAGACTGTTGAAATATCAAAAAGACCACAAACAAACCCAGCAACAAATGGCAAAACTCTTAGGAGTTTCGCAGACGACTTATTTTAATTGGACCAATCGAGTTACGGACGTTTCTTTTAAATATTTTCCCATTGTAGCAAAAATTTGTAAAATAGATATTGGCGATTTGATTCCGCCCAATGCTACAATCGGTATTTCAAATGGGGTATCAAACGAAAACCCTACCGTAGTCAATGCCAAAGAAATTTACGAAGACTTTATCGTACACCTCAAAGATGCAAACCAACTACTGAAAGCAGAAAATGAAGCGTTGAAAAAGCGAGTGGTTGAGTTGGAGGGGCTATTGCCGAGATAAATGTTTTTTTTATAGTGTCCCGTCATGAAAATCAGTAAACTCAGCGAGCGTTTTCTGCTCCGAAATCGGTAACTGCTTGTACTCCACCTCCCAGTTCATCGAAGCGGCCAACTGGCTCATCATCAGCCCCACTTGCCGATTGGCAACTTTGGGTAAATCGCTCGAAAGTGCTTTATCCTGCATTACTTTTTTGGCATCATTCAGAATATTTGTATAGTCTTCGTGGTTAAACTTATTGAGCCAACCTTGGTCAATATCATAAAATTTATAATCGGTATCAATCGACAAAATTTCGGCCTCGGGAAACTGCTCAACTACCAACTTTCGGGTGGCTTCATCACGCCGTACTTTCATTTTTCCGAAATCAAAACCAACCGAAACCTTCGCTCTCGACACCACCAAGGCCTTTTTATTGACTTTAAAGAAGCCCATAAATTCTTTTTTGCTACTATGGTCATATATTTCGGTGAAATAACCCTCGGCCATCACAACCTTGAAAACCTTCTCAATGCGTTCGAGCAGTAGCGTTGATTCTTGGCGAAGTTCTTCTTTATTATCTCGTAGTTTTTTTCCGTACATCCAGTTAAAAATCTGCCAAGCGGCAATTCCTCCGATGGCAATGGCGGCAAGAAAAAGCAAAAATTCCATAGAAAATTAATTTTGAATGAATGAAGCGGAACGCCGCCCGTTCTGAATGGGTGAATGTAAGACAAATTTCGTAAAAAATGATTAATTTTAGGCATTTTTAAAGAATCACCAATAATGAATGCTGTTAAAAATTTGACTGAACATTGCTTGAAAAGTAACTTAATTATTATCGTTGGGCCGACGGCCGTTGGCAAAACTGACCTGTGCGTGCTACTCGCCCAAGCGTTTGATACCGAAATTATCTCGTGCGATTCTCGGCAGTTTTACCGTGAATTAAGCATCGGTACGGCCAAACCAACCACCGAAGAAATGGCGGGCGTGGTGCATCATTTCATTGATTCGCACAGCATTGATGAGTATTACTCGGCGGGAGATTTTGAACGAGATGCCATCAAACTGCTCGAAAATGACATTTTTACCAGAAAAAAAACGGCAATTATGACGGGCGGCTCGGGGCTTTTCGTCAAGGCAATCACCGACGGACTCGACGAAATGCCCGAGGCTCCGTTGGCTTTGCGGGAAACTTTGATGCAAAGACTGGAGCGTGGCGAACTCGAAATAATGGCCGAAGAACTCCGCCGCCTCGACCCCGAATATTGCGAAACCGCCGATTTACAAAACTCCCAGCGAGTCGTGCGGGCATTGGAAGTTTGCTTGGCTTCGGGGCGAGCGTTTTCTTCATTTCACAAAAAAAGTAGCGTCGAACGAAATTTCAACATCATAAAAATCGGTATCGAACGCCCCCGTGAGGAACTCTACGAACGCATCAATCGCCGTATGGATTTGATGCTCGAAAATGGCTTGATGGACGAAGTAAAAAGTTTGCTTGACTACCGAAATCATAATGCCTTGCAGACGGTTGGTTACAAGGAAATATTTGACTATCTCGATGGAAACTGTGATTATGCCACGATGGTTGAACTCTTAAAACGCAACTCTCGCCGATATGCCAAACGGCAAATGACTTGGTTTAAAAATCAAGCGGGCGGCGTTCCGTCGGGCGGCGTTCCGTCGGGCGGCGTTCCGAATGCCTTTGCGTGGTTTTATGGCACTGATTTTGAAGGAGTAAAGGCATACATCGCCTCAAAACTACAATGAAATCGGGTATTTTTATCGTAATTTATTGGTTTTTCCTGCAAAACACGTTCGGTCAGAGCTTCGAGGAAATGAAGCACCTAACCGATGATAATACTATTTATACGCAGTACAGACAGTTTTACTACAAATACTATTTCCTAAAAGCGAAAGATACGCTACTCGTAAAACTCTATACCAAGCCCGAACATATCTTGCCGTTTGAGCAAAGTTGGAAGCTCGAACCGAAATCAAAACTTACTTTTGAGCAAGATTACACGACCATTTATCAGTTGGCTTTGACCGTGAAATCGGGGGATTATCTGGGGCAAGCCTCGCTGCTACAATACGATTATTTGAGCAAAGAACGCCGTGGAATGAAGCACGAACAAACGGCTTTGGTAGAAGTTTGTGACGATATTTGGCTAAATCCGCCTAAAATGGGGCATTTTTTGATAAACGAACTCAATCCATTTCCCGAAATTCGTGAACCATTCATCAAGGATAATTCTTGGCAAAACACCACCACTACGAGCGATGTTGGCGGGAGCGAAAAATGGAAAACTTGGCAGGGTGCAGTGCAAGTAAATTCGGTGTATCGTATCCGAGATATTCAGACTATCAAGACAAATATCGGTTTCTTGAAGTGCTTTATCATTGACGCAACCGCCCAAAGTTCGGTGGGTGAAACCCGCCTCGTGGCCTACTTCAACCCCGAATACGGTTTCGTAAAACTCAACTACACAAACATCGACGGCAGTTATTTAATCATGGATATTATTTCGGTGAAGAAGTTTTAGCTTAGTTTCGGTCTGTACCGCAGGTCTGACCGCTTAGGTACGGTCTGCACCGCAGGTCTGACCGCTTAGACTTTATAACGGTCAGACCTGCGGTACAGACCGTTGGGCTGGGCTACACCCAATAATCATACTGAATATACGTAGCCGTTTCAATCGCAGCAGCTTCTCCGTGCAATTTTGAAACCATATAAAGCGACATATCAATGCCTGCCGAAACACCCGCCGATAAGATAATTCGACCATTATCGACCCAACGTTTTTCGGGAAAAAGTTCGGTATTTGGAGCAGCCTCACGCATGGCATCAACGGCTTTGAAATGAGTCGTTGCCGAAAGCCCGTCGAGCAAGCCCGCCTTTGCCAAAATCAACGAACCCGTGCAAACTGACAGCAAAAACTCTACTTTTTGATTCATTTCTCGCACCCAAGCAAGTAGTTTTTGGTTGTGCATCTCTCGGCGAGAGCCGTAGGGCGTACCATCTTTGGCAAAACCCCCACCGCCAGGAATCAATACAATATCGGGTGGTGGGCAGTTTTCAAAAGTATAATTTGCTTCGATAATCAGGTTATTTCGGGCGGCAATTTTTGGTTTTTCGGCCACCGTAAAAACTTCAAAATGCCCTTCTCCCCCACCCTGCTTGCCCGCCACACCAAAAATCTCGAACGGCCCAGCGAAGTCAAGAACTTCTACCTCATCAAAAATAAAAATGGCTACTGTACGCATGGTTATGAATCTATACTTTACTCAATAATATATCTAATTGCTTTCGTAGCAGTTCGTTTTGTTCTTTCAATAGTTTTATCTCTTCCGATTCTGTCTTTTCGCTCAATGTATAATTTACTACGTAGCCGCTTCCTTCTACTTTTTCGTTATTCAGGAAATTAAAAACCATTCTATCATCGTAGTTTTCTAAATCTTCTTTTTTCATACCAAAAGCATGAGCAATTTTCTCTAATTCTTCGGGGGTTGGTATGCGTTTGCCGTTTTCCATTCTACTGACGATTTGTTGAGGTTTACCGATTACAAAACCAATGGGTTGCTGTTTCATGCCTAAAAGTGTTCTGACTTGACGGATTTTTGTACCAATATGAGTCATTGTGGAGCTGGATTAAAAGTTACGTTTTGAGTAAAGACAACAGAATACCGTTGCTCAAAGAGAGCAAGAATTGATTTTAGGGTTTACTTTTTGGTATTACGCAACAATTAACTCAAAATAACGCAAAAAGCGTTGTACAATTATACAAGATAGTGTTGTAAAATACAACAAATTTTGATGTATTTTACAATACTATTTTTTTGGATAAGCCAAAAATACCATGAATATTTGCCTAAATTTATACACCGAAAAGCCGGCAGAAGTGTACAGATTTGGGCGATAACCGAAAAGCCAATAATAGAGTAGGTGCGTTTACTAAATTTTATATTAAAATGAAAACACTTAAACTTGATGAATTATGCTTGATTCAAGGGGGAACCTGTACTGCTTCGCAATACATTGCACATCTCAATGATATACCGCTTTGGTTGATGGCATTAGGACTTCCTGGTGCAGCTGCTTGGGGTATAACAGTCTTATATAGTCGATGTGGAGGGAGTATTGAGGCTTATGTTGATAATGGTGGTGGTAGTGATGGTGAGGATAACCATTTCTGACCACTTACATCTTTTTAACCCAAATTAAGAACAAGTATTTGGTAACTTGAGCATTTTGATACAATATCTTCACCACTTATTTGTTCTTAATCTCAGATATATTCGTATTTTTTTGAAATCACCTAATAGTATTATGAAAATCACTATTGTATTAATCTTATTTATTTTTCTAAAACTTAGTTCATTTGCTCAAACAAATAAGAAACAAATAATGTTGGGCGGAGGAGTTACATATTTAAAAACAAAAAGCCTTAAAAAGTTTGGGGCAGATCCCCAGTTGGGGTATTTCATACAGAATCGACTATTGGTCGGCACTGGTGTTTCTCCCTTTAATAGTGTAACATATAAAGCAGGCACTATCACTCAATACACTACAAAAAGAGATACTGTAGATAAATATTTTAAGAATAATGGAACAATAAGCCCATTCATAAAATATTTCATTGGAAAATCCAAAGTTAGATTATTTATCCAAGATTCATTTGATTTATTTGTTTATCGAACAAATGTTGGAGTGAATGAAGGGAGTGTGAAAAAAATAAATATTGGGAATACGATTTCGGGAGGTTTAGCCTTTTTTTTTACTAAAAGACTTGGTGGAGAAATATCGTATAATCAGCAATTATTTTCGGGTAGATTTGCCGAATTACCTCTTGAACAATACCCGTACTTAAAATTTGGTGTTGGTCTTTATTTGTAAAAGAAAAACCAAAATGATTTTCATCCCCCAAAATTTCCTAAAACTTTACACGCTATTCTGTGTTATCGAAATATTCGTATTGTTTACTTTTCAATCAATAATTCTAAATGATGATACCTATTTTTCACTCTTAGAAGAACGCCTAACTTACGAAAAAATAGAAAAAATGATTAATGACAGTAAGCAAACTCAGTGGGTTGGCTATGTTTTAATACCTTTTATCTATTTTATTAAGGTATCACTAATGGCGATTATTCTTTATGTAGGTGTTTTTTTCAGAAATATAAAGGTTAGCTTGAAGGATTTAATGTTTGTATCTTTACTATCTGAGTTTGTGTTTTTGCTATCTACTTCTATCAAAACCCTATGGTTTCTGTTCATTCAAACAGACTACACCTTACAGAATATTCAGTACTTCTATCCTCTTTCTGCTCTAAATTTACTTGATTATGAACAAGTAGATTTATTTTTAGTTTACCCACTCCAAACCCTCAACCTCTTCGAGCTATTATATTGGTTTGTATTGGCTTACGGAATTAGTAAATTAATCAAAACAAACTTGGAGGGTGGTATGAAAATAGTTTTGAGCAGCTACGTACCTGCTTTGTTTCTTTGGGTGGTTTTCGTAACATTTCTAACAATCAACATGACCTAAAACTATGGCGTTATTACTTTATCTTCTACAATTAATGGTCGAACTCTTACAAAACATTCCGTTTTATGCCTTCATTTCGTAAATATATCTTTGTGGCAGTTGGGCTAATATTTTTGGGACTTATTGGTTATATGGCTTATGGTATCGTTGCTACCGCTCAAAAGAAAAAAGAAATCACTGCCAATACTCAGCAGCTACCCAACTTCAAAGCCACGCAATTAGATAAGCATATTTTTGCTTCAAATGAGTTACCCAACAAGCCCACCGTTATCGTTTTTTTCAATACCGAATGTGAGCATTGCCAATATGAAGCCAAAGAAATTGCCCAGCATCGTGCAGCCTTTGAAGGTATCAATCTGCTAATGATTTCGAGTGAAGAAACAAGTAAAATCAAGGCATTTATTACTAAATATCAACTAATAAACTTCGTAAAACCGCTACAAATGGATATTAAAACAATGGTGGATACCTTCGGGGCGGTCAGTATTCCTACTATATTTATCTACGACAAAGACCACCAACTAATAAAGCAATACAAGGGCGAAACCAAAGTAGCATCAATCATCAAGCATATCAAATAATCATTCTTTCAAATCAAAATTGAGGCTTATGAACAATAAGACTAAGGCTACCTTTGTCCATCAGCAGGGGCAGTCCGACTGTGGCGTGGCGTGTTTGGCATCAATTATTGCTTTTCATCAAGGCGAAGCCCAATTAGAATCACTGCGAGAACTAAGCGGCACAACCCAACAAGGCACCACGCTACTGGGGCTGTATCAGTCAGCCCAAAAACTTGGTTTTGATGCCGAGGGTTGCGAAGCCGAAAGCATCGAAAACCTCGCAGAAGTGACTAATCCTGCTATTCTGCACGTGGTCATTGATGATAAATTACAGCATTATGTCGTGTATTATCCTAACCAAAATAAAACTAAATTCACCATTGGAGACCCCGCACAAGGCATTGTAGAACTCAACGGAGAAGAATTAGATAAAATCTGGCAGTCAAAAACTTTATTGACATTAACCCCGAATGAAAGTTTTGTAAAAGCCAACACCATAAAAGCCCAAAAACGCCAATGGCTCATTGATTTAATAAAAAAAGATGTCAATATTTTAAGCATCGCCACGGTTATAGGCGTAGTTGTTTCGGTTTTAGGGCTTTCTACGGCTATTTTTTCTCAAAAACTCATTGATGAAATCCTGCCCAAACACGATACCAAAAGACTTATTTTGGGCTTGGTGCTACTGTTTTTCCTGCTGCTCGGTCGCTTGGGTTTGTCGTATATCCGAGGATTTTTCCTGAATCGACAAAGTAGAGATTTCAATAATCGCATCATTGAGCGGTTCTTTGGGGCGATACTGCATTTGCCCAAATCGTTTTTTGATAGCCGAAAAACGGGCGAATTAGTCGCTCGCATGAATGATACCCGAAGGCTTCAATCGGCAATTAGCCAACTGACGGGTAATCTGATAATCGACTGCTTGGTTGTGGTCATTACGTCGGTTTATATTTTCAATTATTCGGTTACGATTGCCATTATTTCTCTCATCAGTATTCCGCTATATGTGCTATTAGTTTGGAAATATTCAAAGCCAATTAGGGAGCATCAAAAAAATGTTATGTCGGCTTATGCCCGTACCGAAAGCACTTATATTGACTCAATCAGAGGTATTTCGACCATCAAAACGATGAATCGAGAGCCTAATTTTGGTGAATTATCAAAAGTTGTTTACGGTTTTTTCCAGAATAAAATCTATGAATTAGGCAGTTTACAAATCAAATTTGGGATTTGGTCTGAGCTAATTGGTATCATTCTGATAGCGAGTATTTTGGGTTGGTCGTCTTGGTTGGTCGTCAATAAATCAATCCAAATTGGGCAAATGATGGCTATTTTGACCATGACAGGCACGATAATTCCCGCAGTTGGGCGTTTGTCGATGGTCAATATTCAGCTACAAGAAGCCAAGGTTGCTTTTGAGCGTATGTTTGAATTTGTGAGTATCAAGCCCGAATACGAGCCAAAAGAAACCAGCCAAAAAATAAGTTTTGAAAGCCTGATTTGCCAAAATATCAGTTTCAGATTTGCAGGAAGGCGACAGTTATTGAGTAATTTTTCTATCGAAGTAAAGCGAGGCGAATTTGTAGCCATCATTGGTGAAAGCGGGTGCGGAAAAAGTACGCTCTTGCAGATTTTACAGCGATTTTATGGCATTGAATCGGGTAAAGTTTT
>JANNEN010000107.1:0-6208 GCA_031378715.1 Emticicia sp.
CACCCAAGCCATGACGATGGTTGTACCCATGCCTTTGTATTCGGCATTGTGTTGAATGATTTTTTGAAGATTTTGGTGGCATTGTACCACCAACTGCTCAAATACATGCTTGATTTCGATGGGCGAAGGATTACTGTATTTATTGGCCGCCAAAAATCGCTTGATAAACTGGGTAGTTGCCTGCGAAGCTACCTCACCAGCAGCAGCTCCACCCATACCGTCGGCCACTGCCAAAAAGCACCCACCCCGCCCCAGCACAAACGAATTTTCGCCCTCTCGAAGCTCGGTATCGACCACATCTGGGATAATAATATAGTCGTCTTCGTTGTGTTCTCGAATCTGACCAACACTTGTCAAAGCACCAATACTAACGACGGTATGGGGGGTATCATTCATTGTTGAAGCGGCAGTTTTATCATACTTATCTCAAAACTAAAACACTGCTATATCGTAAAAATTTTTGACAGAATGAATTATTTTAAATATAATTTATTTATCGGTCATCAAACGACCGATAAATAAAAATTCATTGACATTCTTACATTAAAATTGTATCATTGCGAGATTAAATACACTGTTAATCAGCACTTTACAATCATGAAACTACTCCCCCGATTTTTGTTTATCGCTTGTTTTTGTTTGGTAATAAGCCTCGAAAAAACTTTTGCCCAAGATTTTATTTATACCAACGAGCAAAGTATCGTGAAAGGAAAAATCGTTGGTTTTGAAGGCGATGATTTGCTTTACATCGAAGAAACTACTGATAAAGTTACGACCAAAAAACTGAATACGATTGTGGTGATTTTTAACCAAAAAGGGCTGTTTCTCTTGCCCGACGAACTCATCACAAAGCCCGAAAATCGAGTCGAGGTTATCAATGAATATTTTAATTCACCACAACTTTCGACCAAATACGATTTGTTGGTTTATAAATCGCCCGTTGATGTGATTCGGTGTAATATTACTTACGAGTCGGAGGAAATCGTAAACTTCAAAACCATAAAAACGGGCGAAAGCCGCACCGAGAATAAAAAAGAACTCCTACTTATTATATACATGAGCGGAAAACACAGTTTTTTCTCCGACCCAACACCGCTCGTGAACGAACTAAAATTGCTAAAAGAAAAAATCAAGCTGAAAGTTGTATCGGAAGATAATGAAGACAACCAAACAAAAATTGTTGCCGAAAAGAAAGTAGCACCAACGCAAGCCGTAACCGAGCCAAAAATTGAAACTGCTCCTGTACAAGCACCGCCCGCTACCGTTGCACCTACAATGCCGACGCTCAACGACGAAGAATACCAAACTTATCGAAAAAAAGCTAAAGTAAAAGTCGATGATTTTATTAGTTTCTTGAACCTTATTTCGAGTAAAGAGTTAGACGCTTCCGAGAAAGACAAAGCCATTGAGCGTGCCGTGGGGCTATTTACGCCTGGTTCTACGATTCAGGTTTCGATGAAAATGCCCGATGGTAGCATCAGACTAACGACCCGCAAAGTAGAGGATTATCTGAAACGATTGAAACTCTCGCCCTACGCCACCGTCAATATCGAATGGACTGATGTACAATATATTAGTGAACTCAAACAAGAAGCCGATGGTAATTATTACGGAACAATCACGGGCGAGCAACGCTTCACGGGCTACGACCCATCGGGCATGGTGAAGTACAATGACATCACGCAAAAAAATGTAAAAGTGATGGTACAATCTTACCAAAAAACCATTGAAGCCATGAACAAGCAAGAATGGGGCGTGTTTTTGGGCAATATCGGCATCGTAGAAACGAAATAGTTTGTTGAAGACACCACCTAACCTGAACGAACCTGTATGAAGAAATTGTACGTTGTGCTGCTGTTGCTGCCTTTTTTATATTCACATGGTCAAGATGTGTCGCCCAAAGAGAGTGAGGAAATTAAATTAGTAGCCAAACGAAAAATTCAGAATGGACTAAAAGACCTCCTTAACTTTATCACCGATGAGTCGATTGGTGATGCCGAAAAACTCGCCACCATTCAGGATAGTTATTCGCCGAGCAATGTACAGGTTTTTCATAACATCGAAAGCATCATCGAAGACGACATCAACCCCAATTTTTTTAATGCCAGCAATATCCAAGATCTTTCGGTTGAAAAATATCTCAATAACCTTGACGTACTTTATATAAAAACCACCGAAAGCACCATTGATTTTACGATAAACAAAATTTCTAACGTAAAGCGGGGAAATTATCTGTACATCAAGGTTTATTTTGATAGTCAATTTGGTAGCAAACACAAAACTATCGGTGCTACGTACCAAAAAACCAAACGTGTAGCCGAACTTCGAGTCGATAAAATCAACCGAAAATGGTTGGCAAATATCACCCGAATTGCCTTTGAAACACCCGAAGATTCGGCAGCTTTTGTAAAAAACGACATTGAACTAAAAAGCGAAATCGTAGCCTCCGATAGCCTCACGGCAATATTATTGCTCAAAGCCGAAACCGACCGAGCCTTGAAAGAAGCCGAAGAACAACGAAAACTAAGAGCCGATTTTGACAAACTATTGGCCGATGCCGATGATGCTTTCAAAACCCAAGAATTTGACCTTGCATTGCAGGCCTATAACGATGTTCAGAAAAAAAGTAAAGACGAATACGGCAAGGCTTTTTACATAAAAAAACAAATTTCGCTCACAAATAGGGCAATATTAAAGGAAATTGAGCGAAAAAAGCAAGAAGAAGAACAACGAAAGCTCGAAGCAGAACGCAAAGTACAGGAAGCCCGAGAAGCTGCTTATCGCCAAAATATTTCTGATGCCAAACTCGCCGAACGTGCCAGAAGATTCGGCAAATCACTGGCATTTTACCAAGCAGCTTTTGTGATAAAACCCGATTCGTCGATTCGTTACCAAGATAATATCCGAAGCCTCAACGAAAAACTAAGCATCAAAACCGAGCTTGACGAGATGTATTCGTCGGGAAATTTTAAAGAATTAAAAAAACGATACGACGATTTTATTGACAAAAAGAAAATCAAAACCAATACCGATTACTATCTGGGACGTGCCAAAACTTTGATAAAATTAAGTGAGTCACCGAAGAATATATTGGAGGATTTAACGCAGGCAATTACCTTGGATTTCGCTAATTCAGACGCACTCCGTACGAGGGCCGAGTTCTATTTGCTTCAAAATAACTTACCAAAATCAATTGCCGATTACACCAGTTTTTTGAATATCGAAAAAGATAGTGCAGCAGTTTTTAGTATCAGAGCCTCGCTGCGGATTCGCACCAACAACATTCAGGGGGCGTTTGAAGACTTTGATAAGGCAATTACGATTGCTCCCGAGAATCCGAAATATTACTTTGAGCGGGGAGTGTTAAACACCCAAAACAATGCTTGGAACAAAGCTTTTAATGACTATTCCGAAGCTATTGAGCTTGATTCGATCTATACTTTGGCTTATTATCAGCGGGGTGATGCGTTGTTTAACCTCACAAAATATAAAGAAGCGGGCGAAGATTTTGGCAAAGCTACTGCCTTGAAATTACAGGACGACCTCGTACAGAATATAAAAAATAGGGCGGAAGTTTTTTATGCCGAAGGTGATAAATCGTTTGAAAACCAGCAGATTGATGCCGCATTGAAAAATTTTGTAAACGCCACGCTCATCACGCCCCAGTTGGCCAAGGCATGGTACAAACGGGGAGAATGTTACGCCCGAAAAAAGGAATATCCAACGGCCATCGAAAATTATACAACGGCCATCAGCAATGATTCTCGCTATGATGATGCATATTATAAACGAGGATTAGCCAAGTATAATTTGGAAGAATACCGTGATTGTATCGAGGATTTTAGGCGAGCGGCCAGTATTTCGCCCACTTATTACGCCGCCGTCATGCAAGAAAGCAAGGCTTTGATGAACCTGAAAGAATACAAATCGGCGATTTTGCCTTATCAAAAAATAAAAATTGCCGAGCGGGACATTGAGAAACTTTACCCAAAATCATTTTTTGCCGAAACCCACAGTAATCTGGGTATTTGTATGTACATGACCAAGTTTTATCAAGAAGCGATTCCCGAATTTACGGCCGCCGTCAAGCTCGATGAACAATACGGCGAGGCTTTCTATTACCGTGGATTGACTTACGTTGAACTGGCAAAGTACGATGATGCCGTTGATGATTTTCAGAAATCTATCGTCATTGACCCCAGTAAATTTGAGAAACATTCTGCCAAAGGTACATCTTTGTATAATCTTGGAAAATATCCCGAAGCAATTATTTCCTTTGAAAATGCCATAAAATATGACAAAGAGGGGCAAAGTTTGGGCAATTCGCACAAAATGAAAGGTTATGCCTACATGAAAACCGAAAAGTACCAAGAAGCAATTGATGATTTTACGAAGGCAATCGAGGCCGACACCACCGAACACGACGAATGGTTTTACAAGGATTTGGCTAATGTTTACCTTTTTACGAAGCAAGCCGAAAATGCCATGACGGCTTTAACGAAGTCATTAGAAAAAAATGCCGCAAACAACGAAACTCAATATTCGCTGGCGTGCTACCACGTGCTAAAAAACGATACCCCCGAAGCCCTGAAAGTGTTTGAAAAATTGCTGCAAGCAAAAAGTATCAACGCCCAATTTATCAAGAAAGATAAACTATTGAACAGTATTCAGAAGGATTTTCGGGACAATAAAGAGTTGAAAGAAATGATAAAAAAATACGGAAAGTGAAACAGTCAATAGTTGACAGACGATAGTCCGTAGCCATTCAAATAATTGATTATCAATATTTTATGATTTCTTTGAATGAATATTTCTAATTACTAAATTGTTATGGTTTAATTAAAAAGTACAAAAGAAATGAAAGTAATCATCATTATTTATTGCGTTGTGATGATGGCTACTTTGGCAAATAGTCAGGGTTTGGCTTCGGTCAAAATTAAAGGAATAATTTATGATGCCGCCACAAAAACGCCCTTGTTTGGCGAAATAAATATTGCTTACAAAGATGGCACATCATCACTGAAAGTTACACAGACCGATTCAGAAGGAAAGTTTGAACTAACAGTTTTACCCAAGGAGTTTAGTTTAAAAATACAATCGAAGGGCTATATTGTGTCGAATATCAGCATTAACCCCGCCGACTTGGTAGTGCCGCTGATGATTTGTGAGATTCCACTCGTGATGCAACAGCGGCAGCAAATCGACCAAATTTATTTGCAATCGACCACTGTCAAGGGGCATAAAATTGAACGAAGCGGACAGCCAAACAAAAGCAATACCACGCATAGTTTTCAAGCAATTGATGGGATTAGCGGTAAGCCAATTATAGCAGATTTTAAATTGACTTATACCCAAACCAACAAAATATCGGAGTTCAGAACAATGCCCGAGCAGCCATCGTTTCAGATTGTTTTTAACGAAAAAGATATTATTGCGATTGAAGTTTTGGCTGATAATTATCAAAAATATATGGGCAACTTAATCATCGAAACTTTGGATAATCAAACCCATAATAATACGCCAAAATTGATAAGAAAATTATCATTTTTAAACTTGATTCTCACGAAAAAACAAGACATAAAACAGATAAAAGTAGTCGATAAAACATCAACGAAAGAAGGGAGCATAATTGATTTGCATGATGAAGAAAATATCAAATATGGACTCTTAAACAGCCAAAATGACTACGAAATCAATGTTTTTTATACTGATGGCACAAAGAGTTTGGCAAATATGAAAGCAAAGGAAGGCATTAATCAGTTAGTCATTGATGGTTTTAAATCCGTAGCCATTGAGCCTGTTTTTGAAACACTTTATTTTGAACAAAGTACCGTAAGTTTGAAGGCTGAATCTAAACAAAAATTTGAGGAAATTATCGAAAAAATGAAGCAATCACTGCTCCTAAAAATCGAAATAACTGGACATACCGACAACACTGGCGACTATAAACAAAACCAGTATTTAGCCGAATTTAGAGCAAAATATTTGGCCAATTATTTATTCAACAAAGGCATAAAAACCGATAGAATCAGCGTAAAAGGTGACGGAAGTACCAAACCAAAAACCGAAAATAATACCGAAGAAAACCGTAGCCAAAATAGACGGGTAGAAATTCGGCTTTATTAACAAACGAACTTTAGTAGTAGTAATTCTTAATTCTACATCCTTAATTATGCATTAAATTATGCTTAGTGAAATAAAAAATTAT
>JANNEN010000205.1:0-3241 GCA_031378715.1 Emticicia sp.
TACTTTTTTGATTCGACACTTTATTTGTTGATTTTACCCCATTTTTTGCTTTAAATAATCCATTATTCGTAGAAAAAAATGGGATAAACTGAACAAAAAATTACCAGACTGAAAATAGTATTTTATTTAATTCTCGTTCCTTATAATCAATACTTTAATAAACTATATCCATTACTATAACGTATTTTTTGTTGTAATTTTAGGCTCAACGTCATCAGCATCTTTTACCGATTCTTCGGTTAGTCTGAACTGATTATCTTCGTTAGTGATTTCGGATACTTCTTCGTTTAGTTCTTTATTTAAGGTTTCCTCATTTTCCGATAATTCCGCCAAAGTTTCGGTCAAATTATCATCACTGATTTGATTTTCGGCCTGTTTTTTTACGTTATCAAACTCAAAAAATCTTTGTTGAAAAATCAAAATGCTGACTACACCACAGAAAATACAGGCATCGGCAAAATTAAAAATTGGTGTTGTGTTGTATTCTCCCCCCAAAAACGGAATCCAATCGGGGTACTGGCGGTCGAGTCCGTAGGCGTAAAACATATCAATTACTTGCCCGTGAAACCACGGCGTTGGAACACCAATGGGGGCATTATTCAAGAAAACTCCGTAAAAAGTACTATCAATTACATTTCCGATTGCTCCGCCGAGTACGGCCGCAATTGACCAAAGTAAGCCTGAATGAGCGTTTTTGCTTGCCAAATGCACCAAATACCAACAAATGCCGACCATTGCCGCCAAGCGAAAGGTTGTCAAGAGGAGTTTTCCGTATTCGCCACCGAGTTCCATTCCGAAGGCCATTCCTTTGTTTTCGACGTAGTGCAATTTAAAAAAATCGGGTATTAAGTCAATTTCACCGTAGTGATTTGGCACCACATCATAAAACATCCAAAGTTTGATGGCTTGGTCGATGAGAATTAAAATAAGTGTTAGAAACAAAAACTTGTACGGTGATTTATTCTTCATAAAAATCATTACTTACATTATTTGACTTCATATTCGGTCGAGGTATGACAGAAAATATAATTGATAATTGTTAATTGGTAATTGCCCGCTTTTCTCTTCTTTCTCGCTCTTTTTTAACTAACAAAAACTCTCTGCTACTCTGCCCCGCAATCGAAGAGTTTTCTTCGGCTCGTCGAAATAAATAAGGCATAACGGCCTCCACGGGGCCATATGGGACGTATTTGGCTACATTGAAGCCCGCATTTGCTAAATTATACGAAATATTATCGCTCATGCCCAGCAGTTGAGCAAACCAGATTCGGGCATCATCATTGGCAATACCGTTTTCTTCCATTAGTTTGATGCAAAGTAAACAACTTTCTTCATTGTGCGTACCCAAGCATATCGATAATACATCAAGATTATCAACGGCAAAATGTACCGATTTATCAAAATCCTCATCGGTATTTTCTTTTGCAATATGAATCGGGCTTTTATACTCCATTTCGGCAGCACGGCGGCGTTCTTTCTCGATGTACGCTCCCCGTACGAGTTTGCCCCCAACGGTGTAGCCTTCGTTTCGGGCTTTCTGACAGGCATTTATCAAATTATCAATACTTTCCCAACGATAAAGTTGATAGGTGTTATAAACGATGGTTTTGCCGTCAATGTTATATTTTTTCATCATTTCGTAGCTCAACTCATCAATAATATCTTGAATCCAAGTTTCTTCGGCATCTAAAAATAACCTAACATTAAGCTCGGCTGCCAATGCACAAAGTTTATCGACTCGACTTCTGACCCGCTCAAAAGCCAGTTGGTCATCGTACGTGACTTCCTGCGGATACTCTTGTACTTTTTCAAGAATATCTACCGAACCGATGCCCGACACTTTGAAGACCGAAAACGGAATTGCGGTGTTTTGTTGGGCTGCTTTACGAATGGTTTTGATTAATTCTTGGGTAGTTTTTTCAAAGTCTTTTTCATCGTCTTCGCCCTCAACCGAATAATCAAGTATTGTACCGACGTTGGCCTTTGCCAAATTTTCTATTGTTTTTTGACAAGTTTCGATGCTTTCACCGCCACAAAATTGGTTAAACAAGGTGTTTTTGATGAGAAATTTTACGGGCAAACCTAACTTTAATGTTAGTTTTATAAAAAAAGTTCCTATCTTTACGAGCCAGTTTTGATTCATCATCGCAAAAATCAAATAGGTTTTGCGAAGTTTACCATTTGTTTGATGAGCAAATGCCACGGACGTATCCTCGAAACTCAATGTACGTTGCTGTGGAGCAGTTTTTACTGACATAATTTTAATGTTTAATGAAGTTTACAGTTTGTTTGGTGCGTTGTATTATTTCAAGATATATTATTGACAAGTAACGGGCTGTGTCCGAATTATGTTACAAATATATTACATTTAAGGAGTTTTTTTTTTGATTTTTTTATAAAAGCGAAACATATCGCTCTTTTACTTAACTAATGAAAGCAAATTTAGACATACTTCCGCTGAGTAGTTGGATCGACACCGCAGGGAAGCCATTGATTATCGCTGGGCCGTGTAGTGCCGAAACCGAAGAGCAAGTCAGAGAAACGGTATCTCAAATTGCCCAAGAAGGCTACGCCCACGTGATACGGGCGGGCGTTTGGAAGCCCCGTACTCGGCCAGGAAGTTTTGAGGGTATGGGCGAAGCTGCTTTGCCGTGGCTGGTAGCGGCAAAGAAAGAAACAGGCTTGCCGATTGCGATTGAAGTAGCCACGCCTCAGCATGTAGAGTTGGCTTTGAAATATGGTATTGATATTTTGTGGATTGGTGCCAGAACGACCGTAAATCCATTTAATGTACAGGATTTGGCCGACTCGCTGAAAGGCGTTGATGTGCCAGTATTGATAAAAAACCCCGTAAATCCAGATTTGGCTTTGTGGGTAGGGGCATTTGAGCGAATTGCGGGTGCGGGTATCAAGAAAATGGCGGCCATTCACCGTGGGTTTTCTAATGCCCAAGAAACCAAGTTTCGCAACTCGCCGATGTGGCAAATGGCGGTTGAGTTGAAAACACTTTTCCCGCAATTACCAATGATTGGTGACCCGAGCCACATGGCAGGAAAACGTGCTTACTTGTACGAACTCGCCCAGCGTGCCTTGGATTTAAACTATGATGGTTTGATTATTGAATCGCATCGCAATCCTGACGAGGCTTGGTCGGACGCTCCTCAGCAGCTTACACCAGCCGCTTTGGGCGAAATGTTGCGTTCGTTGGAAATTCGTAAACCTTCGTACGGCGAAGATTTTC
>JANNEN010000245.1:0-2387 GCA_031378715.1 Emticicia sp.
ATAATCGCTTCCTGAATTTCAATCGCTCTTTTCGACCATTTCAGGGCTTTTGCCAATTTTTCCAAATCTCGGGTAAACGTAAAACTCCCGAAAGCTGCGTTATTGAGTTCGGCAGCATATTTTATATAATAAGGCGAATAAGCAAACGACGCAAATTTGCCGCTTTTACTACTTAGCTTTTCTCTGCTTTGTTCCATCATTTTCATTCGTTCTTGCTCCTCTCTTTTTTTCAAAGTATCAATCGAAATCGCCATTAGTTTGTAGGCACAAAAGCCTTCGGCACTTTGAAGAAACGCCGCACTATCTTTAATATCTTTGTAGAAATTCATTAAAAACGATTGACTCGCAAAGTTGCCCTTTTCCCAATTTTTTTCATAGGTGTTCGAGATAAAACCACTTAATTGATTAGCTAAGTTTCTGTTTTTTTTTCGTAACGCAATCTGACGAGTGGCTTGATGACTTTATTATTGATTTTTATTCGCTCGGCCAACGAATGAGCAGCAAACAAGCTGTCAATTACCTTTTTCGAGAAACAAGCATAAAGTAGTTTTCTGGCTCGGCTTTCAAGCGGCGGACTTTGCTCGATGATGAGATTGGCATTTTCGATGCTGGTCAATTCATTGATTGTATGCAAACTGATGAACTCTTCGATAAGTGATTGCGTGTCAAAATCTGCCTTGTTTTTTTCTTGGATTAGCTTTTTCAAAAACGCTTTATTTCCTTTTTCTTTTGGATATTGAGCATCAAGTTCTTTCAAAACATTATTTTTGGAAAGAACAATCGCTTTGTCGGCATTGGTCATGTAAGTCAAGGCAAGCGATGTCGTTGTGTTATTTTTGAGGAGTAAATAGCCATCTTCGTCCAAAAACAGTGAACCCATGCTAAATTCTTTGACATTGATTTTGTCCATAATTTGTTGGTACAATTCACTTCCGTGATTGATGGAAGTTGAAATAAAATTGACCGCAAATTTCTCTTTCAGTACCAAGTCCGATAAGCCTTTTCTGGCTACATCGTTGCATTGATTGCAAGTTTGGGAGGCTACTTGCACAAAGACGAGTTTTTTTTCTGTTTTGGCTTTTGATAATAGGTTTTCCAAAGTCGAAAACTCTTCAAACTTCACTTGGGCTTGTGCGTTAAAAAAAGCACATAAAATGAGTAAAATGGAGCAAAAGTAAAGTTTTTTCATAAAAGCGGCATAGTTGAACAATGTGCGTTTGGAATGTTACAAAGATATACAAATCTCATTTCAAACGCATAATTATTTCCGACCGATTATAGCCCGCAAAGCAACCCAAACCATTTTTGATAGTAGAAAAAATGGTGGTGGGTGAGCGAAGCCGTTTTTTCGGTGGGTGAGCGAAGCCGAACCCACCCACCGAAAAAATGGCAGAACCCACCCACCAATTTTATTGTTTTGGGTAAATCAGCTTTTTTTGAAATTGATTACAACCATTTCTTGAAAAATTAAGTCAATGGTTAAAATACGCATCTCAAAGTTTTACCCGTAATTACTCGCCCAACTTGAAAACACTATTTTTATTCCTGCTATTTATCTTTTCACGTGCAGTTTTTGCACAAAAAAGTAAAGATTCGCTACGCTACAAACAAAAATATTACCAAAGGGTTTCGGTAGAGTTTTCCAATGCTGAGTGGTTTTATCAAGGACTCATCAATGATTTTAGTACCTTAGAAAAGGGTCAGATAACAGCCGAGTTTGGCATCTCAACAATTTATTATCCCCAAATTAATGTCGGACTAACCAACAATATTGAATTGAAAACAGGCCTACTTTCTGATTCTGACGGTACTCCTTTCGTAAATCCATTTGTGGGAATAAAAGTAAAAAAGGCAGTAATGCCGCATTTTTTGATGGGCGTAGATGCTCAAATTGCTTACGATAAGGAAAAAGATTATTACGCACCAACCATTGCCGTTGGTGGACAGTTTCAAAAAAAACGGGTCAATGTTGGAGCTTCTATTTTTGTAAAATTAGGCAGAAATAAGGTTTATGATGATATTATGCTTAATTCCGTCAATTTTTGGGGTTTATTCCACGTATGGCGAAGAGGAAACGTTGGGCTTGTTTATATCAAAACCATTAACCCTGGCTTTTATTCAAGACCAATCAAATGGCCCGAATATCTGGCACCCACTTGTCTTTTGTATTACGAGTTTTTGTTTAAGAGAAGCAAACTAAACTTGGGAGTTCAGTACAAATACAACAAAGTAGCATATCTTTATCCAGAAACCCAATATGACTTTTTCCCTTATTTGAGATATAATTTTCTCATAAAAAAATGAAAACCTATCACTACATATTTTGGCTTGTTTTAGTGCAATCGACCTGCATTTTTTCACAAAAACAGCTAACAAATTTCGTTTAT
>JANNEN010000312.1:0-15575 GCA_031378715.1 Emticicia sp.
ATCGGGGGCGGGGGGGGCTGCTGGGGCTGCTGGGTGTACTTTCATTGATGCTACTCCGCCCGCCCTCCAACATATTGGCATGGTCACGGACGCTGCTTTTGTGGATTTGAATAATGATAAAAAACAAGAATTAATCATCGTGGGCGAGTGGCTACCGATTATTGTTTTTGAAAATAGTAATGGACAATTTACGGACAAAACCGAAAACTATTTTGAAAAAAAATACGGCGGTTGGTGGAATAAACTATTGGTCGAAGACCTCAATGGTGATGCCCTGCCCGACTTGATTATCGGAAATTTAGGACTCAATAGCCAAGCCAAAGCCACTGAAAGCGAGCCTACGGAGCTATCCTACAAGGATTTTGATGAAAATGGTAGCATTGACCCAATCTTGTGTATGTATGTTCAAGGTAAATCTTATCCATATTTAACCCGAGATGAACTGCTTGACCAAGTGCCAACGAAGCGACCAAAGTTTACGACTTATGAGAGCTACGCCAATGCAACCTTAACCGATATATTCGGTGAAAGTGAGCTAAAAGATGCTAAGAAGTTAGCTGCAAATTGCTTCAAAACAACTTGTTTTTTGAATGGCGGCAAAGGCAAATTTCAAGAAAAAAATCTGCCAACCGAAGTACAATTTGCTCCAATTTACGGTATTGCCACCACGGATTTTGACTATGACAACAGAAAAGATTTAATATTGGTGGGTAATTTGAGCAAAACTCGTCTGAAATTCGGTCGGTACGATGCTAATAATGGACTATTGTTGCGAGGCGACGGCAAAGGTCAGTTTGTGACCGTTTCGCAAACGCAATCGGGGTTTAATCTCGTGGGTGATGTGCGGTCGGTGGTTTCAATAAAAAATACTTTGTTTTTTGGCGTAAATCAACAAGGCATCAAGGCTTATCGGAGTAAGTGATTTGCTTGCGTGGCGAATATTTTGTTCGTTCATCAGGTATCAATTACGATTCGTGAAACCAAAACGACATTCTGTAATGTTAGAAACTTGTTTCATGGAATAGGCAAGCATGACACCTTCAAGTACCTTAATTTTGACAAGAAACTTAAACGTATAAATTCTTATCAAAATGAAAAAAATAATTATTGCCATTTGTTTACTAAGCCTTACAAGTGCTTCATTATCAGCTAATTACGGAGTAAAAATTTCTCACGTAAAGAGAAACGTTGGTGAAAAAATAAAAATCAAAATCAAGAACGATACCGACGATTCATTTTTAGTTTATAATGCCAATAGTGGCGGTTCGTATAGCCTTTATAAAGGTGTTACTACCACCATTTCGATGGACGAAGGTGATAAATTGTACGCCTATCAAGGTCGCAAAAAGGGTGCGTTGCTACTGACCGCCTCGGCCGACATGGACGGCAAAGTGCAGCTATTAAGTAAGTTATGAAAAATAAAATTTGATTTACGGAAACGCTTCTCATCTTGGGAAGCGTTTTTTGTTTCAGTGCTTTGTGGACACCACGCCAATATGATAGCGTTTACTCATAAAAAAAGCGTACCTTCACAAGAAAAACTGCACACCAAATGAAATTAAAAACTTCTTGCCAAATCAGCTACCAATCCCAAGAGAATGTGCCGTTGGTGCTGATGCTCAGTTCTCAGAGTGGAGCGGCCCAGCGGGTTATTGAGCAACAGCTTTTACTTTCGCCCAACGTACCTTTTAGCGAGTATCAAGATATTTATGGCAATATTTGTCAGCGGTTGGTAGTTCCTGTCGGTAGTTTTAGTATTACTACCACTGCCGTTGTCGAAACCAGTGATACGATTGATGTCAATTACGCCGCTAATATTTTATCTATCGAAAACCTGCCCGACGAAACGCTACTTTACTTACTCCCAAGCCGCTATTGCGAGTCCGATAGGTTCTCGATGATGGCGGCCGAAATCACCCAAAACTACGCAACGGGCTACGCCAAAGCCGAGGCCATTAGGCAGTGGGTCAGCCAAAACGTGGTTTATGAGTATGGTTACAGTTCGTCGTCGTCGTCGGCTTGTGATATTAACCAGACCCGTATCGGTGTTTGTCGTGATTTTTCGCATCTCTCCATCGCCCTCTGCCGAGCCATTAATATTCCTGCCCGCATGGTGGTTGGGTATCTGCACGAACTTTCGCCCATGGATTTGCACGCTTGGCACGAGGTTTATCTTGATAATCAATGGTTTACCTTTGATGCCACCCAGCCCCAGCCCAAAGGCAATCGAGTGGTGATAGCCTACGGGCGTGATGCCAGCGATGTGGCTTTTGTTACGCAGTTTGGTTCGATATTTTTAGAAAAAATGGAAGTTAGCGTTGGTGCTTTTTGAATAAATTTTCAAGGATAACAGCCCTTACTCGCATTTTTTTCATTATCACAAATAATTAAGCTACCAAATTCGTTACAAAAGCGTAGCATTTTTATTATCTTTGCACCCATGTTCTCAAAAATACCTTATATCGCCCTCTTATTGGTCAGTGTTTTGTTGTTTTCGGCTTGCTCAAACAAGTTTATGAAGCTACAAAAAAAAGGCACTACCGACGAAAAGTACAAAGCTGCCAATGATTATTACAAAAAAGGAGACTACTACAAAGCGGGAATCCTTTACGAAGAAATAATCCCCTTGCTCAAAGGCGATTCGCTCGCCGAGCAGTCGCAGTTTTATAATGCTTATGCTCAATACAAGCAAAAGCAGTTTAGCATGAGTGCATACTTATTCAAGAATTTTTATTCAACGTATGCCAATAGTCCGCTGGCCGAAGAAGCGTTTTATATGTACGCCAATTCGATGTTTAAAGACTCACCGAATTTTAACCTCGACCAAACCAGTACACTCACGGCCATTGAGGCATTACAGACTTTCATTAATTCATACCCTGAAAGTAAGTATGCAGGTAGTTGTAGCCAAGATTTGAAAGATTTGAGGCACCGTTTGGAAGAAAAATCTTACGAAAAAGCCAAACTTTATTATAAAACCAGTGGCGTAACGATTGCTAATTACAAAGCGGCGGTCGTAGTGATTGATAATTTTCAACGAGATTTTCCTGATTCTGAGTACATCGAAGAGTTGTCATTTTTGAAAGTACAATCACAGTACGATTTGGCCGAGGTAAGCTATGAAATCAAGCAAAAAGAACGATATACCGATGCCTTGAAGTTTTATGAGGATTTTATTGATGCTTTTCCGAAGAGTAAGTACATCAATCAAGCCGAGAAAGTATATGACGGAGCAACCAAAGGGCTGGCGAAAGCCGTGAAGTTTGAGCAGGAAGTAAAAGAATTGAAAGCCAAAGAAGCCGCCCGAGTAGCCAAAGAAAAAGAAGAAGCTGCCAAGAAGGAAGAGGCAACCAAGAAAGATGAAAAAGTAGGAAAAAATACTCCTTGATTTGTCGAGGAATTTGAATAGATAGATTAAATTTCAATAAAAACCAATGCTCCTCTGCAAATGGGAGTGAATCAAAAATATGGCAATAAATCCTTCAATCATTGCGAGAGACTTAGATAAATTAGCCGCCAAGACGGGCAATATCTACGAGTCGGTGTATATCGCATCGCAACGTGCAAGACAAGTAGCAGTAAAAACCAAAGAAGAATTGACTCAGAAATTGGGCGAATTTGCTTCAAATATTGATAATTTGGAAGAGATTTTCGAGAATCGTGAGCAAATCGAAATTTCAAGATTTTATGAGCGTCAGCCAAAGCCAACGTCGGTAGCCTTGGAAGAATTTCTTGACGATAAAGTAGAATATCGCTGGAAAGAAGCCGAATAATATTTGGTTTGTCTTCGCAGAAAAGCATTGCAGCAGTCAGGTAAATCTGGCTGCTTTTTTGGTTTTGGGGGGTGATTTCAAATTTAGCTATATTGAAATTATCATAACTTTATTAGAGATACAGAAGATTCACTTAATTGATGTTAGGAACGAGAATTAAATAAAGTACTTTTTTGATTCGACACTTTATTTGTTGATTTTACACCATTTTTTGCTTTAAATAATCCATTATTCGTAGAAAAAAATGGAATAAACTGAACAAAAAATTACCAGACTGAAAATAGTATTTTATTTAATTCTCGTTCCTTAGGAATAGAAATTAGATAAAGTGAGCATTTGATACGATACTTTTTTCGTTATGAAATCTCATTTTTTACTTAAATAGAACACCGCTATTTGCTTAAAAAATGGAATTACCTAACAAAAAAATTACCAGCCTAAAACGCTCACCTTATTTAATTTCTATTCCTTAGATTTTTACTTTGATAAAATCATAAAACGCTTTTATTTCTTCTTCATTTCTTAGAAAAACCTCAAAACGTTCAAGACCAAGGCTTCCTTTTTGTTTTACACCTTCACCCCTGTATCTATCATCAATAACCAAGTTAGGTAATGAGGATACATCAAAATTTGTATTGATTTGTAAGATTGTTTTTCTACCTCCTTTCCCACCAGAACTTATTGCAGAGAAAGTTGCACCCTTAACTTTGAGGGCAATTTTTGTTTGTGAAAAGCCCAGTTCAACTTTGGCGTTTAATTTGAGGAGATTTAGAAAAGTAATAAAAGCGATTTTGCTTTCTTCACGCAAGCCAAAAAAGCGATCAATTTCAAACATTTCTGGGTCTTGACTTATGATATTTTTTATTTCGTTGATTTTTCTGGTATTTTCATTTTCAATCTTAACGTCGTCAGGGTCATTGTTTATGTAATCAATAAAAATTAAGTCTTCTTCAAACCAATAATATTTAATGAGGGTTATTGTATTTTCTTTGTTTTTCTTAACTCGTTCAATTTGAGTCAAACTGAATTTTTTCGCAATCAAAATAATTTCCACATTATTGTGATTGATTGAGGTGAATTTTGGCAGTTCAACTTCATATTTTTGAGTAGCATGTAAATATATTTCTGAAAAATTATCTTGAACATAATCACGATAATCTGCCGCTTGGTCGGTTATGTTTTTATCATAATCTTTTTTGAGTTCAAAGATTACAAACTTTTTAGTGGTTGGATTATACCCAACTATATCCATTCTACCATTATTGCCCAAACTTCTAACATTTCCTTTTATTGGAAATTCGCTGGTTATAAATGTTAGATTTGGAAATAAACTTTTCCAGTTTTCACAAATAAATTTGTTCAACTCCTTTTCAGGTTTATCAATTTGGGACAAAAATTTCTTGTTACTATTTGAAAATAATTTTGGCATATTTACTCCCTATCAATTAATGGTTTAATTATATCTATAATATCCACAGCGATTTCCCTTTGAGCATCAACATCTTCAAAAGTCCAAGGCTTATCATCATCACTGTAATAAGTGCCAAACTCACCAATTAATGATTTTAGTTTTTCCAAATCGGCGGTATTTATTTCAAATGTAATCATGAGTTTGATTTATTTGTTTTGAAGTCACAGCGTTATTATTTTCATTTATTTTCAAATAATCACAAAAATACCAAATTTCAGGAAATGTTTATACTTGCAGTTGGTTTTGTTTGTTACGGATTTGAAGAAAACTCAAATTAGTTTGAGTTTGTTTGTACAAACGCCCTCCCACCATCTCAAAACGGATAATCAATCGCAATATTCAAAATCAAGTTTTCTTTTCGCCACGGCTTGCTTGATGGTTTGAAATCATTGAACACCCAACGCTCGCCTTCGGGTAGCCACGGTTTGCGAAATGGCGTAGCGAGGTCGAGCCTTAACTTGACAAACGTAAAATCAAGCCGCAGTCCAACACCCCCGCCAATGGCGAGTTGCTTATAAAAATCCTTCCCAAAAACACTACTTTTGGGGTATCCTGCTGCTTCGTTAAATTTTGTGAGCCATACATTTCCTGCATCAACAAACGCCGCCAAATTAATGATTTGGCTTGCTTTTATGCGGAGTTCGGTGTTTAATTCTACTTTGACATCACCGTAGGACGTGATAAAAATAGCCGAACTATCAATCTTGTATTCGCCTGGGCCGAGCGATCTTGCTCTAAAAGCCCTGATGCTATTGCTACCTCCCACAAAATATTGTTTCAACTGACTTGGCAGACTTTTGGAGTTGCCGTAGGGCAGACCATAACCCAAAATTGTGCGGCTTGCCCACCGAACTCGGGGCGAAATATCTAAATAATAACGGGTTTCGAGGTCGAAACGGGCGTATTGTTCAAAAACGGTATTGCCGATTTGTTTTGAGCCATTGGGCTGTTTTTTTGCTAATAATCCCGCAAGATTTCCCGCAAAGTCCACCCCCGCATTTACGTAAAAGTAGTGCCGACTTTTGACCGATTGCTTGGGGGTATAAACAATATTGTACTGCCCACCCAAAATCAAACGAGTTTTAAGGATATTATCATAGCGAATTAAGTCTTCGATATTGCCGTTTCCTGCACTTCTGAATATTTTTTCTGTAAATGCTTCACTAATATTTCTTGGTCTATTTAAGTTAATCGCAATAGGCGTAAAGGTTTGTTCTACCGAAGCATTTTTTCGTACATTGTAGCTCAACGAGCTGCGTAGCGAAGTAATGGTGTATTGGTTGTATCGGAAAAGCCCCCGAACTTCGTTTGAATCAATGCCTTTTTGAATCAAGCGAGTGTAGCCAATGTTGATGGTTGTGCGGGGCAATGCTTGATTTTGACCGACTTTGACTTTGTAAAATGGCAAGACAAATCTTGGAAATGTCAGGTCGGCATCGCCCGATAAACTATAATAACTATTGAGGTTTTTGTTGCTATTTAGCCTATTCCCCAACTGAAAATCAAAACCCGTATTGATGCCAATTTTCAAGATTTCAGCCCCTTTAAAAACGTTTCGGTTGAGCCAACTTGTGCCTAATTGTAAGCCCGTCAAGTTATTGGAGCGAGTAAGGCCGTTAAATTCGGCTTGTAATGATTTATTTTTGAGTGACGTTAGGTCATAAATCACATTTATCAACGCCGAGTCGGAGCGACCGACCAGCTCAAAACGATTCTTGACAAACTTAAAATTGCGTAAATTTATCAACCGAGAAAGTGAGGCATCGTGGGTTTGGCTGTTGTAGTATTGCCCACGCTGAAAACTTATGGCATCGTTGAAAACCCTATTTCGGTAACTTTTCTTGGGGTCAAAAATGATTAAATCCTGTCTTGCTTGCGAAGCATATTTTGTGCTGTCTTGGGTATCAACATAAACCGAAATATCATTGATTCGGTATTGTTTGAGGGCGGTTTGCAGTACATTGGGTTTCAATTCAAGCAATAAATCAACTTTTCGGCTTCGTTGGTTGGTGTCGGCTTTGATTATCAAAAAATCGGGTCGAAAATAGTAGTAGCCAGTCAGTTTCAAGGCCTTGTCGATGCGGTCACGTTCGAGCTTGATGTTATCAAACCGATAGGCATCATTGGCTTGTAGCAAAGATTCGGCTTGGGTTTTTGCCAGATTTTTGCTAAACTCCGCACTGTCTTTCTTCACAAAAACTACTCGTCCAATCTTGTAGCGGGGCTTGATACTCGCCACGTAGTTTGCCTCGGCTGTTTTGCCTTTGATGATTAGTTCACCCGTAGCAGTTGAACGAAAATAGCCCTCGTTGTTCAAAAAGTTACTGATAATTTCGGTGTTTGTACTGACCACCCGCTTGCTTGCCAGTACGGGTGGCTCACCAAATTTTTTTCTGAACCATTGCCTAAATCCCGTTTTTCGTTTAGGCTCGCCGATTACATAATAAAACCAAACCTTGTACGGAAAACCAAAAATTCGCTTATTCGGCATGGGGCGTACGATGGTTGTTATTTGCTCTTTTAGGACTTTTGCTTGTTTGGCATCGAAAGTAGAATCATTAACAATCTTTATTTTCGCTCCCGTGTATAGGCTTTCACCCTGCGGAATGTACTTATTTACAGAGCATGATGAGGAAAATAAGCCCATAAATATTCCCACAAAACCTAAAAGAAAGCTTTTGAAGGTAGTAAATACTTTCAAAAATTCTTGATTTTGTGATTTAAACATTTTTTTTACTTTGGTTATTTTCATTTTTTCTTTTCAAATAACTCCTTAAAATACTCATAATCAAGCGTAACCGTGAAGGCTACGCCAGTTTCTACCACAAAACCATCAAGAATGGCCTGATACTGATTTTTTCGGTAGGCACTAAACAAGTACCGTCCGTCGGCACTAAGTTTATAATTGAGCGAAATATTATCCACAATACTATTGGTGTTGGCGGCAGCACCTGTGGTATTTTCGAGTTGAAAATTTCGCCCAACCGATACTTTCAATCGGTCGTTGAGAAACGCTTTGCTCAACCCGACATTCAAATCGGTTCGTGCCTGAACAACACCAGCATCGCTGCCAGTAGTGGTTGAGTTGAGTTTAAAATCAAGATTTATTCCCTTAATCAAATCTCCTGCCAGTAGATTTAGCTGGTCGGTTAGGAGTTTGCTCACACTCTGCCGAGCAATGGCTTCGGGATTTATGCCCGAAAAGAAATCGGTTGATTGTTCGGTCAAAAACTTATTCAGCACCAGTAGAGCAAACACTTGCTTGTTCATTTCCACCGAATTTCGTCGGAGAGTTTCCAAATAGCCATCGTTTTTTATAGCGTTGCTGAGTTCGGGCGAAGCCGTTTCGGGAACTCTAATATCAAAATCAATGGTAGGATTCGATAGATTGCCGTTCATTTTTAGCAAAACTTCGAGCGGTATTTTGCCAATAGATTTTGTAGTGGCGATGGTACGGGGAATCTCGGCTTCGATTTTAAATATCGCCGTAATATCCACTTGGGCTTGCATGGGATCGCCCGTCCAGAGGAGCGTACTGCCTTTTTCGATGTCAAATTGTTTTTTCAAAAACTGAAATGATAAATCGTAGCTTCCCGACGAAAGTTCATAAAGCCCCAGCACGAATGGCTGCCCGCTCGGCGTAATACCCGTATTGAGTTGGGCATTGCCTTTTACCCGAATATTATCACCGTTGAGTTCGTCCACGATAATTGTCAGTTGTGACTTATCATCAACGTCAATATTGAGCGATATTTCTTCGGCAAAATCGAAGGTAGAAGTTAAGTCCGATGAATCGGTTTGGACGGTATTTTCGGCAGTCGGATTTTTCAAATCAACAAACGCCACAATGCCCTCGGTTTCGGCTTTATTTATCTCACGGTCGGGCAAAAGCACCGTAATATCGCTGCCTTCTTTTACTTTTACACTTCCTTCGATGGCGGGTTTTGTGCCAATGCCCCGAACATTCAAATTAGCATCAACGAAGCCTTTGCCATAAAAAAAATCATTGTCTTTGCGGCTACCATTCAGCACCATAAAGTTTTTACTGGCGATGTTGAGTTTATAATTAAAGTTTGGGATATTCTGTAAAGACAAACTCCCATTGACCAGCATTTTTTGCCCGAGTGTATCCGTAACCGTAAATTTATCAAAGCCAATGATGCTGTTTTTAAAGTTAAGTTGTTGATTATCAATGCGATAGGTAGCTCCGAGCATTGCCAAGCTAAACGCCACCGTATCAAATTTTACGTTTCCATCAAACACGGGTTTGGTAGGTTCGCCCGAAATATTAAGCAAACCAGTAAGGCTACCACGGGCATTTTTGAGTTGTCCAAAACTAAATGCTTCGATAGTTTTTGTGCTGATTTTCTTGATGTTTATCTTGAAATCAAGCGGCTTTTTTCTGTTCAAAAAATATTGTCCATCGGCTTGAATATCATTTCCATTCCCCAAAACATTCCCCAAAACCTTAATGCGATCGTTGGCTTCATTGGTAGCGTTTAGGCTCATATTACCGATTGGTATTTGGGTAAAAATAAAGTTTCTGACCATCAAATCCCCCGTAAATTCGGGTGTAGTCATGTAGTTTTTTAGCTGAAAAAGTCCGTTCAGCGTGCCACCCGCAAGTGTAGAATCTTGCGTGGCGAGGGTTATGAATGGCGTGATGTTGAGGCTGTCAATTTTGATGGTAAGGGGCGAGTTTGGTTCGGGATATTGGCTATTGATACTTAACCGTTGGCGATTTTGATTAAGCAATAAATGGTTGATATAAACTCCCTCAGAACTGTATTCGGCAAACCCCGTGGAGTCGGCTTCCCAAGTTTTGTAGTCAATGAGCGTGCCTTTTTGGGTTAAATTCAGCCGCAGTTTTTTATCAACCGACCGCAAATTTCCTGCAAAACCGTAGCGATTGACATTGAGTGAATCTTTGGCGAGTAAGTTTATCGAAAGTACATTATTGGCGATATTTCCACCCAAGAATAATCGTCTAAATCTGTATTCATCGTAAAGCACTTGGGCGATGTTTCCTTGGTAATGAGCTTGGTTTTTCACCCCAAAAATCTTGAATCGCCCATTGCTGATGCTCGAAGTGTCGTATTCGGCATAAGGTACAAAAAGCGATGCTTGCAACGTAGTATCCTGCTGGCTATTGAGCGAAGCATCGAAATTGATGGGGTCAAATTTGCCCACATTTGGCACGAAACTCTGTATCACGGGGTGATTGCGGAGCGTGGCACTGACCACAAAATCGTAGGGAGTTTGCACCGCCTTGTAGGGAATTTCGGGCAGAGCAAAGTACTTGTTTGCCTCCGTCAGTAGTATATCAGCGAGTTGGGTATAAACAAAATTTCCGTTGATGTTGGCTTGTAAAAAAGGCGATTTTAGATTGATATTTCTTCGGTTTTGGATATTTTTGATGTCAATATTAACCGTATCCAAGGAAATTTCATTCCCGTTTTTTTGAATAATAGCATTTTTAATAAATATCTCACCCAAAGGATTTTCGGGATTTGTCGATTGCAAATCGGCCGTAATATCACCCTTAATTTTGATGTCTTCGGCGTAAAGGTTGAGTTTTTTGAGGGATAATTCTTCGATTTTCACATTGCCTTTAATGGCAGGAAACTCATCGGCCAGATTCACTCGTGCCGAAATATTTACCTTAGCGTTTGGGTCATTGACTGACGCATCAAAGTTGGCTATTTGGTCGGTAATTGAGCCTTTCAGTGCCAAATTATTATACTCGTAGCCATTTATTTGGGCTTTTTGGGCGGTTCCGTCAATGACGGTATTCATCGTTTTTGGGTCAAAACCCACGCCCTTTATGTTTGCATCAATGCTGATTTTGCCAACCATTGGATTATCTTTTGGTTGCTTCGTCAGCCGCTCGAGGTCAAAATCTTGAAGTGTTATGCGACCATCGTAGGTTTGGTTTTTGTCGGCAGTGATGTTTTTAAGATTCCCTTTGAATGACCCACTTCCAAAATCCGAATCGAGGGCGGCATCAAGCACTAAATCTTGGATTTTACCTTTAATCATACCTTTTATACTTAGCCGTTCGGGTAGCTCAATGCTGGTCGGAATGGTGTTTTCGGGTGCGAAAGCCAACATATCATTTTTGCTTACGCTCAGTTCGCCAACTTCGACATCAACCACCAATTTATCAAGGTTGGGCAGCCCTACGATGCGACCTTTGGCTTGAAGTCGGGTATCGCCAAAGCCATTCACCGTGACTTTTGATAGCAAAAGGTTGTTTATTTTTCCTAAAATAAGCCCATCAACTTTGATAATGTCATTGTTTCGATTCTTGAAAGTTGGATTTTTGACCAAATCAGGTACCAGCAAAAACAAATCATTCACCGCCAACTGACTCGTTTTGAGGTTGAGTTTGATGCCAACGTTACCGAGGTTTTTACTAAAATCATCAACCGAATTGTATTGCATCAGAAGTTCATCTCGCAAAACCGTATTGGGCGTTTGGACGAGTAGTTTTTGCAAACTCATTTGCTTGTCAGTATAACTAAAATCGGTACTGATATTTTTTACTGTAATACCGCTTCGTTCGGTGAAAGCTGTATTACGTAACTGCCCCGAAATTTGGTTTGGTTTGAAAATAAAATTATTCAAACTAAGCCCCAAATTTTTGACAGAAACATGGGCCACATCGAAGCCTTTTGCCTGACGGATACCATTAAAATCATCGAAGCGAATAGCATTATTTTTTATCTCAAACTTATCAACGTTTATTGCCCAACCTGAGCTTGAAGTTGTAGTGTTTTGCTCGGTGTTTGGCGTTTTTTTGTTGTTTTTTACTAATTCGAGGTAAGTTTCGGTCTTATCAAGCAATATTTTCTTGAAACTAAGCTGTTGTTTTTCTAAGTAAAACTTATCACCTACCAGTTCAATTTTGTTCAATTTTCCCGTGTTTTTGATACCATCAACCGCACTTTCAAAGAGCCAGTTTATACCAGATAAATCCAGTTTTTTGAGTTGAAAATCAAGTGTATCGGCGGTTAGTTTTTCTGTTTTTTTAGTCGCTGAAACAAGTAACGGCTGGTACATTTTGAGAACCAGCGAGCCATTATTTCCGTTGATTTTTTGGAAATGATATTGCGATTTTGCGAGATTAAATTTATCAAAAAAGGTTTCCAGAAAATTAAAATTTGCGTCAGCATCAGTACCGATAATGGCATCTTTGTAGGTAATATTGACGTTTTTTAGCGTAACCTTTTGCAAACTCACATCAAAAGGTTTAGTATCGGGTTGTGGCGTTTGGCTGCCCGAATCGAAGGCTTTGAGGAGGAAATCGAAGTTAAAAGTTGTATCGGGTAGCGTTCGACTGACTTTTAAGCGAATGTTTTCGAGTTCGATTTTATTGATAGCTGCTTTGTTTTGCAGCAATGCCATCATGTCAATATCGACGTAGAGCCGTTTACCTGCCAATAGGGTATCTCGTTGGGTATCTTCGATATAAACATTTTCGATAGAAATCCAATCGGGAAAATCGAACCTCACTTTTTCGATTTCGATTTTGGTTTTAGTCTTTACTCGTAGGTACGAAACAACTCGCTTTGTCAGAAAATCTTGTCCCGTTGGCGATTGTATATAAATAACAACGCCCAGTAGAAGCAAAAATATTCCAGCAAATAACCATATTGTTATGCGGAGAAGTTGTTTCATTGGTGAAATTAGAAAGTAAAATGAATTTTCAAACTGCCCCCAACGCAAAGAATAGCCTTGGGTTTTAGAAGAAAATCGTATCTAACAATAACTGAATTGTGGATTCTATTGCAAATTACTCGAAATGTTTGACTATTAACGAAAAAATCGAATACTTCGCATCAACTTTTTGGCTTTTGTTAGTAATTGTTACAATTTTGCAAGATATTAGCCTTATCACTCACTAATTTATCTAACATTGAACCTAAAAGACAAGAAAATTTTACTGGGCGTATCGGGCAGTATTGCGGCTTACAAGGCGGCATTATTGGTGCGTTTGTTGGTCAAAGCCGATGCCAAAGTAAAAGTCATAATGACCACCGCCGCCAAAGATTTCATCACGCCTTTGACCTTGGCTACGCTTTCAAATAATCCCGTTTTAGCTTCGTTTACCAAAAACGAAACGGGCGAATGGAACAACCACGTGGAGCTTGGACTGTGGGCTGATGCCATGGTTATTGCCCCTGCGTCGGCCAATACGTTGGCAAAATGTGCTAATGGAATTGCGGACAACTTACTGGTAGCCAGTTATTTATCGGCTAAATGTCCCGTATTTTTCGCTCCCGCCATGGATTTAGATATGTACAAGCACGGCAGTACTTTGGCGAATATCAAAAAGCTACAATCCTACGGAAATGAGATAATAAAAGCCGAATTTGGGGAGTTAGCCAGCGGTTTGGTGGGCGAGGGTCGATTAGCCGAACCCGAACAAATCGTGCATTGTTTGAGCAAATATTTTTCAAAAAATCCAGTTTTTAAGAACAAAAAAGTACTCATCACGGCAGGGCCAACCCAAGAACCGATTGATCCCGTACGGTTTATTAGTAACCATTCTTCGGGCAAAATGGGCTTTGCCATTGCCGAGGCTTTCGAGGCGGCAGGGGCGGAAGTAACGCTCATAAGTGGGCCCGTGTCGATTCCTTCGCCCGTGGGTGTGAAGGTCGAAAAAGTGCAGTCGGCAAGTCAAATGTTTGATGCTACCGCCAAGTATTTTGCTGAAAGTGATATTGTGGTACTCTCAGCGGCCGTGGCAGATTATACGCCGCTACACGTGGCGGACAAGAAAATCAAGAAGAAAGAAGATATTTTCAACATCGAAATGACCAAAACCGTCGATATTGCGGCCACGTTGGGAAAAGAAAAGAAGGCAGGTCAAATAATTGTTGGCTTTGCTCTCGAAACCGATAATGAGTTTGAAAATGCCAAGGGAAAACTCGAACGCAAGAATTTTGATCTCGTAGTGTTGAACTCCCTGCAAGATAGCGGAGCGGGGTTTAGGCACGATACCAACAAAATCAAAATCATTGACCGTACAGGAAAAGTGTATGATTTTGAGTTAAAATCAAAAAAAGAAGTGGCACAAGATATTTTAGAAGCCATTGTGCCGTTTGTAAAGTAGAGAATGATAAATGCTTAATGATAAATGAAAAGATTAATCTATTTTTTGATAATAACAAATGTTTCGTGGCTGCACGCCCAAGAAATAAAGTGTGATGTCACGATTGTGTCCGACCAGATTCAGGCACAACAAATATCGGATAAGCAAGTATTTGTTGATATGAAAACCTCTATCAGTGAGTTTATCAATAACAAACGCTGGACGACCGATTCGTACAGCGAAGAGGAACGCATCAAATGTAACCTCATTATTACGTTTACAAAGTCACCGAAGCAGAATGTTTTTCAGGGGAATGCTCAATTCCAGGTCATAAGACCAGTTTATAATGCAACCTATGAAACTTTATTACTGAGCTACGTTGATCGAAATTTTAATATTTCGTTTACGCCCGACGACCGCCAAATGGTTTTTAATGAGCAGACTTTTTCGAGTAATCTTACTTCAATTTTGGGTTTTTACTCGCTTTTGGCTCTTACGATTGACTACGATTCCTTTGCTAAATTAGGCGGAAATGCGTATTTACAACGAGCTTTTAATGTAGCAAATTTGGCTTCAACCGCAGGACAAAACGGTTGGGAGCAAGCAGGAGGTGACCCAAGAAATCGTTATTGGTTAGTCGAAAATCTTCAAAATCAACAATTACTGCAGTTTCGTGAGGGAATGTATAACTACCACCGAATTGCCTTAGATAACTTCACGACCGACCCCGTTGGTGGTAGAAAACAAGTGATGGATATGCTCAATTCCATCAAAGCAATGCAACAGGTGCGTACCAATTCGGTGCTATTGAATAGTTTTTTGAATGCTAAAAATCAGGAAATGGTCAATATATTTTCGGAAGCCACAAAAGACGAAAAACAGAAAGCCTACCAGCTTCTCTCGACCCTTGACCCTTCCAAAACTGAGCTTTATCGAAAATTGGTGAAATGAAAAAACGCCTCAAAACCAAGTTTTGAGGCGTTTTTTGTTAATTTTGATGCTGCTTTCAGTACCCCCATTTTTTCATAATCGCCAAATCTTCCTTCATGCAATCAAGTGGAACTTTGCCTTGATAAGATTCTTGTTCAATGATAAACTGCGTAGTGCCGCCCAGTTTTTTGCCCATATCAATAATGTCTTTCACGCCAATTACGCCCGTTCCGAGAATGGCACTTTCCCAACCGCCGTGTTCGGCTTCGCTCTTGATTTCGTCCTTGACGTGCATCAATTCAAA
>JANNEN010000318.1:0-4704 GCA_031378715.1 Emticicia sp.
GTAAAAATACCTTTTTTCATTTCGCCAGCGTAGCCCGTTCCACCAATCAACAAAATTCTACGAGTCATGTCCACGATTGTAAAGTTGGCCTGCCGAGTACCATCAATTTCTGGGTCGGCTTCAAAATCAGGAACGCACAAAATAGTAAAGTCTGACTCAAATTGCTCTAATTCTTGGCCGTTAGGGCGAATGAACATATTATTACAAAACAAATTGTGCCACGCTTGCTCATTAATAATGTCAAGACTCAGTCGGTATTTGGGGTCCGCACCCGCAAAAGCCTGACGGGTATAAACTTTCTTATCTTCAAGAAAAAGGAGCATTTTTCCGAGCAGAGCATCAAATTGTTCACTCGAAAACTTGATATTTACCTCTCCCCACGCAACAGTATTCTCGGTTTTGGGGTCACAAACCAAAAACTTGTCTTTGGGCGAACGCCCCGTGAATCGCCCCGTGTCACACATCAAAGCACCTGTATCGGTCAAGACTCCCTCGCCGTTTTGGAGGGCGGCCTCAATTAATTCGGCGGGGCTGAGGTTATGAAAGATTTCTTTGGCTTTGATTAGTATTTTTTTTGGAGTGGTTTCAGTCAGGATTTCCATTTATTTTTTAAATTTTATGAATAAGGAATGGGATAAATATAATCAACAATTTTAAAAATGACTAAGTAACTCATTATTAGCACATTATCTTACTGTGGACTTGTCGACTATTGACTGTGGACTACTTATTTGTTTTTAAAGCGACTCAAAGATAAAGTTGTAAATCATTGACCATCGTTTTTGATCCTACATAAAACGGGCTGCGTTGGTGCAACGTTTCGGGCTTCACATCTAATATATTTTGCAGGCCATCGGTTGATGATGCTCCCACTTGCTCGGCCAAAAAAGCCAACGGATAGCATTCATAAAGCAATCGCAATTTCCCTTTTGGGTGTTTTTTTGAGGCAGGATATAGATAAATGCCTCCTTTTAATAGATTCCGATGAAAGTCAGCAACCAACGAACCAATGTATCGACCGACATATTCCTTCATTCGGCAATTAACGATGTAAGCCCGCACACCACTCACAAAATCATTGTAATTGCCCTCATTCACCGAATAAATATTACCGATTTCGGGACTTTTAATTTCATTGTGAGATAAAAAAAACTCCCCAAGCGAGTTTTCGTAGGTGAAGCCATTAACCCCCTGCCCCGTTGTGTAAACCAAAATCGTTGATGAACCGTAAAGGATATAACCCGCTGCCACTTGTCGGCGGCCACCCTGCATAAAATCGGCCATGGAGGCTCTTGTACCCACGGGAGTGATTCGTCGGTAAACCGAAAAAATTGTACCAATCGAAACGTTTACATCAATATTCGACGAGCCATCGAGTGGGTCGATAGCCACTACGTATTTGCCTTCGTCGTTATCGGTGTAGATAATATCATTTTCTTCTTCGGTAATGACTGCACAGACTTCCCCCCCGTTTTTTAAGGCACGCAAGAAGCGAATATCCGCTACAACATCAAGTTTTTGCTGGTCTTCACCTTGCACATTTTGACTACCAAAAGCCCCCGTAATATCGACCAAACCCGCCCGATTTATCTCTCGATTGATGATTTTTCCTGCCAAAGCAATATCTCTCAGTAGCTGCGAAAGCTCGCCCGATGCCGAAGGTAAAGCACTCTGCTGACGCTTGATAAAACGATCTAACGTTACGCCTACTGGCATAGCAAGGGATTCTTGCATTGTCATAATGAAATTGTTATTTTTGCGAATAATAGCACAAAAGTATGATACAAAATTTTGCGAAACAAATATTATTAGCGAATATTCGCTAATAATATTTTCACAGTTCTGTTTTATCTTTATTACTACGCTTCTGTTACCGCATTTTTTTACGTACACACGGTTCAGTATTTGAATTTTAGAAAAATAGGCATTACATTTGATATAGACTTCATAAAATATTCTAACCAAATAAACTAAAACTTAGATGCAAGAAAGAAAATTCTTCGGACACCCAATGGGCCTCATGGTGCTATTTCTAACCGAAATGTGGGAACGATTCAGCTATTATGGCATGCGGGCAATACTTTTTTTATACCTAACCAAAGGAGCAAACGAGGGAGCTTTGGGGCTTTCGGTCAAAACTGGCGGAGCAATCATGGGACTTTACATGGCTTCGGTTTACTTGCTTACACTGCCAGGCGGCTGGATTGCTGATAATATCTTGGGTCAGAAAAAAGCAATCTGGTACGGAGCCGTTTGCATCATGTGCGGTCACTTAATATTAGCTATTCCAGGGTCGCCCGAAGTATTTTTCTTGGGATTAGCCACGGTCGCCATCGGAACTGGTTTACTAAAAGCAAACATTAGCTCAATCGTTGGTGAACTTTACCCCGAAGGCGGAGCCAGACGAGATGCCGCTTTTTCAATTTTTTATCTCGGAATCAACCTCGGGGCATTTCTTGGAATGTTCGTAGTGGGTTATTTGGGCGAGAAAGTAGGTTGGCACTATGGTTTTGGGGCGGCGGCATTTGCCATGCTTTTTGGCGTAATCAATTTTAAAGTAAATGGTAAATATTTAGCGGGTGTGGGCAATGCTCCTCTTCAAAAATCTTCTTACACTTATCTATACGTAGTTATTGCAGCTCTCGCATTGGTTGGTGTGTTGTTAGTTTCGGGCATTTTGGATAGTGTTGCATTGGCACAATACATGAAATACGTTATCGTCGCAATCACGATTTTCTACTTTGCTTACATTGGCTTCTTGGATTCTTCATTGACGCTTGTGGAGCGGAAACGAGTTGGCGTACTTTTTATACTTTTTATAGCCATCGCAATATTTTGGTCAGGTTTTGAGCAAGCCTCAACAACACTCACCATATTTGCCGACCGTCACACCGACCGTAGTTTTTTGGGTATGGAACTCCCCGCTTCGTGGCTGCAAAATGCCAATTCGATGTTTATTCTCATTTTTTCGGCCCCAATGGGCGTATTATGGATTTATTTGAACCGTAAAAACTTAAATCCGAGTGTACCCGTAAAATTTGGTTTGGGACTTTTACAGATGGGCTTGGGCTTTTTTATCATGTATTTGGCCGCTCAACGAGTACTCGACGGCTCAATGGCTGGGCTGGGCTGGCTTTTCTTTACCTACATGTTTCATACTTTGGGCGAACTCTGCATCAGCCCAGTTGGCCTAAGTACTTACACCAAACTTGCCCCCAAAAAATATTATAGTCAGTTGATGGGTTTGTGGTTTGTAGGGGCGGCGTTGGGCAATCTGATTGCGGGCTTATTTGCAGGAAATTTTGATGAAAATAATGTAGCCGCCATGCCCGATTTATTCCACCAAGTATTTTTGATCGGCTTGGTTTCGGGCTTGATTTTGATAGTTTTGTACCGACCAATTAAGAAGTGGATGGGCGGTGTCGAATAAAAACTTTGCTATATTCGATAAAAAACCTTTTTTTTGCTGAATATTATAAACCTCACAAATCCTCAAACCTATAAGGTCTCAAAAACCTTATAGGTTTACCAAAGCAAATGGCAAAATTTAGTACAAGTTCAAAAACTGATATTTTTACGCACATTGGCATAATCATTGCCACATTTCTGGTGTTGTTTTTTAGTTTCTTTTTTATCTATTTACCATGGAGCACCAACCACGGACAGTCGATAACGGTGCCTGACCTCAAAGGAATGACACTTGATGAAATGGAAAAGAACCTCGACGACCGTGACCTTGGCTATGAAGTGAGCGATTGTACATTCGTAGCAGGAGCAAAACCGCTTTCAATATTGTCGCAATACCCAAAAGCTGGGTCTAGCGTAAAAGAAGGACGCAAAATTTATTTGACCATCGTTACCGAAAAAGCTCCGATGGTGAAGATTCCTGACATCATTGGCCGCTCAGAATCAAGTGCTAAAAATCAACTTCTATCAGCTCAGTTGGTGGCGGGTCAGTCCGAGATTATTCCTGCCTTGGAAGAAAACACGGTGCTAAAAATCAAATTTAATGGCCAAGAAGTAAAACCTGGCACATTGATTCCGAAAGGTTCAACGGTTGTATTCATAGTTGGCGACGGCCTCGGCGACCAGATGGTAGAAGTACCAAACCTCGTGGGAATGGCCGCCGATGAAGCAGAAATATTGGTTTCGGGACAAAATTTAGTTTTATCAAAGCGATATATGGGAGCGGTTGATGGCTATGCCGATGGTACAATCATCAAACAAAGACCATCATCGGAAGGTAATAAAATTCATATCGGTGACGTTATAGATGTAGAAATCGCAGGCAATGCCCCTGCGGCTGAGGTAATCGAATAAGACAATTAATGTGCAGCAGCATCATTTTTATATGGCAACAATTCTCAAAAACAGACCTGTAAATATTTACAGGTCTGTTATTTTATTAGTACTATTTTTTACACAAATAGCTTATAGTCAATCTGTTACGTTGCCTTTTTTTGATGATTTTTCGCAAAACAAAACCTCAATCCCCAATCCAAAACTTTGGGTCAATAACGGGGGTGTGAGTATCAACAATACTTTTGCTATCAACCAACCCTCGGTCAATGTGGCTACTTTCGATGGACGTAATGCCGCTGGAATTCCCTATAACTTCTCCAATAAATTTGCCTACGGTAGCACCGATACACTTACCTCCCGCCCCATTGATTTGGCTGGACTTACACCCACCGACTCGGTTTA
>JANNEN010000338.1:0-7232 GCA_031378715.1 Emticicia sp.
AGGCAACCAAGCCAAAATTTTTGGGAACGAAGATTTTTGAAGATTATGATTTAGCCGAAATTGCCAAATATATCGACTGGACTCCTTTCTTTCAAACGTGGCAGCTATCAGGGAAATATCCAAAGATTTTTAATGATGAAATCGTCGGAAACGAAGCCAAAAAACTCTATGATGATGCCCAAGCAATGCTCAAAAAAGTAATTGCCGAAAAGTCTTTGCAAGCAAAAGCCGTGGTTGGTTTTTTTCCTGCAAATTCAGTGGGTGATGACATTGTTTTACATAATTTTGAAGCCTATGAATACAATTCAGCAGGACAAGGTGCTTTGAAAAGTACAGGATATAGGATTTTGAGCGAAACGGCTGTTTCTGCAACGGGGGAGTTAGTTGAAACCGCACCATTGGCCACATTGCATAACCTTCGTCAGCAGAATTTGAAGGCATCGAACTTGCCGAATTTGTGTCTAAGTGATTTCATCGCTCCAGCCCCCCCCGTCGAACCGTCGAACCGCCCCGATGGGGGAGTTTTTTCAAACTCAGCAAAGGAGAGTTTAGCGTTTTTAACTCCCCCTCTGGGGGTTGGGGGGCTTGACTACATCGGTGCATTTGCCGTAACGGCAGGTTTAGGCATTGAAACCTTACTCGAACAATACGAAAAAGACCAAGACGATTATAGCTCAATTATGCTAAAATCAATCGCCGATCGTTTGGCGGAGGCATTCACCGAATTGATGCACGAGCGAGTACGTACCGAGTTTTGGGGTTATGTTTCGAGCGAAACTTTCTCGAATGATGAGTTGATTTCCGAAAAATACCAAGGTATTCGTCCCGCACCAGGCTATCCTGCTTGCCCCGATCATACCGAAAAAACGGCTTTATTTGAACTCCTGCAAGCAGATAGAATCGGTATCGAACTCACCGAAAGTTTTGCGATGTACCCAGCGAGTTCGGTGAGTGGTTTTTACTTTGCCCACCCCGAAGCCAAATATTTTACCATCGGAAAGATCGCCAAAGACCAAGTTACAGATTATGCCCAACGCAAAAATATGCCACTCGAAGAGGTTGAAAAATGGCTTGCCCCAGTGCTGAATTATGACTGAGAAATTTTATGCAAATTTCTTGATATATTTGTGCATAAAATCTGAAAAATATGTCCTACAATAAATTTAAAAGATTAGAATATTTGAGCGAACAGTTCGATATAAGCAATAAACTGAATAAGTGGCTACCTGATGATATTGAATTTATTACGACTTCACAACTTCTATTGGAGTTGGCAGATGCCAAAGAAGAGGCACTAACTACTGAAAAAGCCAAATCAGAATATATAATAGTTCCCGTTTTGAAAGAGTTGAGAAGAAAGAACGTAAATAAATTTAGTACGTTTTCGGGTTTTGAGTTTAACGTGGATAGCAAGCAAGGCTTGAATGGATTCTGTGATTTTATCATCTCAGCCGAACCACATAAATATACAATCGAAGCCCCAATTATTTGTATGGTGGAAGCTAAACGGGGCGAAATAGAAGAAGGTTTCGGGCAATGTGGAGCTGAAATGTATGCCGCTCAGATATTCAATGAACGGGCAGGAAACCCAAGAAAAGCCATCTACGGCTGCGTAACGAACGCTTTTTCGTGGGCGTTCTTGAAATTAGAAGCTAAAAACCTTTATATCGACCCCAATTATGTGCCGCTTACCTTCACCGAGCCGCACCGAGTACTGGCGGTGCTACAATGGATTTTAGACGAAAGTTTGGCGAATTGAATTATCTTGATTTATAAATCTCTGAAACAATGGCTTATAATAAATTTAAAAAATTAGAACAGTTAAGAGAGCATTTTGATATTCGGTATGAATCAATTAGTTGGTTATCAGGCAATCTTCTATCCAAAACTGCCAGCCAACATTTGTTAGAAAATTTAAACGGGGCAAGAGAAGAAGCACTCTCAACCGAAAAAGCCAAATCTGAATATATTGTTGCTCCAGTTTTAAAGGAATTACGTAGAAATAATCCAAATAAATTTAGTTCTTTTTCGGGCTATGAATTTAATGTCGATAGCAAACAAGGCTTGAATGGCTTCTGTGATTTTATTCTAACGGCAACACCCCGCAAATTGGAAATAACAAATCCCATTTTTTGTTTGGTCGAAGCAAAAAATGATAATGTCGAGAAAGGGCTTGCTCAATGTGGTGCCGAAATGTATGCCGCCCAACTTTTTAACCAACAAGAAGGAACTCCCAGAAAAGCCATCTACGGCTGCGTAACGAACGCCTTTTCGTGGGCATTCTTGAAATTAGAAGGTAAAAATCTTTACATTGACCCAAATTACGTACCGCTTACTTTCACCGAGCCGCACCGAGTGTTGGCGGTGCTACAATGGATTTTGGACGAAAGTTTGGCGAATTAAACATATAAAACCATGGCATATAATAAATATACACTTTCAAGTATTAATGAAAGGTTTGGAATTGAAAATCAAAATATTCGATTTTTATCCTCAAACCTAAAACCATTTATTATTTCCGAACAATTTAAAAATGAGCTTTTGGACGTAGAAGGGATTGGATTATTTACTGAAAAATCCAAGTCTGAACACATCGTAACACCCGTCTTGAAAGAATTACGTAAAAAAAATAAAGACAAATTCAGCTACTTTTCAGGTTATGAATTTAACGTTGATGCCAACCTAAAATTAAATGGTTACTGTGATTATATTCTTTCGGCAACTGCCCATAGCCTCTTAATCGAGGCTCCCATCATTTGTTTGGTTGAGGCAAAGCGTGGCGAAATAGAAGAAGGTTTCGGGCAATGTGGAGCCGAGATGTATGCCGCTCAGATATTCAACGAACGGGCGGGAAATCCCAAAAAAGCCATCTACGGTTGCGTAACGAACGCCTTTTCGTGGGCGTTCTTGAAATTAGAAGCCAAAAACCTTTATATCGACCCAAATTACGTGCCGCTTACCTTCACCGAGCCGCACCGAGTATTGGCAGTACTGCAATGGGTTTTGGACGAAAGTTTGGCGAATTGAAAGCCATTGCGTAGGATATTATTCAAATTACCTTACGAATAAAAATATCAAAGACTTCAATCAGAATCAGCACAATGATAATCCATTCGAGCTTGGTACTTTCTCGATTTTGTAGTAAATCAGTAAAAAGTTTGAGGGTTTCCTGCACAATTTTTAGTTTATAATCAATGTCTTGGTAACGCATTTTTAGATCAAAAGTTCGTTTCAAACCTTTGTCGATGCGTTCGAGGTGTTCGTTTTCCCAAGCCTCGTCGGGCGAGTCAAAAATATAGAGGTTATCAATAATACTGTTCTTGATATTGAGGGTTTTACCAATGAACTTCAATAAATCCTTCTGCGAGCTTTTCAGTTTTCCGTTTTGCTCCAGCTCATCTGTCATTTCCTTGGTACTATTCAGGATTTTATAGGTCAAGGCTTCGTAATAATCCAACGAAACCGACTGTCCAATATTAAGCATGATAATCCTGATGGTGTCGTCGGTCAATTCCGACACTGTAATCGAGTTGTATTTCAGTAATACTGATACCGAGGGGTCGGTTTGTACATCAAAATCATCTTCAAACTTTTCTTCGACGGCATCTTCAATGGAGTTTTTGATGAACTTGATAAACTCACTTTTCTCCAAATCATTGAATCCTGCAAAGACAACTACGCCGTAATTGAACAAATAGAAATACTGGTTTTCGTCTTTTTTATAAAAAAGTTCCGAGTTATTATTGAGCAAGGGTTCGGTCGTAAATTCGCTCCTAAACTTTTTCAGATTAATGACCTCGGCGATTTGATAAGCTACGATTTTCATAAAAATTTAATTTTTCAAGCGTGCAATGTACGAAATTAACCTCAATATTAAACCAAAAAGAGAACCACACCGTAGTTCTCTTTTTAGCACTTTTATAAGAAATAGATTAAACTGCTTTCAAAACTTCAAAACGCTTCTGCAATAAAACAAAACTGCCAAACAGCACTCCCGAAAAGAATAAATCACCCAGAATCTGATTCTTCAAGAATGGGATACCTGCAATATACGAGGCAATAATTCCCGTTAAGTTGTGCGGGTATGTTCCCAAACTCGGATTAGCCACTACCGATTCGGGATATAAAAAAGCAAAATTTGTAACCAAAAAGAATAGCAATGAACTTGCCAACGCCGCCGTGATTACTCTTAGTGGCGAAACTTTTTGTAAGAATGTCATGCCTAAAACTGCCACCAAAGCAAACGAGGCATATACAACCCACATTCCTGAGTAAAAGCCCCAACCCGTGGTAAATTCACGAATGGTATCACTTAGCAGCATTGCCCCCATCGGTACTGCAATGGCCTGCCAGCGGTTAGTAAAATACGCTCCGCCAAACAATGCAATGGCTGCGATTGGCGTAAAATTTGGCAAATGTGGTAAAAATCTTGATATTGCCGCCAACACTATGATGGCTACTAATGTCGAAAAACGGGTGATATTCATGTAAAAGAGTGTTGAGTTTAGAATTCTTAATTCTGAATTGAAACAAACTTGGTTCAGTCATACAAAAGTACGAAAAAACTCATAATTCAGAACTCATAATTCAGAATTATTTAAGCACCCATGTATCTTTACTGCCGCCGCCCTGCGATGAGTTCACAACGAGCGAGCCTTTTTTAAGGGCAACCCTGGTCAGTCCGCCTGGGGTTACGTGAATGTTTTTACCGTAAAGTATGTAAGGACGCAAGTCCACGTGGCGGCCTTCGAGTCCGTCTTCCACTAAACATGGGCTGCGAGAAAGCGAGATTGTGGGTTGGGCAATGTAGTTTCGGGGGTTGCCTTGAATCAACTTTCTGAATTTATCATGTTCGGCTTTGTCGGCTTTTGGTCCAATCAACATTCCGTAGCCCCCCGCTTCGTTGGCTTCCTTTACGACTAATTTTTCGATATTTTCGAGTACATATTTCATCGAATCGGGTTCACTGCATAAGTAAGTTTCGACGTTTGGAATGATAGCCTCTTCGCCCAAATAATATTTAATGATGCGTGGCACGTAGGCATAAACCACCTTATCGTCGGCCACGCCCGTGCCTGGGGCATTGGCCAAGCCGATATTTCCTTTTTTATAGACATCAAACAGCCCTGGAATCCCGATGAGCGACTGCCGATTAAAGGTTTTGGGGTCAAGAAAAGTATCATCAATTCTACGATAAAGTACATCAATGGTCTTGAAGCCTTTGGTTGTTCGCATTTTTAAAAAATCACCCACGACAACCAAATCTCGAAAATCGACTAACTCAACGCCCATTTGTTGAGCTAAATACGAATGTTCAAAATAAGCCGAGTTATAAATCCCAGGCGTTAGCACCGCCACCGTTGGGTCGGGGCGGCCCGAGGTATGCCGCAGCACTTCGAGGAGTTTGGCGGGATATTCCGAAATCGACCGAACGTTCGATTGTGATAATACATCGGGAAAGGTTTGCTTCGATAACTCACGGTTTTCGAGCATATAGGATACCCCCGACGGGCAGCGAAGATTATCCTCCAAGACCGTGAAAATTCCGTTATTATCCCTAATTAGGTCGGTACCTGTAATATGAATCCAGATGCCTTTGGGTGGCGTAAGCCCCTGACATTCAGGTAGATAGCCCTTACTTGATTCAATTATTTCACGGGGAATGATACCATCTTTCAGTATTTTTTGTTCATTATAAATATCCTGTAAAAACATATTTAAGGCCGTGATACGTTGTACCAGACCACGTTCAAGATTATCCCATTCGGCTGAGTCAATAACCCGTGGCACAATATCAATCGGTATGATTCGTTCCGTGCCGCCATCTTCGGAATAGACATTGAACGTTATTCCTGCTGAAACCATTGAGCGTTCGGCGGCTTTTTGTTTGCTTTTTAGGTTTTTGAAAGCGATGCTCTCGATTTTATCTTTCAAGAAAACATTGCCCGTTCGAGCGTTTCCGTCAAGTGCAATCATTTCATCGAAGAAATCTTCGGAATCGTAATTATTAAAATCGTAGCTCATGGGTTTCTTTGGTTTTTCTGTAAATGAAGTTCCAAAATAGGATTAATCTTTACAAAATCAAAAGCATTTGAGTATAATTATTTACTTTTGAGGTTCGTTTGTTAATCAGACGAATACTTGACCAAAACTGTCCCTTTTTAACAAGAAAAATGCGATTATTTTTTTCTCTTTTTTTTCTATCCTACACGCTACATGCCCAACAATGGCTCGGGATTTCGACCAGTAATTATGCTGGAACGTATAATATCACCGCCAATCCTGCCAATGTTGCCGATACTCGCTATAAGTTTTTTATGAATATTGCGGGAGTAAATGCTGATTTTTCTAATAATTATGCCTCTTGGTCTGCCCCTTATTCGTTTTTTGGACTTACGACCAATACAGTTCCCGACAAATATCGGGCATCGAATGGTTTGGCAGGGTTTAAAACTTCGTACATTCGAGAAAAGCGTAGTCGTAATAATGCCGTAACCTTTGCGGCTGCTGATGTGAGAGGTCCGTCACTACTTTATACTTTTGAAAAAGCCAAAGTTGCCGTTGCCTTAACGTCAAGGGTGCGGGTGCTTACGAATCTTGAAAATACCACTGCCCAAGTAGCTCATGTGATGGTAAACGGTACGCTCATACCAGATTTATATGGTATTTCGCAAGTAAATAATAATTTGAGGTTGAATCTGAACGGCTATACCGAAATGGGAATTACGGTCGGATTCGTAGTTAGAGAGCAAGACCAAGATTTTTTTAAGGTTGGTTTTACAGCCAAACGAGTAAATGGCTTGCTCAACGTGCATTATGTAGCTGATCAGGTAGATTTTAAGGTTACCGAAAATGCCACACTTCCAAAACGGCAAGATTTGTTGTTTCAGAAAGCCGTTGGGACATTCGGACTAACCAAAAGCGATGCCATCAAGACAGCGAGTTTGAACCCAAATTGGCTTTTTGGTCAGCTACCAGCGGGTACGGGCTATGGTTTTGATATTGGTGCGGTGTATGAGTTTCGACCTGATTTTGATAAATATGACATTAAAATCAAGGGAAAAATGCAGATGGAAGGCACAAAAAATAAATATCTGTACCGTATCGGGGTGGCTTTGCTTGATTTTGGTAAAATAAATTTCAATAATCCCAATTACGTCCGTACGACCAATGTTTCAGTAAATAACCTACTGATAAGCCCTGGGACATTCAACAAAATTGATTCGCCCGAC
>JANNEN010000364.1:0-4406 GCA_031378715.1 Emticicia sp.
AAGGCGGGAGTTGAAATTTTGCAAAATTTAAGACTCCTTTTCTTCTTTTGCTTAAATCAAGAGCCGCTCTCATGCGTTCTTTTTGACCCTGTGTAAAAATATTCATGCACGAATCAGGCGAATAATCCATGTAATTTTCAATCATATTTCGGGTACGAACGCCCGCACAAGTCGAGAAAGCATCTCGACAAAACGATGAATTATTCGAGCCAGTAGCCTGCGGCGTATCTGCTACGTAATCATTGCCGCAACGTTCATCACCCCAGATATGGTAAAGCCCCATCCAGTGTCCAATCTCGTGGGTGGTTGTACGACCAAAGCTGTAAATACCCTTTGTGTTTATACCTGTTTTCTTGCCAAAAGCCGTACTTTCAATAAAAACCCCGTCGGTTCGTTCGTTGGCATCGGTTTCTAAACCGACTATTGATTCGGCAAACGGAAACTCACCGTAGCCCAGAAAACCCGAACTAATCGTTGTAACCCAAATATTGAGGTATTTATTGCTGTCCCAATAAGACAGGTCAGACAAGGCTTCGAGGTCAGCATTACGTCGGACATCAAAACTTCTTTTACTTGAAAAACTTCTTGTAATACCCGTCGTTGGATTGCCCGAAGGGTCGGAACTAACCAGAAAGAACTCAATTTCTGCATCGGAACCCACAGGATTACTGTTAAAACCGAGTGAGCCAATTTTTTTTCTAAAATCTTCGTTTAGTACTTTAATTTGAGAATAAACCTGTTCATCTGATATATTATTTCCAGCAATAGCATTATCCGCTTGGTTGTGTACAACATGAACCACCACTGGAATCCTTATGATTTCGGCTGCAACCCTTAGACTTTTTTGATTATCAATTTGGGATTCTAAGGCTTGTTCGTACCTTAACCTTTTCAAACTAAAATCAGGGTTTTGGATTTTGTCAATCGAATCGCAGGCAGCATTGGCACAAAAACGAGTTTTTTGTGCCAATGAGCTCAAAGCAAAAATTTGCAAAAATATTAAAATGTAGCTTGTATTTCTCATGTGTATATAGACGTATTGCCAAGCAAATTGGCTGCAATAGATTGGCAACTTTGGTGTTTTTATTAGCTGGCTTCCGAGCGTTCGTAGGCTTTCAGAATATCCCGCACCAATTTATGTCGCACCACGTCCCTGTCGTCCAATTCAATGAAACCAATACCTTTTATATCCCGCAAAATGTGCAGAGCATCAGCCAAGCCCGATTTCTGTTTTGTTGGTAAATCAATTTGGGTTTTATCGCCCGTGATGAACGCCTTTGAAAGCGGCCCCATGCGAGTCAAAAACATTTTGATTTGCATGGGCGTAGTATTTTGGGCTTCATCAAGTAAAATAAAGGCATTATTGAGCGTTCGGCCACGCATATAAGCCAGTGGAGCGATTTCGATGGTGCGGTTTTCGATATAAAACTTTAATTTTTCAGACTGAATCATATCTTCGAGAGCATCGTAGATTGGTCGCAAATACGGGTCGATTTTTTCTTTTAGATCACCTGGCAAAAATCCCAAGTTTTCACCCGCTTCAACGGCAGGTCGAGTTATGATGATTTTTTTCACTTGCTTATCTTTCAAGGCTCGCACCGCCAAAGCTACGGCCGTGTAGGTTTTTCCCGTTCCTGCGGGGCCAGTCGCAAACACAATATCGAAAGTTCGACCAGCTTCTACCATTCGCTTTTGATTAGCGGTTTTGGCTTTAATTGCGTTGCCTTTGATGCCTACTAAAATCGTTTCGTCGTCGGGGGTTTCGTGGGTAGCTGCTTGAATATCCTCCTTGATGTAGCTTTTTACTTGGTCAATCGAAATGCGTCCGTACTTGCGGATATGCTCAATCATGGCTTCCAGCACATCAGAAATTCGATTAACTTCATCGATATTTCCTTTTAATAAAATTTGATTCCCCCGAGAAATAATCTTACTCAACGGAAATGCACTTGCCACCTCTCTAATATGACTATTTTCTACGCCGAGAAAATCGGTCAACGAGATTTCTTCTTCTAATGTGAATACTTTATCTGTCAAAGTTTAAAAATGTTTTTATTAATGTTAAAAAAAATGTTTGGTTTACACTAAATTTGAAAACCTTTTCGCTTTCCCAAAGTTCAAAAATTATTCACATATTTACTTACTTTTCCACAAAAAAATATCAAAATAATCATTAAGGTCTGATTATCAAGTGTTTAGCATTTCAAAAAAAGATTCCTAAAAAAGCCCCTACTTTCATAACTACAATATAATTCTTAACATTGTAGTAACAGTATGGAAAATAGCTTTCAAAATAACGCATCGAGTGCCAACCAAAACCAACGGGGTTTTGGAAAAAACCGCTTTTTAGAAACTTTGCGTTCGGAAACGGGTAAACTCCCGCCCCAAGCAATCGAACTCGAAGAAGCAGTTTTGGGTGCTTTGATGATTGAGAAAGATGCCCTGACGGCAGTTGTTGATATTTTGCAACCTTCAAGTTTTTATCGGGAATCTCACCAACGGATTTATGCCTCTATCCTGTCACTTTTCGGCAAATCTGAGCCAATTGATATGCTCACCGTCACGACCCAACTCCGAAGTACGGGCGAGTTGGAGTTTATTGGCGGTGCAGGATATTTAGTAAAACTCACAAATAAAGTAAACTCAGCAGCCAATATCGAATACCACGCCCGTATCATCACTCAGTCAGCTATTAAGCGAGATATGATAAAGATTGCGGGTGATATTCTGAAAGATGCCTACGAAGATACAACCGATGTTTTTAATTTATTAGACAAAACCGAGCAGACTTTCTTTGAGATTTCGGAGCGAAATATCCGTAAAAACTACGCCGATGCCAGTACAATCATGCGGGCAACGATTGAGGAATTAGAAAAGAAAAAGAACAATAAAGACGGCCTCACGGGCGTAGCGAGTGGTTTTACGGCCCTCGACCGCATTACGAGCGGCTGGCAAAACACCGAACTTACCATCATTGCGGCAAGGCCAGCGATGGGAAAAACAGCATTCGTTGTTTCGGCCATGCGAAATGCGGCCGTTGAGTGGGGAATACCCGTGGCGATGTTTTCTTTGGAGATGTCGGCAACCCAGTTGATGTTGCGTTTGATTTCGGCCGAGGCCGAAATTGATAGCAATAAACTACGCAAAGGAAAACTAGAAAATCACGAGTGGGTACAGCTTCACCAAAAGATAAAAAACCTTTCTAACGCCCCGATTTACATTGATGATACCCCAGCACTTTCGATTTTGGAAATGCGGGCAAAGTGTCGCCGACTGAAATCCCAGTTTGACATTGGTTTGGTAATCATTGATTACCTCCAACTCATGACTGCCGATAGCGGTGGTGGCTCGAAGGGTAATCGTGAGCAAGAAATTGCGGCTATTTCACGAGCTATGAAAAACCTTGCCAAAGAAATAAACGTTCCCGTAATTGCCCTTTCGCAACTGAGCCGTGCCGTCGAAACCCGTGGTGGTGACAAACGCCCGCAACTATCCGATTTACGAGAGTCGGGGTCAATCGAGCAAGATGCCGATATGGTTATGTTTTTGTACCGCCCCGAATATTACAAAATCACGCAAGATGAGCAAGGAAACTCCACGGAGGGCGTTGGTGAGGTGATTATTGCCAAAAATCGTAGTGGTGATGTGGATACCGTAAAGCTAAAATTCATCGGAAAATACACAAAATTCACCGATTTAGATGGCTTCTATACGCCTCTGCCTGGACAAGATAACTTTGGGGATTTTAATATGCCAAAACCAATAAATACAACGGGTTCGGTAGAAAATTTTGAAAAAAACACCCCACCAAGTACGGGTTTGGGTGGTACAGTTACGCTCGGAAGCAAGGCAAACCAACCCCGAAACTTAGACGATGAGAAAGATTTTCCGTTTTAGATTTCAATTAAATTCCTGAAAAATGATAGGTGTTTTCGATTCGGGTATCGGGGGGCTGACGCTTTTACATGAAATCATCAGGCAACTTCCCAATGAACAATTTTGCTATTATGCCGATACTGAAAATGTACCATACAGCACTAAAAATGAGGAAGAAATCAAAGTTTTTGTAGAAAATGCCGTAAATTATTTTTTACAAAAACAAACAAAAACCATCGTTTTGGCTTGTAATACTGCCACAAATGTTTGTATAGAAGACCTCCGAAAACGGCATACTATTCCTATCATTGCCATTCAGCCAGCCGTTAAAGTTGCTTATGATTTTGATTTATCACATCAAAAAATATTGGTTTGTGCTACACCTATTACCCTTCGATCGGCTCGATTTCAAAAACTAATAGATTCACTCAACGCCAATTCAATAATTGAACGAATGGCTCTTCCCGAATTGGTTAAATTTGCCGAAAAAGAAGAATTTGGCAAACCTGCCGAAGATTATATCAAAGAAA
>JANNEN010000369.1:0-16625 GCA_031378715.1 Emticicia sp.
CAAAAGTTTGTTGAAATCGGGCAGTATTACCAATTTTGAGGTGATTGTGAAGCGAAAAGATGGCGAACTACGGCAGTTTATGCTCAATATCCGCATGATAAAAGATGCCAAAGGGATACCCGTGGAGGTGGAAGGCGTGGCCCGTGATATTTCGGAGTTGAAAAAATCGGCCGAAGAATTGCTCATTGCCAAAGATGAGGCCGAACGCTCGCTGAAAGTAAAGGAGCGTTTCTTGGCCAACATGAGCCACGAAATCAGGACACCGATGAATGGCGTAATCGGCATGATTGATTTGATGTACGAAACGCCACTCAACGTTGAGCAGAAAGACTACGTACAAACCATCAAGAAATCGTCGGAAACGCTACTCACGATTTTGAATGATATTCTGGATTTATCGAAAATTGAAGCGGGAAAAATGGATTTGCACAACGCACCGCTCGATATTAAGGAAATTTTGGAGCGATTGGTGGCACTTTTCCGCCAGCGAGCCATCGAAAAAAACAATAAAGTTAGCTATCATATTGCCGAAGATGTACCCGCTTATTTGATTGCCGACCAAACCCGTTTACTACAAATTTTCTCGAATCTTACTTCAAATGCCCTAAAATTTACCGAAAACGGCACCGTAACTATCTCATTATCAAGGGTTTCATCAATCGGCAAGATTCACGTCTTGAAATGTGAAATCAAAGATTCGGGCATCGGAATTTCGGAAGAAGACCAGCAATTATTATTCGGAGCGTTCCAGCAGGTGGACAATTCGACCAAAAAATCGTTTGGCGGAACGGGACTCGGGCTTGCTATTTCACGGGAACTTTGCCGCTTGATGAAGGGCGATATGGGCGTTCGGTCGAGTAGGGGAGAAGGTAGTACGTTTTGGTTTACGATGGAAGTTCGTTCGACTACTATCAGCCCGAGCATATCCGAAAGTGCCGAAAGCGAAATCAAATTAACCGATTTTTTCAAGACTTATTCGCCCAAAATCCTGTTGGTAGATGATAACCAAGTAAACCGAAAAGTAGCTTCCGAAATCTTGCAAAAGTCTGGCTGTCAAGTCATTACGGCTGATAGTGGAGCAAAAGCAATCGAAGTTTTTGGAGAAAATGTAGGGCATTTTGATTTGATTTTTATGGATATTCAGATGCCCGAAATGGACGGTATCGAAACCACCAAACGCCTGCGAGAACTCCACGGTAAGGCTCTTCCCAAAGTTGTGGCCATGACGGCTTACTCGATGCAACACGACCGAGAAAGATTTTTGAGCGAAGGCATGGACGACTACGTGCCGAAGCCGATTCGGGCAGCAATTTTGGTGCAGAAGGTGCGGGAATTAGTCAGTGATAAAGACGTAATTAAACCGCTCACCCCTAAATCCACTCTCCCCGAAAAAGCAGAACTGTACGCCGCTGCGGGGGATTTGATTTCTCAAGAACTTCCAATTTTTGATATGGAGGTAATTAATCAACTACGAGAAATGGTCGGTGACGAAACGTTGCTATCGGTTTTTGAGGATTTTGAACGGGAGGCCGAAGAGCAGATTCAGAACGCCAAGAATGCGTATCCCGATGATGTCCGAACGATTCAGCGAGAACTGCATACTCTCAAAGGAAACTCAGGAACGATTGGTTTGGCACGGATTCATGCAATAACGGAAATCATCGAAGTTCCTTCAAAAATAGGCGATTTGACCCATTTTTTGGCAGGAATGGCAGTTTTGGAGCAAGAATTTTTGGATTTTCGGGCGGAGTATCGGAGGGTGATTTGAAGAAAATATTACTGACGCCATGACTTTTACACTTTAAACAGGTTCATAGTCAAAAGTAAAGTTTTTATTGATTAGTACAAAATTACTTGATACTTTACTATCAATAGTCAATAGTAAAGTATTGAAAAAGCCAATAATTATATCCCAAACATACACTCAACCCTTATTTCATCAAAATTTGCCCTTCGCCAATCGGCAAACCGATTGATTTTAACAAAAGTGAGGCATTAAAACTCTTGCAAACGCCCTCTTTTATCAAATAATCGAACAGCAATTCGCCGTTTTCGGTGGCGTATTCAAAGTAATAGTTTTTTACGGTTTTGGGGTATTTCTCCGAGATTTCGGTCATGCGGAGGTCGTGCGTGGCCACCATTGCGTAGGCATTAGACGCAACTATTTTCTCTAAAAGTGCCATCGAACCCGCCAATTTATCTTCTGAATTTGTGCCTCTCAGCATTTCATCAATCAAAAAAAGCGAGTTTTTGTTGGCATTCATGGCTGCTAAAACTAACTTTATTCGCTCAATTTCGGCTTTAAAAGTTGAAGCATTTTGCTGAATCGAGTCCTTGATTCGCATATAACATATCAGTTTTATGCCCATGCTCACATTCATTTGCTTGGCAAAAACGGGGCAACCCGCATAAGCCAACACGATATTTAGCCCAACGGTACGCAAAAAGGTGCTTTTGCCCGACATATTCGAACCCGTGATGAGCGTGAGGCGGTTGTGCTGGTCAAACACAAAATCGTTGCTTACCACATTAGCGGTATTGATGAGCGGATGCCCCAGGGCAGTGCCTTGCAAGCTGAATTTTTCTTGGGTATTTATTTCGGGAAAACACCATTCGGGCTTGTTGAAATGCAGATTTCCGATGCTGGCATAAAGTTCAAAAGTACCAATTACGTCAAAAATTTTCTCAAAAAAAGCGGGGTTTTCTTTCAGCCAAACCCTCAGTTTGATGAGTTGGACGGGCTGAAAAGGCGATGCCACCGTCAAGAAAAGCGATGCCAACATATTGTGCCGCATATCCAATTTTTTGAGAATCACCACAAAATCATCAATCGGATTTTTGGTGGTGAGTTTTGAAATTGGCAGACGGGCGTGAGCCGTTTTCAAAATGTTAGCTTCCCAGTTTTCTTGGGCGATTAGCCCCGTGGCTACGCCAAATTTTTCCATCAATCGCCCCGCTCCAGAAACTGTATTGAAATATACCTCGGTATGTTTTTTATTTAAGCCCGTGAGGCGAAAATTTATCAAAGCCAAAGCTCCGACACAATATCCTGCAAAGGAGGGCGATACAAAAAAAGCGGAAGCCAAAACGCCCAGCCACAAAAAGGGTAGAGTTTTGGCATAAATGGCAATAAACGCCTCAAAACGAAGTGCGGGAGGGCTTTGGATTTTATTCAAGACATCGCTCACGCCCCGTTCTTCGGTCGAAATCCGAAACATTGAGGCAAAAAAACTGAGCCGCCAGTCGGTTTTGGTTGCAATTTCTTTTGCCGCAGCTTGTTTTTCAATAATCGAAAAAACGGTTTTTTCTCCTAAAAGTTGAGCCGCCAGAGCGTCATTTCCCGCCTTACTTTTGGCACGATTAATCAAGTGAAATAACGAACCGCCACCAAAAATATCCAGATCGTCACTGAAAGTGTGGGTGGGTTTGGCGTATTCCTGACCATCATAATACACGCCCGAAATGCCCTTTAAGCACACCAGTTCGTTTTCGATTACGGCGAGGGTTGTTTGTTTTAGATCGATTTCGGCATCAATTTTTTCGTGGTGTTTGACCAAATAATAGAAAGCCAGAATGCCCGCAACGATTGCCAGCGAGCCAACGATTTCGTTGAGTTTGAAGAGTTGATAAACAATAATTAGTAGTCCGATGATGAGCAATAAGCGGAACATCGAAATTCGGTCACTTTGTTTTTGGAGAGCCGCAGTTTCGGTAAGTAAGGTGGTGAATTTTTGTTGGTAAATTTGCTTCATTTTGGTATTTGGGATTAGGCTACAAAATTAAGCAAACGTTTGGGGTAGTGTAACTAAATGGGCGAATTTTTGGCGACGGGTATCGTAAAGGTATCGTTCTGATGAGAACAGAAAAATCACAAGTCATCAATTTCTTTTCTGGACAAACCTGTATATTTCATGATTTTTTCAGTTGGTACGTCGTCATCTTTTAGTTCTTTTGCTACCTTTTTAACACCGTCTTCTTCGGCAGTTCTCACAACTTCCTTTACTTCAATGTAAGTCATCAAACTATCTTGATATTCTTCGTATTGCATCGGGGTCATGTTTGCTAATTCTGCGACTGAAAATGCCTTTTCAAATATTGGTTCATCTAATATTGATGGTATTTCATCAAATCGGTCTAATTTTTTTAAAAAATAAATCCATTTATCAAAATGGGTTTCAAGTTCGTTCTCTTCTTTTGTAAAATGAGGCATTTGCAGGAATTTGAAATTTAATTTGTCATAAAACAAATCGCCATCTTGGTCTTTCAAATCCACTGAACGTAAAAACTTTTGTTTTTCCTCTTTTTCGTCATACTCAAAATCTAATATTGCAATCAAATAAATCGGTGTCAAACAGAAATCCCACTCACCTTTTTTTGCTTGTTCCCGAATCGGAAAAGTTGAATAAAATAACGACCTATCTTTGAAGAATTTTACTTTTGCTTTTTGCATTTCTACAATAAATTTCTCCCCACTTTTGGATTCGCAATGAATATCAAATATGGCTTTTCGCTCATGTGAAAGCTCGGCAAGCCCTTCAGAGTTACGAAAAGTTAATTCCGAAATTTGATGGATTGGTGGCAATAATTGGTTCAGAAAATCAATCAATAAGTCTTTGTTAGCCTCTTCACCAAAAAGTTTTTTGAAACCAAAATCTGTGTAGGGGTTTATGTATTTTGACATTTTATGATAATCTTAAAGAATAAAAATATGATTAACAGACACAAATAAAATTCCCGCAGAGGAAAGAATTATTAGTAAAATTACTTTCATTTTTTTATTATCGCAAGTGATTACCAAGAATCAGGTTTTGTTGTACCTAAAATCAATTTGCAGAAATTTGACTATAAAACTAAATTTTTCGGACATCACCCTCACCCCTACTGATCAAGCCAAGATTTAAACTCCGATACACGCTCTTTGCTGATAAAGATTTCTTGTTCAAAATTGGGTTTCAAAAAAACTTGTAATCGGCTGTTAATCAGGGTTTTAAGTCGCTGAATGGCGTTGATATTTACTACAAATTTACGGTTGATTCGGTAAAACATTTGCTGGTCAATGAGTTCCTCTAATTGCTCTAAACGGTAATCAATGATGTACTGTTTGCCGTCCGTTCCGACGAGATATACAATTTTATCATCAGCAAAAAAGTAAGCAATTTCATCAATATTTTTGAACGAAATAGTGTTTCCCACCTTCACCAAAAATCTGTTTTTGTACTTTTTCTGGGGTTTTTCTGACTCAGAATATGTCGAAAAGCTATCAACTTTATCAGCCGAAAAACTCATTGATTGGTACTTTCGCATGGCCTTACTCAAATCGGCTTGATTAAAGGGTTTGAGCAAATAATCAACTGAATTTACCTTAAAAGCATCAATGGCGTACTGCTCGTAGGCGGTCGTAAAAATGACAGGACTGGTGATATTAATCCGTTGGAATAAATCCAAACTTAGCCCGTCCGAAAGATGAATATCGGCCATGACGAGGTCGGGTTGCGGGTTTTTTAGAAACCACGAATAAGCACTGTCGAGTGAATCAAGGGTTTGAATTTGGGCATTTTTGTTGTGTTGTCGCAGAAGATTCGACAAATGCTCCGCCGAAAGTACCTCATCTTCGAGGATTAAAATATTCATGGCTTTTATGGGTATGTTTAACGGTTGATGTAAAATTAAGGAATTGGCGTTATTTAATTGGCCAATTTTTAATTCATAAAGTGCTGATAATTAGGCGATTACTATGGACTATCGTCTAAATGCTACGGACTACTAATTTGCCATTTCAAAGGCAAAATTGGCTTCGATATTTGCTTTCTTTTGTAAATCAATGAGAGGAATCCTGACAATAAACGAATGTTGGTTATTATCAATTCTGATGTTTCCTTGCCCAAGCAGTTTGTAGCGTTGTGATATATTTTTGAGACCTATATTAGTTGAATCTTCTTCATTAACGGCTCTGACCTGCAAATTGTTTTGAATCGTCAGCGTTTTTTCGTCCTCTGTGTAAATATCAATGTGCAACGGGGCATTGACCGACACTACATTATGCTTGATAGCGTTTTCGATGAGCATCTGTAACGCCATCGGAACAATGCACTTGTTGCGTAGCTGTTCGCCAACGTGAATTTCGATTTTTAGCCCTTCACCAAAGCGTTTTTTTAACAAGAAATAATATGAGTCCACGAAATCAAGCTCGGTTCGGAGTTCAACAACTTCTTTTTCGTGGCTTCGCAATACGTATCGATATACCTTAGCAAACTGCCGCACAAACTCGATCGAAGTTGATGGGTCTTTGATGATTAAGGCACTCAGTACGTTGAGATTATTAAACAAGAAATGCGGATTTACTTGATTTTTAATCGCCTGTAATTGTGCCTGAACGCTGATTTTTTTGAAGCGTTCGGCCTCCGATTGGGCTTTTTCGAGTTTTGAAATATACAAAAATATGATGTTTAACACATTCAAGAAAAGATTGATTCTGAATGAAAACATCAAGAAAAGTTTAGTGGATAAAAATGCCTCATCGGTGCTAAATCTAAGCGATTTGATGATAAATAAGGCAATAAGTAACGTAGAAAGGAGCGTCACGAGTAAACTGGCAATAAAATTTTGTAATAAATATTGCCGAATAAATTTCTTCGGGTTGGGCGATTGCTTATCGAAAAATGCTTCGAGTAACCGATTTCCTTCCCAAACACAAAAGATAACAGCCAAAAAGGCAAGTATTGTCTGCGTGCCGTCGAGCGGAATCGGGTAATGCTCGAAAAGCTCAACTGCCAGTACATTCACGAATGAATATACTGACAGTAAAACAATATAGTAGTAGCGATAACGGTTAGAAAACATCGGCTTTATGGAAGTAAAACTTTGTCGATAACGTGAACAACACCGTTGGTACCCAAAAGGTTTGCAGTTGTTATGTTAGAATTACCACTCTTGACACCAACTACTTTGGCACCACCCATCAAATCAATTTTGATTTTTGCCCCAGCAGGGTTTAATGTACCTACATCACCAGCCGCCAAGTCGGTTGAGAAAACTCGTCCCGAAACTACGTGGTATAGCAGTACGTCGGTCAATAACTTTTTGTTGGCAGGTAACAATAACGTTGCTTTTGGCAATGTTTTGTACAATTCTTCAAAGGCCGTGTTAGTTGGAGCAAAAACTGTCAAGCCTTTTTCCGAAGCCGTTGAGAGTGCCGTTGCTACGCTGGCATCAGCCGCCAAAACCAAATCAACTAATTGTGTGAATTTAGCATCTTGGGCAATCTGAACTATGTTTCTCGTTGGTGGTGTGATTACTTCGTTGATGATGTGAATCACCCCGTTTGAGGCAAGTACATCGGCCGTCGTTACTTGAGATTTGCCGTTAATGAATACCCCAGCGGCACTTTTTGTCAAATAAGCAACACTACCCAGCGTTGGAGCTGCACCCGACACCACATTTGCCGCCAAAACCTTGCCCGAGATCACGTGTGATTTCAAGATATTTGTCAGCTCATCTTTTGTAAATTTGCTGGCATCAATTTTTGCAAAAGCAGCATTGGTTGGAGCAAAAACTGTAAATGGCCCTGCACCTTTTAAAGCACCTACCAATCCATTGTCAGTCAATAATTTGGTCAATGTCGAGAAATCAGGGTTTCCCAATGCCACATCGACTACATCTTTTGGCGTTTCTACTACTGTTTTTTCGCACGAACTTACCAGCATTGCCGCACCGAGCATGATGCTCAAACCTGTAATTTTAACTAAATTTTTCATAAATGTAAATTTGTTTTTCGGTTGTTAATTGCAGTATTAACAAGCCAAATGGGGTTTTTTGATATACCGAAAGGAGTGAACTGTGTGAATTTTGGGAGTAAAAAGCATAAATACGGGAGTGAAAAGCTGTTTGAGAATCAAAAAAAACTATCCAAAAAAAGCATGATTTACGACTTTGTTATTATATTTGGTTAGAAATCATGGCACGCTTCGTTGCGGCCTATCAGCAAACCCAAATCAATGCAAATCATCAATCCAGCTACCGAAGCAATCATCACAACTTTGCCCGAAGATTCGCCCGAAAGTCTTCATTCTAAATTTAAAACCCTGCAAAAAGGGCAGAAATCTTGGGCAAAAACTTCCATCAAAAAACGTATTGCCGTAATTGCCCGTTTCTCGGAATTATTATCCGAAAACATTGAAATGCTGGCCGAAACCCTTACTTCCGAAATGGGCAAACCCTTGCAGCAAGCCCGTAATGAAGTAAACGGAGCGAGAAACCGAATCAAGTATTTCGTAGAAAATTCCCAAAAATACCTCAAAGACGAAACCGTAACCCGCCAAGAAGGACTGACGGAGCGAATATCTTACGAACCGCTGGGGGTTGTCTGTAATATTTCGGCTTGGAATTATCCGTTTTTGGTCGGGGTCAATGTCTTTATTCCTGCTTTGATTGGGGGCAATGCCGTGCTGTATAAGCCCTCGGAGTTTTCGACGCTCACGGGTTTGAAAATCGAACAACTACTGCACGAAGCGGGGATTCCCGAAAATGTCTTTGTGGCTGCCGTTGGTGGGAAATCCGTTGGTGAGCAACTCCTGACGATGCCTTTTGACGGTTATTTCTTCACGGGTTCGTACCGCACGGGGCTTTATATTTACGAAAAAGTAGCCAAAAAAATGGTGCCTTGCCAACTCGAATTGGGCGGAAAAGACCCGATTTATATTGCCGATGATGTGGCGGATATTCGAGCGGTGGCGGCAGGTACGGCCGACGGTGCTTTTTATAATAATGGGCAAAGTTGCTGTGCCATTGAGCGGATATATGTGCATGAAAGCGTATATGAGCAATATGTGACCGAATTTTTGAAGGAAGTAAAATCCTATAAAATCGGTCAGCCAACCGCCGAAGGGGTTTATATCGGAGCTTTGAGCCGAAAATCGCAGTTAGCTTTTCTCGAAAACCAAGTGCAAGATGCCCTCAAAAAAGGAGCAACGCTACTCACGGGCGGAAAAGCGATTGACGGTGTTGGGTATTTCTTCGAGCCGACGGTACTGACCAACGTTACGCACAAAATGGCGGTCATGCGGGAGGAATCTTTCGGGCCGATTATTGGCATTATGCAAGTAAAAAACGATGCCGAAGCCCTCAAATTAATGCAAGATACAGCCTACGGACTAACGGCGGGCGTTTATACTGCCGACCAAAAACGTGCCGAAAAAATATTGAAACAAATTGATGCAGGAAGCGGCTACTGGAACTGTTGCGACCGAGTTTCGGCTTTGTTGCCGTGGAGTGGCCGCAAACATTCGGGCATCGGAGCGACGCTTTCGCACGCAGGTATTCGGGCATTTGTGAAACCTAAGGCGTGGCATTTGCGAGGGTAGTTGCCAATAAGTTTTTTACTACATAGGAAGTAGAGGACTACCACAGCGGTAGCAGAGTTTATCTCAAATCAACTCCTACTCTCTGTGGTATTTTCTCCGTTACCTCTGTGGTCAAAAAAAATACCAGTAATTCAACCCAAAATATATCGTATGAAAAAAATGTTTTTATTAATCGGATTCAGTTTCATATGTTTTCCTATCTTTTCTCAAAATCTTCTATCATCAAATGTGAACGATACGCTTTCGGTTGATGCTTTGGGTTCAAAAATTGAATTGGAAAGTGACTTGGTAAAATGTGAAATATGGAACAATGAGATTTTGAAAGTTAGTACTGAAAGAAAGGCACTAAAAACATTAAAAAGTGATATTAGAGATTACTATCAAAAAGCCTATTTCTTCTCGCTCATTAATCAAGCATACTTTGAATCAGAAAGGGGAAACATCAAAAAGGAAATAGAATATTACTATACAATTATTAAAAGTGCCGATGAAGTAAAGTACGCAAAAGTACTCGCATTTACGTATAATGCTATTGGAAAGGCATTTTTTACGGAAACTGACTTTGTAAAAGCTGAATTTTATTTCAGAAAGGCTATTAAATTAGTTACCCCAGACATTGACCAAACTGTTTTGGGGCAGCTATATAACTCATTGGGACGTGTTTTTGTGGAACAGAAGAAATATGATTTAGCATTAGAAACTTATTTTAAAAGTCTTTCAATTAAAAAAAAGATTAATAACTCCAACGAAATTGCCAAAGCATATAACAGCATTGCTGATTTATATATAATTAGAAAAAATTACGATTCTGCTACTGTTTATCTTAATAATGGAATCAAGGAAGGCAGTAAGTTGAAGCAAAATCAGCTAATTTCGTCAGCTTATGATAAACTTGCAACGGTTGCGAAAGAGCAAAAAAATCAACGACTTTATGAACAACATACCGAACGTGCTTTTGACTATGCAACGAAAGCCAAGGACTTAGACTTAATTGAAAAATCTGGTTTTGACTTTTATAAAATACTTGAAAAAAAAGAAAAATATCAAACAGCCTTAAAAGTTTTGAAGAGTGCCATTAGTGCAAAAGATTCTATGAATAAAGCTGAGAATAAGAGTGCTATCTTCAAAGCGGAGTTCAAATACGAAACCGAGAAAAAAGAAGCCCAAATCAAAGATTTAGCCCAACAAAATAAAATCTCCGAACTCGAATCGACCCGCAAAAGTACGCTGATTTATAGTATCTTGGGCGGAGTTTTGGCCCTGGGGTTTGTGGCTTATTTTTCGTTTACGAGATTCAAAACAAAAAAACGAAATGAGTTACTATCAAACCAACTCGACGAAGCCGAACGCCGCATCGAAATTGAACAAAAAGCGACCGAAAGCGAGCTAAAAGCCTTGAAAAGTCAGATGAACCCGCATTTTATGTTTAATGCCCTCAATAGTATTCAGGAGCAGTTTATGTTTGGCGATAAAGCATTGGCCAACGAGCAAATGGGCAATTTTACGTATCTAACGAGGCAAATTCTGACGGTTTCGGGCAAGAAAAGAATTAGCCTTGCGACCGAAGTTGAGATACTGAATAAATACCTCGAACTCGAAAAAATGCGGTTCTCTACCGATTTTCGGTACGAAATCAAGTTGAGCCATAAAATAGACGAAGATTATCACCAAATTCCGCCGATGCTGATTCAGCCTTTTGTTGAAAATGCCATCAAGCACGGGCTGCTACATAAGCAAGGCGACAAGAAATTGAGTATCATTTTTGATTTGGACGAAACCGAAGAAAACCTCATCTGTACCGTCGAAGATAATGGCATCGGGCGGGCAAAATCGGCCATGATGAAAACCAAACAAAAACAACAACACGAGTCCTTTTCGACCTCAGCTACCGAAGAGCGGCTCAGGCTGCTGAGTAGCCAACTCAATAGCAAAGATTTGGTAAATTACCAAGATTTAATCAACAACGAGCAGCAAGCAGTCGGCACACTGGTAACGGTAAAGATTCCGATTGGGTAGTAATATTTTTAATTTATCAATGTTCCATTTCCTCTCAAATTTTCCAAGTAAACCATCAGCCACTACCCAAAATCGTAGCCTGTTTTCGCTTTGGCTATTGCTTGGGTTGCTACTGCAATACCCCTGTTTTGGGCAAGATTTTAGTTTCCGCCTCATCGACAAAGCCCGTGGATTACCAACCAACACCGTTTATGACATCGTGCAAGACAAACGGGGATTCATCTGGCTCGGCACCGACAGGGGACTTTACCGCTACGATGGGAGGGAATACAAACTTTATTTTAGCAAAAAACAAGACGGAAAATCGCTCAGTAATTTAATCGAAGACGGTGATGGAAGAATTTGGTGCCAAAATTTTTCGGGACAATTTTTTTATACCCAAGCCGATAGCCTACGGTTTTGTGAGCAACTCGTGCCGACGGGTGGTTATATTCCAGTGGCCATCATGCCCTCGCAGAAACTAATCAGCATCGGAAAACAAAAAATTAGGATTCTTGACCTAAAAACATTCTCGCTTATTGAGCAACCCACCGACGAAATTTTGACCCCTTTTTCGAGTAAAGATGCACGATTTTATTATATTTACAGCAATATCATCAATAAAATCGTGGGTATTGATGCCTCTGGGCAACGTACCGAAATTGCACTTCCGAAAAGCCAAACTTATTTCTTCCATGCCAAAATCGCCAATAAATTTTATCTCGCACCCAAAATCAATGCCGAGTATATCACGGTTTTTGAAAACGGTAAAATTCTTGATAAAATCTATTTAACACAAAAATCACTTATCCAAAACTTCAAAGTAATTGACGAACGTCACTTGGGCATTTTTACCTCATCGGGGTTTTATTTGATTGATACCCAAAGTAGTAAAAGAAAATACTCGCCTTATTTGAGCAACAAAAATATTACCTCACTCATCAAAGACCAAGAAGGGAGTTTTTGGGTGAGTACCATCAATTCGGGCGTGCTTTTTGTGCCTTCTTTTCAGATAAAAATCATTGAGCCGCAGACCTCATTCTCTAAAATTCAAGCCATTGAGGCTGATAATACGCTGTTTTGCGGCACGGCAAAAAATGAAATTTTCAGTATAAATACCCGAAATTTCAAGAAGAAAATTTATCACCAAGGACAGACAAACGATGAAATTTTGGCACTTTACGTCGATAATCAGCGAAAAGAAGTGCTTTTTAGTTCAAATCAGTTTTACAAGCACAAAAATGGAAGAACTTCGGTCATAGGCAGTGCCGCAGTAAAAGATATCAAGTATTTTGATAAAAACAATATCATCATTGCCGCCACGGGTATCAACGGTTTGTTGAATCTTGATAAGAACGACAACAAAATCGTGCCGCTCAATTCTGCTACTTTGAGGTATCGTTCGGCGGCAGTCGATACGGCCACGAGAAATGTTTATTTGGCAACGTCGGGCGGTTTGCTGAAAATTGATAAACAAAAACAAGTAACCGAACTAAAAGAAAACAACGAAAGGATTTCGGTTTTAGATCTTGAAATCGTTCAACAGCCCAAGGTGCGAATCTTTGCCGCCACGACTTCAAAAGGCATTTATTTCATCGAAAACGCCAAAGTTACGCAGCACCTAACCAAAGCAAACGGACTCGAAGATGACGTTGTTTATAAAATCAAACACTACAAAAATCAACTTTGGTGGATTACCGAACGAGCCATTCAAAGCTATGATTTTGCTACCAAAAAAATAAAAACTTTTACCAAAGCCGATGGGCTACCCGAGGCCGATTTGAAAGATTTAGCCTTCGTGAATGACACTATTTTTGTGGCATCGTCGGCGGGTATCGTGAGCTTCCCGATTGCCCAAACGAGTCGTAATGCGTATCCACCAAAAATAATTATTAATCAGTTTGGTGTGAATAATAGAATCGTGCAAAATGCTGATAATCAATCGTTTAGATACCAAGAAAACAATATGAGCGTGCAGTTTTCGGTGTTGGGGTTTCGCAGTGCCGATGAGTTGAATGTTTTCTATCAAATCAATAACGGGGCGTGGTTGCCGCTCGAAAATAGTACAAGAGTACTTAATTTGCCTTCGCTTGCCCCCAACGATTACGTGGTTCGATTAAAAGCCATTGATACCGATAAGCTCGAAAGTAAAGTCGTCAGCCTAACTTTTACTATCAAAATACCATTTTGGAAGACCTACTGGTTTTGGAGTTTTGTTTTGGGTATAATCGGCTTGATTGTTTATATTTTATCAAAAAATCATCTTGCAAGAATCAGACGTGAGGCCGCCCTTGAATCGGATAAGCTGACGCTCGAAAAAGACCTGCAAGTACATTTGCTAACGGCCATCAAGTCACAGATGAACCAGCATTTTATGTACAACACCCTCAATGCTATTCAAGAGCAATTTTTGTTTGGGAATAAAATCACGGCCAGCGACCAACTGAGCAATTTTACGCAGCTCACCCGTCAAATTTTAGATGTTTCGGAGAAAAAAAGTATCTCGCTTGCGGTCGAAATTCAAATTTTGACCAAATACCTTGATCTCGAAAAAATGCGTTTTTCGGAAGATTTTACCTACCAAATTACCCTCGGCGATAGTATTGATGAAGATTACCACGAAATTCCGCCGTTGCTCATTCAGCCTTTTGCCGAAAATGCCATTCGTCACGGTTTACTTCATAAAGCGGGCGAAAAAAACCTAACCGTACATTTTGAGTTGGATAGTTTGGAAGAAAATATCATCTGTACTATCGAAGATAACGGAATTGGGCGAGCCAAAGCCGCTGAAATCAACGAAAAACGGGTTCGTGAGTTTGATACATTTTCGATTTCGGCCAGTGAGGAGCGACTAAAATTACTAAAAAATGACTCAACGCTGAAAGAGTTTATCACCTACACCGACCTTGAAGTTGGCACACGGGTCATGATTATGATTCCTTTATAAAATAGCCTTTGGCACAGTTTTTTTGCGGGCGTTTTCGAGAGGTTTCATGCCATTCAATCAAATTACGGAGTCTTTTCTCGACGAATAGTTGTAATTCGCTACCTTTAAGGAAAAATACGAACAAAAAAGTTGCTTCGGCAAAATTTTTGCAAGTAAAAATTCATCGACTAATACACGATGAATTCCTGAGCGAATCTTTTATAAAAATGAAAAAAGTAAAAATTTTAATAATTCTGTTGCTCTTTCTGGGGCAAAGTAAGTCGCTCATTGCCCAGTTTAGCTGCGGCACACCCGCTCCGACCGATGCTCAGAAAGTAGATTTACTCCAACTTTTCCGTAATCATAATCTGCAAAAGCACGCCCGTACTGTCACGTATCGGGTAGCCGTAAAGGCCAATGTAGTTTCGGGCAATGCTGCTACTAATTTTTTGAGCGAAAACGACGTTCGGGCAATCATCAGCAACGCCAATGTTTATCTGCAAAATATCAACGTGCAGCTTTATCTCTATAACGACAAAGTTTTTCAAATAAAAAGTAATCAATATGCCGATTTCAAGATAGCTGATGAAAACGAACTTCGCCAAGCAAATGACGTATCTGATGCCATCAATATTTATTTTGTAAAGTACATTACGCTCCAAAATCTCACTATTTTGAGTGGATATGCGGCCTTACCCAGCTACTCGGCCAGTACCAATCGGATTTTTTATTCGTACTTCGATCGTACCGAGGAGGACTTTAATAACCTCAAAAACAAAACTTTTTTGCACGAAATAGGACATTATTTTGGGCTTTTGCATACTTTTCAAGACAGTAATAATGCCGATGTAAGCAAACGTGAACTCGTCACTCGGGCGGCTGGTTCAAACTGCGTCACTACGGGCGATCAACTCTGCGACACTCCCGCCGATCCTTTTGAGCGTTTGCCTTTGATTTATGCCTTCAACTGCACCGAAAAAGCCCCTGCCGATTTGCTCGATGCCCACAGGCAGACTTACACTCCACCGATTGATAACATCATGTCGTATCAGCAGCGATGTGGAAATGCTTTTACCGAGCAGCAATACCAGAAAATGCAGGCTTCGTTTGCCGTACGGTTTTCGCCTTTGGCCGAGTACCAGATTGTGGCACGTAGTTCAAACTTTGTCACCGTTGATGCCACCGACAAGAAAGAATATTGCGTAGGAGATTCGCTGAAAATTACTTTTAATTTGGAAGGTATATTTGAGAATAATAACCAACTTTTTGTTGAAATTTCGGACAAAAACGGTAAAAATTACCAACGAATCGACTCCCGATTTAGTGGCGACAAAGTAGCCATAAAACTACCAAATAATTTGCTCGAAGGCGATGATTATCGGGTTCGGCTAACGGCCACTCGCCCCGAAACCGTGAGTGCTATCAGTGAGCATTTTGCGGTCAGAAGTTACCCTATGGCTTCGATTTCGGTAAGTGACGCTTCGATTAATGTGGGCGAAAGTAGCACGATAAATCTTGCATTTGGCGGAAGTGGGCCGTGGTCGTGTCAATTATCCGACGGCACGAAGGTTCAGAATACCCGTCAAAATCCTCTTCAAATCTCGAAATCACCGACCGAAACGACCACTTATTTTATCGCTTCAGTGAGTAATGTTTGTGGCGAGGGTTCAAAGAATAATATCGCAACAATCAATGTAACGCAACCCCAAATCCAAGCCGAATTGTTGAGTACGAGTACCATTTGTCAAGGACAAAGTATCCGTCTTTCGATTGCCATTGCTGGAAAACTATCAAGTAATAGCCAATTAGTGATACAAATTTCAGACCTTGCGGGCAATAATTTTATTGATTTGCCTACCCAAGTTTCACTTTTTACGCTATCGGCACAAATTCCGCCAAACTTTCAGACGGGTATCGGGTATCGCATAAAAGTTACGGCAAAGAATACCGATTTTTTTAGTACTGTACTCGGCCCGTTTAATATTATTCCGCCACCAACGCCTCCTATAATTACAGAGAACCAAAATTTTTGCCAAAATAGCGAAACTACGGCTCTTACTGCCCAAGGCACTAACCTAAAATGGTATTTGGGCGAACTCGAGCTCAAGCCGTTTCAGAATATTACGCCACCCACGGGCAACGAAGGAAAGTACGTTTATTACGTAAGCCAAAGCAACGCTTTTGGCTGCGAAAGTAAAAAAGCCAAGACCACCGTCACGATTATTCCGCTCGCCACGGCCACTATTTCGGGCGATGCGATGATGCAAAAAGGCGATAGCACACTTCTTAAAATAGACCTCACTGGCGAGCTTCCTATCGAAATGGAATTGTCGGACGGTCGCTCG
>JANNEN010000381.1:0-7203 GCA_031378715.1 Emticicia sp.
CGTTTTTTGCCATCATTTATATTTGGCGACCAAACATTGATCCGCATACAATCCTCGTTCGTGAAGCCCCAGCTGTGGTTGAATACAAACTCGCCCTCATCTTGAACGGAGGTAGTTGGATCGCTCAGTGGTGCAACTGGCCCGTAGCTCAACGAACTCCGAACGCCTGACCATGATTTGGGTTTTTGTGGTGACTCAAATCGTTTTGCCTCGGCGTACGGGATACCTTTGTAGGTAATAATTCCGTTGTTGATGTAGCCCCGTACTTTTCCAGCATCGGTGCTTACTACGGCGATATTTTCTCCCGTAATTAGTTGAGCATCAGCGATTTGTGAAAGTAATATACTTGATGCGAGTAATGCAAAAAAGTTTTTTTTCATTGATTAAAAAGGGTTTGAGAGCTTGAATATTTTTTTAAATTATCATTACCCCGTAACAAGCTATGCGTGGCACGGGTATATTGCAAAATGCGTTTTCAAGACACGATACTTTACAAGTGGTTTTGGTACGAAGTTTAGTTTACCGTAAAAATGGCATTGCCAAAAATTAGTTTTCCTGCGTACCAGAATCCTCTGAAAAGTGGGTCGTCGGCCATGTAAATAATTTTGCCTTTACCCATATCTTGCACGCCAAAAATGAGCGTATTTTTCATTTTTTCTTTGGCTATTTTTCCCGCAAAACCTGTTATGTAATTGTTTTCTTTCAAGAAACCCACATTCCAGCCATCTTTCAAATACTCAAAATTATAGGCATCACGCACCAAAGCGTAATAGCTGCCGTCGGTACCGTAGCCAAGTGGGTGCGTTTTGTCAATTTCGACCTTGAAAATAGCCCCAGGAATTTGCTCCATAATTGACTCCCGCTCACGAGTGCCGTATGTTTTGAGTTCGGCTTTGTCGGTGGTGGCTGCTGTTGCATCTTTTTTGCGTTTTAGGTTAAAGCCTTCTTTGTCGGCAAAGTAGCTCGTGGCACCTTCCATAGCGATTAGTTTTCCGCCATTTTGAATCCATTTTTTGAGAGCATCGCCATTACCCAAAATCTTGTCATAGCCACCATCAGCCAAAATCAACACATCAAGTTGGTCGAGCGGCACTCGTGAAAATCCACTTCCTTCAATAACCGTAATCGGATAATTGATTTGTTGTTCAAAAAAGTGCCAAACCTCACCAAATGCCGTTGCCGAAACACCATCGCCCGAAACCAAGCCTATTCTTGGGTTTTTTAGTACATTGACCGTTCCCGAACCAAAATCATTTCCTCTCGAAACCATACCCGATGTAGCGGCTAAGAGGTTGATATTCAGTGTCTTAGCGGCCGATTGAATCGTTTTGTCGAAAGCATCTCCCAGGCGTTCGTTGTTGGTTCGGGTGATGATGAGCGAACCCGCATCAAATTTTTTGCCATTCATTTCAAACGGATTTTCATTGAAACGAACCTTGATTCCTTTTGCCAAAATCTGCGATAAAAATTTTACATCTTCAAGTGATTTCCAAGCCGCTACGTAAGCATAAGGTTTGCCTTCGATAGTTGCCTGACTGATAGCCGAAGCCTGACTACTACCCATCGCCAGTTTCTCTTTCGTAGCGTAAGCCTTCAAGCCGTAGCCGTACGCCAGCGACCACGTAGTGAGGTCATACGTGAGAGAGTCTTCGAGGGCGGTTTTTGGTTCAAAAAGTATCTTTACGAGCGTTCCTTTTGGTTGGTAAGTGCTGATAATCAAGTCATTGGCTTCTACTTTGAAACTTTCGTCTTTTAGTGATTGATACCCAAATCCCGAAGCATTGGTTTCTTTTTGAGCAAAACCATAACTGATTTGTAGATTATCCAAAAGTCCCGTGAGTGCTTTTATTTTGGGTTCATCGCCCTTTGTTTTCATCACAAACGATTTATAAACACCGTAACCGTTGGTGGTTTTATCAGTAAAAAACTTCGTAAATTCTTCCACGGTTTTGTCGGCTCGGCTCGAAATTGCTTCCAACGAACCCATGCTCGTGGCAAAATGGTGCGAAATTCGTTGTGAAAGCGTGAGCGTATCACCATCATCTTTGGCCAAACCCAAGCCCGCTACCCCACCGCCACCTTGCTCGTATGTCATACCGATCGCCCCATTATACGAAGGGTAGGTATCGCCGTAGCTCGGATAAAGCAAGTCGTAATTTTCCTTGGAAAAGTAAAGCCAGAAGTTTTTATCAAAATATTTTTTGTTAAATTCTCCCAACGTTTCCTGAAACTCACGTTGCCATTTGGTCAAATCTTCGTGATAAGGCTTGGCCGAAGGAGCAAAGTAATAGGGCGTATTTGGCCCCATTTCGTGAAAATCGGCGTGTAAATGCGGCATCCATTGGTGATAAAGTTTGAGCCGTTGTTGCGAAATCTCTTGGGTTTGCCACGCCCAGTCACGGTTTGGGTCAAATAAATAATGCGAAAATCTCCCACCAGGCCACGGTTCACGGTGTTCGGTGGCGAAAGGCGTTGCATTTCCACCTTGATTAGCCACTCGGTTATACCACTGAGCGTATCTATCCCGTCCATCGGGATTTATACATGGGTCGAGAATGACAACTGTATTTTTTAGCACGGTTTGTGTCGTTGCGTTATTTTTGTTCAAAAGTTCATATAAAACCTGCATAACGGCCTCCGAACTCACTGCCTCGTTGCCGTGAACATTATAGCTCAACCACGCAATAGCAGGAATTTTTGCCGTGGCTTTACCCGCCAAAAGTCCAATATTTTTGAGGTTATTGGTGCGTATTTCTTCGATTTGTGCTAAGTTTTCGGGTGAAGCAATGATGGCCACCATTAGTGGTCGGCCTTCAAAGGTATTTCCGTAGTCAATAGTTTTTACTTGGGTCGGATTTTGAGCGGCCACGTGACGAACGTATTCCACGATTCGGTGATGAAAGCTAAATTTAGTGCCGAGTTTGTAACCCAAAAATTCGTCGGGTGTTTTGGTGGTCTGAGCCGAGATGCTAAATAAGTTGATGGAAAGAAATAAAGTCAGAATGATTCTTTTCATTGGTTAAGGTTATTTTTGATTGTTTAAACAGGTTTTCTGATAAATTAAGTCAAATATATGTTTTTTTGTTGAAAATTTGATTTGAAACATATTTCAAAAAATAAACTTTAAAATAATTTACTTTTTTTTGGAGTTACTATTGTGTAATAAAAAAAAAGTTGTACTTTTGCACCACGATTTAGAAACGCAGACGATAAATGGAACCAGTCGGCCCTATCGTCTAGCGGTTAGGACAAGTCCCTTTCACGGATTAAACCGGGGTTCGATTCCCCGTAGGGTCACAATTAATGCGTTTCGCAAATCGCAAAAGTCTGATAATCAATAGATTATCAGGCTTTTTTGTTTCAATAAAAAAACTTCAACTTTTAAAAAATTGAAGTTTTAGAGTAAAATATTTTTAACAGAAAATCAAAAAGCTCTTTCGATTTGTTTTTTCTTCTTCCAAGGGGCAGTTGTTTGCCGTGATAAATCATAGAGAAAATAAATAACTATGGCAACAAACAACAGAATTATTGCTCTAAAAATAGTTCGGTTTCGAGTAGAAGGTGTGTTCGATTTCATGATAAAAAAAGGATTTCGGTTTGGTATTTCAACAAAAAAGCAAACCGAAATGTTTGGTTACATGGCTCAATGTCCAATCGTTTGGGGCGAATGATAACCCAAAAATTTACCTGATTTGCTGGATATTTCAGTCCATTTATTAGTTTCAAATTCCATAATAATTACCCCTGCTTTGTCCACGGTGTTGCCAATATCGGCACGTGTAAGGTATTCTGCAAAAAACATCACGTCAGGATTATGCCCAAAAATAGCCACTGCGTTTAGTTCATCGTCTAACTGATTGACCACCGAAAGGTAGCTGCGAGGGCCACCACCATAAATGGCATCATCAATCACGATTGCATCGGCATCGTATTGGAGTTGTTCGGCAAAAATCTTGGCCGTGGCTTTTGTGCGTTCGGCGGCACTACTAACTATCAGGTCAAATTTGACATTAATTCCAGCCAAAAACTTTCCCATTCGAGCTGATTCTATGATACCTGTGGAGGTCAAATCACGGTCAAAATCACGAAACATTGGCGTATTTCCGCCTTCTTCAGCAGTAGCGTGTCTTATAAGGTACAGAGTTTTTGTCATCTTTTACTTGTTTTGCACGAATATACGAGCAAAACTGAAAACAAACTTAATTTTTTCTGAAAAAATATTTAAAAAGGTCGAATAAGTGGAGTTTTAGATACGCTCAAATCTCATTTCTAACTTATACTTATGAAAAAACGTTATATTTGTAGTCATATAAAAATAAGTTTTTAAAATTTTATGCTCATTTATAACCCCAAAGATTGGTGGAAACTAATTTTTTACTTTCATAAAGTTGATACTTTTCGTAAGCTTTCGCCCGCCATGTTGGCCGTGATGCTCTACACCGCTTTTGTGTCTTATCTTGAAAACGAAATTTTGCATTTCCCCCAAATCAAAAATCCATTAGCTATCCACTCGCTGGTAGGTTTTGTACTTTCGTTATTGCTGGTTTTTCGTACCAATAGCTCCTACGATAGGTGGTGGGAGGGACGAAAAATTTGGGGAAGTTTTACCAATAATTCCCGCAATTTAGCACTCAAACTCAACGCTATTCTGCCCGAAAGCCATGAGAGTCGAACGATTTTTAAGGTATTGATTGGAAATTACATTTACGCTGTAAGAAACCATCTGAGAGGCAATATCAATCACAAAAATTTGGTGTACGTAAGCAACTATAACGAAACTTTTTACGTAAATTACCAACACATACCGAATCGCATTGGGCAGGCTATCTATTTAGAAATCAATCGTTTGTGCAAGCTGGGTATCATCAGCACCGAGCAACTCTTGACTTTGAACGGTGAATTGGTGTCATTTGCTGATAATATGGGGGCTTGCGAACGAATTAAAAATACACCGATTCCATCGTCGTACAATATTTTCATTAAAAAAATGATATTTTTATACGTTTTTACGATGCCTTTGGGTTTTGTATTAGAGTTTCAGTATTGGGCGGCTCCCGTAGTGACATTAGTTTTCTATGCTTTTGCAGGAATCGAGATGATTGCCGAAGAAATTGAAGATCCTTTCGGAACGGATAATAATGACTTGGAGCTTGATGCAATCGTAAAGAATATAAAAAATAATTTAGCTGAAATTTTTGCGTAATTTTTACCACCATAAAACATTTTTCTCAACTTATCGTTTATCTGAAATGTCATTAATATCAACAAATCTATAATTTACTATGAAAAATCTGACAATCAAGTTTCTAATGGTTTTTGTGATGGCTACGGCTGTCAGTTGTAAGAAAAATAATTTGGAGCCAGACCCGCTCGAAGCTGCCATCAAAGCAAGCCCCAATGCCGCCGCAAATAGCTGGGTGCATGACAAGATGAAAGAGTATTATCTGTGGGCTGATTTGATTCCTGATAAGCTAAAAACTGATTTGAGTTTAGTAACGGGCAAAGACGGTGAGAGTAATGTGAAGACACAATATTTTTATTCGCTCCTCAATGATTACCCAAATACTGACCGTTTTTCATGGATTCGTGAGAACATCGTAGATTTGACCAATTCACTGGGTGGTATAAGTACGTCATTTGGTTTTTCACGGGCGGCAGTTTATGCTGATGCTACACAAACTGATGTCGTGTTTTTTATTTCAAATGTGGTCATTGATAGTCCATCAGAGAAAGCGGGTTTGCGAAGAGGTGATATTATTTTGACGGTCAATGGTACTCGTATTAATGGTACTAATTTTGCTACAATTATTGCTAATGCCGAAACAGCAGTTTTTGGTTTGGGCGAGTTGAAAAATGGGGCTTATGTACTATCAGGCAAGACTGTCACGGCCACAAAAGGTCAGGTACAAAACAATCCAATTCAGTTTACAAAAGTCATTACGAAAGGCAATAAAAAGATTGGTTATTTGGTTTATACCCAGTTTTTAGAAACCTTTGATGATAAATTGAAGCAAGCATTCGTTGAGTTTAAAGCGGCGGGTGTTAATGAATTTGTACTTGATTTGCGTACCAATGGGGGAGGAAGAATCTCGTCGGCGGATTTACTTTCTTCATTGTTGGTCAAAGACTTGAACACCAATAATGTGATTCACAAAGACGAATGGAATGCGAACATTACGAAGCAGTTCCCGTCAGTGGCGAATCCTACAAAGTTTATCAGCCAACCAAGTAATTTGGGCTTAAATCGCCTTTTTGTACTGACTTCTGGCGGTACTGCCTCGGCAAGTGAGTTGGTTATCAATGCTTTACGCCCCTACATGGAGGTTATTATTATTGGACAAAATACTTATGGAAAAAACGTTGGCTCAATCACAATTCAAGATGATGCCAAACCTGCCCGCTGGAAATGGGGAATGCAGCCGATTGTGTTGCGGACACTCAACTCGAAAGGTGAGTCGGACTATGGTACTGCGGCAGGCTTCAAGCCAAATTATATTGTATCAGATAATATTTATCCTTTTAAGCCGTGGGGCGATGAGTCGGAAACGTACCTCAAAAAAGCCTTGGAGCTTATCACGGGTGTTGTGATTCCTGCTGATGCTTCCGCTCGCCGCTCGTACCGTGAGTCAAATGCCCAGGTATTGGAGTTGCACGTTTCGGACAATCCAGCCGACAATTCAAAAGAAATGTTTACTGATTTGCCTAAGAAGTAAGACTATCCGAGCTATTCTGTTTCAAAGTATTAATGCAAAGGGGATACATTTCTGAAATGTATCCCCTTTGTTTTGCATACAATATATATAATGCACAGCTACTGAAGGTGAGTATTTTTTATAAAGTATTGACTATCAGTTTCTCATATGTTGAGGTAAATGTTCAAAACTAATCTTGACAGTCACTTAGAAAAAACTTTGAGATAGAAGAGCTGAGGAACGTGTTAAAAATAAGTTATAACAGAATTTTTGATGGATTTTTTGTTAAAACGAGTCTAAAAAGCGGAATCTAATGAATTAAATGAGTCGGTTCGCTGCAGCGATTTTTAGGCGATGGTTTGGCGAAAAAGACACAAAAATCGTAACAATCGGACCGCCGAAGCGGTTATTTTTAACACGTTCTTAAGTATTTTTTTTCATTCCGGGTGGGAAAAGCTGGCGGCGCATTTCACGATATTGCCCGGCACGCGGCAGATTTTCGTGATCGACG
>JANNEN010000382.1:0-13337 GCA_031378715.1 Emticicia sp.
GAAAAACGGCAGTAAGATTACGACCAAACCCAAGGCCACAATCAAGGCAAAAAACGAAAGCAGTACACACTCCGCAAAAAACTGAACCATCAACTGCACCCGTACCGACCCGAGTACTTTTCGGATACCTACTTCTTTGGCTCGTTTGGACGAACGGGCGGTACTCAAATTCATGAAATTGATACACGCAATCAGCAAAACGACCAAAGCCACAATCGAAAAAATATAAACATACTGCATATCACCATTGATGCCAAGCTCATTGGTTTGCTTTGATTTCAGATGAATATCCGTCAGCCGAATCATGGAGTAGCGATAATCTGATCCAGATTTTTCTAAATCTTTAATTGTCGAACCCATCGCCTTGAATATTTCGGGGCTGACGTATTTCTGCACAATTTGGTTGAAATACGCATCAAAAGCCTTCGGGTTTGCGTCTTTTTGGAGTAAAATATAGGTCTGAAAATTATTTCCGAGAAAACTATTCCAATTATAATCAAGGCTTGGCAGCGAAACAAAAAACTCCGCCTTGATGTGCGAGTTTTCGGGAATATCTCGCATGATGCCCGTAATTTTATAATCTTTTCTGTTATCTAAATTCAAAATCTGACCGATAGGGTTTTGATTTCCAAAATGTCGTTTGGCGGCAGTTTCGCTCAAAACAATCGTATTTGGCTCCCGTAAAGCTGTTTTTGGTTCGCCCGCCAGCAATGGAAATGTAAAAACCTCAAAAACACTCGAATCAGCAAAGAGGATTTCCTCTTCTTTGATATTATTAACCGTTCCAAATTTTTTAATCAAAAACGAGCCAGAATCATAGAGTCGGGCGTAGTTTTCGACTTGTGGGTAATCTTTTTTTAAAGTTGGTCCGAGTAAATCTGCCGTTGTAGCAACCGATTGTTCGGAACCGCCAAACTTTACTTCAAGATTTGTTCGGTAAATTCGGTCGGCTTTTTCATGGAAACGGTCAAAGCTGAGTTCGTCCGTAACATAAAGCGTGATGAGCAAGCAGCAGGCAATGCCCACCGCCAAGCCAAAAATATTGATTGCCGAAAAACCTTTGTTTTTCAAAAGATTCCGAAGGGCGATTTTTAGGTAATTACGTATCATTGTTTTGTTTGTTGAAAATTTTTATAACTTTGTTAAAAATAAATCATACTATGGAAGCCGTTTTAGAAATTGAAGAGTTCCAGACCGAAGATATTATGTCGTACAATCATGCAAAAATAACTTACCGACTTACCAAAACATTAAGTCGTTATGATGAAAAATATGATATTTTGCCTGAATTAGAATTTGAACTTTCTCATGGTCGAGCAAAACCTGACGTTGCTATTTGTAAAATTGGTAAAACAGATTGGTTAAGAGATATTATTCGCCCAACTTATCCACCAATATTAGCAATTGAAATCTTATCTCCTCGGCAAGCCCTTTCTGATTTGACAGATAAAGTATTAGATGTTTATTTTCCTTCGGGTACTTCGGTTGTATGGATAATTATTCCACATTTTAGACAAGTTACCGTAATGATTCCAGATGGTCAAAAAACCATAACATCAGGAATCCTGTTTGATGAAAATACTGGCATCGAACTGCCATTAGATAACATTTTTAATTAAATCACTCCGTTTTCAAACTCTTCACGGGGTTCATCAATGCCGCTTTATAAGCAATACTAAGCACTAAAATGGACACAATACCAAACACTAAAACGCTGATTGGCACAATCGTTAAGTACTGAACATCAGACTTATAAGCAAAACCAGAGAGCCATTGATTGATTATCAAATAAATAATCGGGAAACTTATACCCAATGCAACAACTACTAAGGGTATATATTCTTTGATTGATAATGTGGTGATGGAGAAAGCAGAAGCTCCTAAGATTTTGCGTATTCCGATTTCTTTGGTACGAATACTGGTCAGAAATATAGTAACTCCGATAATACCGAGAGAAGCCAACAAAATCGAAATCAAACTAAAATATCCGAAAAGTGTATTGAGTTTGTTTTCTTGCTCATATAATTTGCTGATATTTTGTTCTAAGTAGGTTATTTCTAACGGAGATGACTCGTTTAATTGTTTGTACACTTTTTGTATTTTCTGGAGGGCGGCATCGGAATTATACGAAACAATAGTACGTCCATCTATCCTGACAGCATTGGAGAGCGTAATAAAATAAGGTTCGATTTTTTTTCTCAGCGAAAACAAATGAATATCTTCAAATATTCCGTCAATTACAAAAGGAATACCCGCCTGACCATTCTCGGGATTGATGTATTCGGGTTCGGTGATGATAGTTTTTTCGATTAATTGCTCAACTGGAATTTTGATAGATTTAGCCAGTTTTTGAGCAGCCGTTTTATTAATAATCGTCTTTCGGGCAGAGTTTTTATCAAAAACTATATCGGTTTTGATGCCGTAAGCCTTCAATGCTCCATAATCAAGATAAAGATCGCTGGCATCATCAAAAACGGTTTCTTGGTTTTCTAATTTATAAGTTGTTTGGTTGAACGGCATAATCCCAAAATTAGAGCCATTACCCACATAATTTATTTCGGGTAGCTGTCTTAGTTTTTGCTGAAATAAATCTTGTTTTTCGGGAGATGTGTAAGCAAAAAGTAATTGTTTTTTTTGAAAACCTAAATCTCTCTGATTAATAAATGCTAATTGTTTGGAGGTAAAATAAGCGATTGAAGCAATCGAAATTAAGAAAATAAACTGTGCCGTAATCAAGTATTTACGAATGATTAGACCTTGAAAATTGCTTTTTTGAAGACCGTTTTTAAACAAATAAAGGGCGTTTTTTCGTGCTAAAAGCACAATAGGGGCAACACTCGCAATCAAGCCGATGACGATAGATAGCACCAAGAGCAACAAAAACCATTGATAGTTTTCGATGAAGTCTGTGCAGATTACCACACCCATCAACTGATTGAAAACTGGTGTAGCGAGTGAAGTCAAAACCACCGCCAAGGGCAGAGCAACTATTGATAAAAATATGGCTTCAAGCATAAATTGAATAGCGATGTTTTCGCTTTTAGCACCTAATGTTTTTAATACTCCGATAGCCTTATTTTGCTTTGACTTGATGGCGAGCGTAAGATTGGCATAATTAAAGATGGAGATTGAGACCGTAAAAATGGCAAAAAGCCCAATCAAAACTAAATAGGTATAGCTACCTGATTGTTTTGACTCGTAAAGAATCGAAGCATTGAAATGGATGTCTTTGATTGCCTGTGGATAATGCCCCTTGTAAAGCGGGTCTTTTGCTAATCTGGGACTGAATTTTGCAATATTTTGATTTAATTGCTCGGTCAGGTTTTGTACCGAAACACTTGGTTTTGCTTCAATATATACTCGGCTTCCCCAATAATCAATTTTGGCTGAATTGAGAGCAATCGAAAAATCGAAATGGCTATTTTTAGGAATATCTTTTACTACGCCCGCTATCTGATAGTTTTGCCCTAAAATTTTTACGGTTTTGTTTACCAAATCGCCCAAAAGTTGCTCTTTACTCAATAATTGATTAGCGATAGGTTCTGTCAAAAGGACTTTGTTTATACCGCTATGAAAATTCTGTAAACTGCCTTCTTTGATTTCCCAATCAAATATTTCAACAAATGATTTTGCCGTGTTGGTCGTAAGAATACCATTGGTTTCGATACGTTTTTGATTCAACTCAACGAACGCTTTATTTGGTGAAATCATAAATTGAGCTGCATCGACTACACCCTCGGTATTTTTCAGGGAATTAATCCAATTTCTCTGTTCGTTTTTATCCGAACTCGACCAATTTGGGAAACCGATTACGCTATAATCTTGGTTTCGATAGGTGCGAGCCAAACGAAAAATATTGTCTGATTTTTGATGAAAAGCATCATAATTCAACTCAAAGTAAAGGTAGCTAACTGTGAAGTAACTTACGGTGAGTCCGATAACGATGCCTGCAAGATTGATAATGGTATAAAGCTTGTTTCTCCACAAATTGCGGAAGGCGATTTTTAGGTAATTGCGTATCATAATGATATTTATTCTATATTTGTGAAAAATCAATATTAACTATGGAAGCCGTTTTAGAACTTGAAGAATTCCAAACCGAAGATATTATGTCTGTCAACCATTCACGTACCATTCAACGAGTAAGTACCTACCTTGAACGTTACGATGATTTATATGATATTTTGCCCGAATTGGAAATGAAACTTAATGGTAAACCTGTTAAACCCGATGTTTCTGTGTATCCGAACTTGCCAGAAGATTGGGATACAGATGTTATTTTTATTACAGAACCTCCCATCATTGCCGTTGAAGTGCTTTCCCCAAAACAGGCAATGACTGATATAACTGATAAAATTAATAATATCTATTTTCCAGCGGGAGTGCAATCTGTTTGGATTATTGTTCCTCTTCTACAAACTATTACAATTCGTACTCCTGATGGTAAAAAAATAACCTTTTCAGAAGGAACTATCAAAGATCCAATTACTGGTATTGAAATTCCTTTTGACCAAATTTTCAGGAAACATCGCCTTTTTTAATTACTCCGTTTTCAAACTCTTCACGGGGTTCATCAAAGCCGCCCGAATTGCCTGATAACTCACTGATAGTAAGGCGATTATGATTGCTGAAATGCCTGCCAGTGCAAAAATCCACCAAGAAACATCAACTTTATATTTAAAGTTTTGCAGCCATTTTTCCATTAAAAAATATGCAATCGGACTACCAATAATGATGGCAACGAAGACTAATTTGAAAAAATCTTTGCTCAATAAAGTAGTAATACTCAGCACACTCGCCCCCAAAACTTTACGAATACCGATTTCTTTGGTGCGACTTTCGGCGGTGAATGTTGCTAAGGCAAACAAGCCCAAACACCCAATAAACAAAGCCAAAACCGTAAAGACCAGTAAAATGGAAGCTGTTTTTTGCTCAGATTGGTACATTCGGGCGAAGGTTTTATCCAAAAAATCATATTCAAACGGCACATTCGGAATACTTGATTTCCAAAGTTTTGTGATTTTTTCGATACTTGATTTTTCAGAATTAGGTTCCAAACGAACGGCCATGTAGGCATCTGAAATTTGATAAGTTTGAGATGATTCGTGGAAAATAGCTACTGGCTCAATAGCGGTTCTGAACGATGCTAAATGAAAATCTTTCATTACGCCAATGACCTGAAAACGCTGATTTTCGTTGCCTGGATACCGCACCCATTTTCCAATCGGGTTTTTCCAACCGATGGCTTTTACGGCCGTTTCGTTGAGTATGACCGAAGCCGAATCACGCTTGTTGTTTGGTCTAAAATTTCGTCCTTCGAGTAAGGCTAATTTCAGGGTTGGTACAAAGTTTTCGTCGGTTAGATACGAACTAATCGCCAGATTCTGAGTGACTGCATTGGTCTGATTACCTTGTTCGGGTTCGTAAAAATCACTAAACGCACCTAACGAAGGTAAGGCGTTACTGTACGTAACTTGTTGAATTTCAGGCATTTGTAGTAATTTTTGTTTGAAAGTTTCTCTATCCGAAAGGGTTTTAAAATACCTTGCATTATTGATAATTAAAACATTGTCTTTCTGCAAACCTGCTTTGGTTTTTTGTGAAAAATTCAACTGATGATAAACGATAAATGAGCCTAACATCAAGATAATCGAAACCGAAAACTGAAAAACCACCAAACCACTACGAAGACTGAGCAAGGCTCTTTCGGATTTTCCTGTTGATTTTTTCATGGTATCAATCGTATTGAATTTTGATAGATTAAGTGCGGGATAAAGCCCCGCCACCAAGCCTATTAAAATCGGTAATATTGCTACCATGGATAGTATCTCAAATTGAAAAAGGGTTTGAACCGTAAACGTAATGCCCGTAAGTTGGTTGAATAACGGAACGAGTGAAGTCGTGAGGATTGCTGCTAAAATCAAGGCGATAATGCTAAAAATAGAAGATTCGACCAAAAATTGCCCAATCAAACTACCTCTCGAAGACCCCAAAGCCTTGCGAACGCCAACCTCTTTGGCTCGTTTGAGGGAGCTTGCCGTGGAGAGATTGATAAAATTGACACAAGCCAAAAGTAAAATAATGAGGCCAACGATACCAAATATACCAACCTGCTTGCCGTCGCCCAGCGTACTGAGCCTCGTATCAATATCGGCATAATCTAAGTGAAGTTTGCTTAGTGGCAAGAGTTTTACATTGTATTTGTCCCCTTTTTTCATCTTTTCCTCCCAGCTCATTCCAATTCGCTCAAATGCCGCAGGTGCGTGTTTCTTAATCATTTCGGGCAATTTTGCCTCTAATTTTGCCAAATTTGTTTCATTGATAGGTTCTCTAAACTTCGCCCAAGTATCCATTTGCAACCAAATCCAACTCCAAGAAAAATTCTCGACAACGCTAAAACTTTTGGTTGGTAGCAGAAAATCAAATTGAAGCGTGGAGTTGCTCGGTAAATCTTTCAAGATACCCGAAACGGTGAATAATCGGTCATTGAACGAAATACGCTGACCCATGGCCGACTCATTGCCAAAATACTTTTGAGCCATTTTTTGCGTTAAAACCACGCTTAAAGGCGTATTCAGAGCATCGGCGTTGCCTTGCAGGAACGCATATCCGAATAATTTCAGAAAAGTTGAGTCCACCGCTTTTGCTCCTGATTCATTAAAAACCAAAGGTTCGCTGTTTTTTGACTCATGTTTTACGAGGGTTTCACCTAAATTAAAAACCCGTGCGGTCATTTCTATTTCGGGATATTCGGCCAATCGGAAACCCAAAGGTGGAGGTGTGTTGGTGGTTTTGCCTTCCATATCGCCCATTTTGAGGTCGAGCGAAACCGCAGCGATGCGATTGACATCGGGCAGAAAAGTATCGTATTGTTTCTCGTGAAAAAAATACATCGTCAAAAACCAACAAGCTGTTAGCCCGCCCGCCAGCCCAGCGATGTTAATAAAACTGTAAATTTTGTTACGAACCAGATTCCGAAGGGCAATTTTTAGGTAATTGCGTATCATGTTGATTATTTTTTTAACTTTGTAAAAAATCAATTATTAACTATGGAATTATCAGTTGAAACCGCCGTATTAGAGAAGGAAGTTTCTCGATATGAACTCGAACGAGGAAAACCTATGCCTACACTTATTCATGGAGCTATTCAAGCCAATTTGATAGTTCAATTTGCTACTGTTTATCCAAATCAATTTCGCATAGCCAGTGAAGTTTTGTTAGCCACCAAACCTGACGGCAGTACGCCCGACGTTGTACTCTACCCCGCTGGTAATCTGGATTATAATAATGACCCTTCTCGCCGAACAGATGCTCCGCTTTTAAGTATCGAAATTCAGTCAGCTTCACAAAGCACCAAGGATATGACCAGTAAATTAGAACCCTATTTTAGTTTTGGCATCAAATCTTGTTGGATAATTGTACCAGATTTCAAAGCAGTTTTTGTTTATTCAAGCCCTTATCATTATGATTTTTTTAATGAAAATGATATGTTGAATGACAAAACATTAGGCATTGAAATTTCGGTAATAAATATTTTTAAATGATACTCCGCCATTGTCAGTATCCCTACTGACGACCAATATTATTCCGTCTTCAAACTCTTCACAGGATTCATCAAAGCCGCCCGAATTGCCTGATAACTCACTGTCAGTAAGGTGATTAGCAAAGCACCGAATGCTGCGAGTACAAAAATCCACCACGAAATTTCGGTTCGATACGTATATTTTTGCAACCATTCATTCATAAAATAGTAAGCAATGGGTGTTGCAATTAGGCATGAAATAATGACTAAAAGCACAAAGTCTTTGCTCAATAGTTGCCATAAATTTGCTATTGAAGCCCCCAAAACTTTACGAATACCGATTTCTTTGGTGCGTTGCTCGGCTACAAAACTCGCCATTCCGAAAAGCCCCAAACACGAAATAAAAATAGCAAGAACCGCAAAAAGCGTAGCTAATTTGCCGATGCGTTCTTCGGCGGCAAATTTCTTGTTAAATGCTTCGTCTATAAAATCATATTCAAACGGACTCCCTGGATTTATTTTTCTAAAAACCGATTCCACTTTCTTGATAGCATCATTGGCAATGGCAGTATTTTTTAGTTTTATGCTGTAAATACTATACCAGCCACCATTCAAAAAATAGAATGCGGGGCGAACTGGGCTGTAAGGAGAAGCGGCAATCATGTCTTTTGCTACGCCAACAACTTGTCGCAAGCTCTTTTTGTCATCATTCCATTTTATATATTTACCAACGGGATTCTTGAAACCTATAATCTTCGCTGCCGCTTCGTTGATGATAAGTCCCGTTGAATCGGTTTTGAAGGTTCTCGAAAAATCCCTCCCCGCAGTGATTTGCATTCCGACCGTTTTTCCGTAATCATACGTCACGGCAAGCATACTAAAAAGAGGATTTTCACTCGGATTTTTACCCTCCCAGTCAAAACCCGATGTATTGTTATAGACTTCGGTCACGGGGCTGTTCGATTTACACATATTTTCTACTACACCCGTGTTCAAGAGTTCGTTTCTGAGGGTTTCGTAGTTGGCATCTTGCAGCTCGGGTGTAGTCATTTTGATATAAATGAGTCCATTTCGGTCGTAGCCCAGTGGGCGATTTTTGGCAAATTGAATCTGCTGATATACGACAATAGTACCGATAATCAACGTAACCGAAACCGTAAATTGCAATACAACCAGTACTTTACGAGGGATAGAAGCAAAACGCCCCGCCCGAAACGTGCCTTTGAGTACCCGCACGGGTTCGAACGAAGAAAGATAAAGTGCAGGATAACTGCCTGATAATAAGCCAGTTATGGCTATAAAAACGATACTTATTGCCCAAAAATAGAGATTTGTAAATGGCAATTCCATTTTTTTGCTGGCCAATTTGTTGAACCCCGAAATCGAAACAGCAACCAATAAAATCGAAACCAAAAAAGCTAATAAAACGGTCAGAATTGACTCACTCAAAAACTGACCAATCAACTGCCCCCGTACTGACCCAACCGCCTTGCGGATACCTACTTCTTTGGCTCGTTTTTCGCTGCGGGCGGTACTCAAATTCATGAAATTGATACAAGCCAACAGCAAAACAAAAACGCCAATGATACCAAATAACCAAACAAACTGAATCCGTCCGCCCGTCATTTTACCATTTTCGACACCACTGTACAAGTGCCATTTACTCATCGGATGCACAAAAACTTCGGGTTTGAATATTTTCCTTTCCTTGTCGCTATTATTCAAAACAATATCTTTAATTTTTGAATAGGCGGTTTCACTACTTGCTTTGTCGGTAAACTGCACGAAACACTGAAAAGAATTATTGCCCCATTGGGTCATGGCATCTTTAATCCAAGGTTGCTCGGTCTGATAATAACTCCACGAGAGCAAGCATGAAACCTCGTTAAATTCGGAATTAAAAGGAAAATCTTCGTAAACTCCCGTAACGCTGACATTGGCTTTGTTGTCTAATTTGATAATCTTGCCGATAGGGTCGCTATCACCAAAAAGCGAACGAGCCATTGTTTCGGAAAGCATAATGACATTGACATCTTTTAGGCCGTTTTGCACGCCTTTTACCATTTTCAAAGACAACATTTTGGTAAATTCAGGCTCAACGTACATTCCGTTTTTGGTGAATTTATTCTCTTCGTTGGCTAAAATATGCTCAAAATTCCAAGAAGCGAGGGATATTTCCTTAAAATCAGGAAATGTTTGCAGTTCTTTTTTGATGGGCAGCGAAATAGCATTCTGTGGTCCACGCTCACCATTAAAAGTCTGGTACATCTGCACCTGACCAAGTTTTTGGTAATTATCAAATGATTTATTGTAGCCCAATTCATCATAAATCCAAAGCCCAATAAGCATCGCCACCGACATTCCGACGGCAAGCCCCGCAATATTGATAAATGAATAAACCTTGTTGCGGGTAAGATTCCGAAAGGCGATTTTTAGGTAATTGCGTATCATAATTTTGTTTGTTAATATTTTTTCTAACTTTGTAAAAAATCAATATTATTATGGAACTATCATTAGTTGAAACCGAGTCAGCAACCGAATTATCAGATTACGAAATCGAACGAGGAAAACCTATGCCAAGCCTAAATCACGCACTTATTCAAAGTAATTTAATATTTGAGTTGAAATCTCTTTACCGAAAAACCTACTCATTTCCCTCTGAAATAGAAATAAAAATGCCACTCAGACCTAACTGTGTACCTGATATTGCGATTTATCCAAAAAAACAAATTGATCATCTACATGACATTATTTCAATGGAAGAAAAGCCAATTACGGTAATTGAGATAGTTTCACCTACACAATCGGATACTGACATTTTGGATAAATTTGAGCGGTATTTTTTAGCTGGTGTTCAATCTTGCTGGTTGGTTATGCCAAGTTTTCAAGCGGTTTCTGTTTATTCAGGCATTGGTAAATACCAATTTTTTACGTCCGAAATGACCCTCATTGATAATGCTACTGCCATCGAATTACCTTTGAAAGATGTTTTTGAATAAAAGCTACTCCGATTTCAAACTCTTCACAGGATTCATCAAAGCTGCCCGAATTGCCTGATAACTCACTGTCAGTAAGGTGATTAGCAAAGCCAAAACCAATACAATTACAAACACACCAGCCCCAATATTTATCTTATAATCTTTGTATTCTTCCAGCCATTGACTCATGCCGTAGTAGGCAATGGGTGAAGCAATGAGGCAAGAAATGATAACTAATTTTACGAAATCTTGCGAAAGTAGCCCCCAAAGATTTGCCACCGAAGCCCCCAAAACCTTACGAATTCCGATTTCTTTGGTGCGTTGCTCGGCCATGAAAGATGCCAAGCCAAAAAGCCCTAAGCACGAAATGAAAATTGCTAAAATCGAAACAATCAGTGATAGATTACCAATGAGTTCTTCATAATTAAACTTTTTGGCATATTCTAAGTCAGCAAATTTATGATCGAACGGAAAACCTGGATTGTATTTATCGAAAATCGGAGTCATTTTGGTAATCGCTTCCGAAGTTGAAACGTTGGGATTTATTCGGACGTTTACCCAGTTTGTCCAATCTTTTTCAAAAACTATGGTCAATGGCGAGATAGTTTGAAATGGCGATTCCATGTTTATATCGGGAATTACACCTACCACTTTGCGGTCTTGTCCATTCCATTTTAATAGTTCGCCCACGGGATTTTTCAAACCCATACGCTTGACGGCAGCTTCATTCAAAATCACACCCGACGAATCGGTAGCAAATGTTTTTGAAAAATCTCGCCCTTCTTTGACTTTTATGCCCAAGGTTTTAGTATAATCGTAGCTTGTGGCAATTACCCCAAAAGTTGCCGATTCATCATTTGGTGTTGAATTCTTCCACTTCCAGCCGTTGCTATTACTCCAAATCTGAGCTGGCGGCGAATTAGATTTACAAATAGACGACACCACACCCGAAGCTAACAATTCATTGCGAAGCGGCTCAAAATTATCCACTAAATCTTTCGAGGCATTCATCGAAACCAAACCTTTACTGTCAAATCCTATCGGGCGATTTTTGCCGTATTGTATTTGCTGATAAATGATAATTGTACCAATCATTAGTACAATAGAGAAAGTAAATTGCGTAATAACCAGCATTTTTCGTGGCAAAGAAGCACCTTTTCCGACATTAACGCTGCCTTTGAGAATCTGAATCGGATTGAACGAAGACAAATAAAGTGCGGGATAACTTCCTGCCAAAAGCCCCGTAAATAAGGTAAAAACCAGCATTATTACCCAAAAAAGAGGATTCCTGAACTGAATTGTCATCAATTTTTCGGTGAGCCTATTGAAATACGGCAACGAAACAGACACAATAATCAATGCCAAAAGCAACGCAAAGAAAGCAATCAGCAGCGACTCACTCATAAACTGCCCGATAAGCTGCTCACGCCCCGAACCAACGGATTTGCGAACACCCACTTCTTTGGCACGTTTTTCGGAACGAGCCGTGCTGAGATTCATAAAATTGATGCAAGCGATGACCAAAATAAATAAGCCAAAAATGACAAATAACTTTACATACTTGATAAAACCGCCAGTATTAACGCCCTCCTCAAACTCCGAATACAGTTTCCATTTTGCCATTGGGTGAATAAAAACTTCGGGCTTGATGCTTTTCTTCACAATCTCTTTGTCCATCAAATGGCCTAAAACTATCCCTTTTATTTTGGCATTGGTTTTTTCGTAAGAAACGCCTTCTTTCAACTGCACAAAAACTGCATGAGAATTATTATCCCAAGCGGTTTCCTCTCTTTTCATCCAAACAGGGTGCTGTTTGGCTTGCAGTAACCACGGTATCAGATAATCAAATTGTAGCGTGGCGTTTTTTGGTTGCTTGGCAAGTACGGCCGTTACTTTCAAATCAGTTATGTTATCTAATCTGATGGTTTTGCCGATGGGGTCTTGTTTACCAAAGATAGCATTAGCGGTTTCTTCGGTCAAAACAATCGAATAAGGTTCTTTGAGTGGATTTTTATCTCCATTCAGAACTTTGAGGGAAAACATATCAATGGCTTCTGGCCCGATGTAATGTCCGTCTTTCAAAAACTTCTGGTTGCCCACCACCAACGAGCGATTCGCCCCCCAATCGCACATGGCCACTGCCTTAAAATCTGGGTATTTGTTTTTCAATTCATCGCCCATCGGATAAGGTAAAGCCCGTTGTGAGCCTCGATGCCCATCGAAAGTTTGGTGCATCATTACTTGATAAATACTTTCGTAGTTTTTGTGGTGCTTGTTGGCTGATGTTTCATCATAAATCCAAAGCCCAATGAGCATCGCCACCGACATTCCGACGGCAAGCCCCGCAATATTGATAAATGAATAAACTTTATTGCGAGTAAGATTCCGAAAGGCGATTTTTAGGTAATTGCGTATCATAATTTTGTTTGTTTAAAATTTTCATAACTTTGTGAAAAAACTAAGGATGCTAAAACTCAAAAGCCTTTCACCCGAAACTTTGAATAAAATCGAAAAAATTCGATGGGATAGAATTATTGAAAAACATGAGGGCCCGTTCACTTGGGAAAATGAAATCAATGTTAGCCCATTACCTCCCGAACTATTAAAACATTTTCCTGACAATGACCCCGTGTCCGAAACACCAGAGTTTATTGAAATTGGCTCGTATGATGTACTTTTACCCATTGGCAGAAAACACCATGCTAATATTACAATTCTAAATTTTTTTTTCAGCCAAGATTTGAATAAAATGGTCGTCTATTTAAAAGATACCACCTACGGCGATGATAATTTTAGTTCGGGTTTTGTGGCAATAGGTAAAAGTACATCATACGAGC
>JANNEN010000386.1:0-2360 GCA_031378715.1 Emticicia sp.
TAAAATAAAAAATACTAATTTTATATTTTAAATCATACATTTTCCGTTCCCTCAGCGTCTCGGTTTTTCACGGGACTCCTCTGAGGGCTGGGGTCTTGGCTAACCAAAAATTTAATACAGAGCAAAAACTAAGATTTAGAAAAGTGCATAGACCAATGCCCCAAATGGAATTCTTCAGAGTCCCCGAAAAGGGAGATGATGAGGGAAAGTAAACCCTTCCAAAAATTTTAAGCTAAATTTAAAATCAATTTAACCCCCCTTTAACCTTGACAATGTTACTTTGTGTCAGTAAATTGAAATTAACTTAAAATTTAATACAAAAATGGAAACGACACAATCGAACGGACAGGGAGTTTTGAAAGTAATTATCGGGGTGCTTGTAGGTGTTTTGGCTCTTTTGGGCTACTTGTTTATGGGGGCAAGAAACGAAACCATGGAACTGCAAAAATCATTGACATCGAAAGTCGAGCAGCTTTCATCAACCCAAATCAAGTTGGATTCTATCTCGAAATCATTAGATGAGAAAATATTGGAAGTGCAGAGTTTGGGCGGCAACATTGCCGAATTGCAGGCCGTAAAAGTGAAATTGGAAAATGACAAAAGAAAAATCAAGTCTGACCTTAGTTTTTCCTCTAAAAAATACGAATCAAAAATCAAAGAATACGAAAGTTTCTTGTTGGCCAAAGATGATGATATTCGTAAGTTAAAAGAAGAAAACGGTGTTTTGGTAGCCCGCACGCAAACCCTCGAAACCGAAAAACAGCAGGTCGTGAGCGAAAACACCACGCTAAAAACCGAAAAAGAAGAATTATCGACGACTTTGACCAAGACTGTTGATGACTTTACGACTAAAAACAACGACCTCAAACGCCAAGTGACTTTGGCATCGGCCATGAAAGCCGTTAATGTGCAGGTCATGGCGGTATCATCGAAAGGCAAAGAGCGTGAGGGCGGAGCGTACAAAGCCAAAAGAATCGACCAGTTGAAGGTATCGTTTATCATGCCCTCAAACCCAGTAGCGGCCCAAGAAAACAAAGATATTTACGTACGGGTGCTTGATGCCAACGGTGCAGTTCTCGAAAACGGTAACGGCGGAATCGTGCAAGCCGACGGAAAAGAAATCGGGTATAGCTTCAAGGATAGCGTACCGTTTGAAAACAACGATCAAAGAGTGAGTTTGGTGTCGGGCAAAGGCTCAAATTACAGCAAAGGTAAATACAACGTTGAGCTTTATTCAGAAGGCTTCAAGATTGGAAAAGGTGCTTTTGAAGTAAAATAAATATCGTTTCAGATAGAAAAGTCGAGCAAAGGGAGTTTTTCCTTTGCTCGACTTTTTTTGTGCTGTAAAATCACTGAGGCTCATAGACTTTCCTTCAACCATTCATCACCTCCCTAACATATTTTAACATTTTTAATTAGGATTAAATCATTTCAACTACTTTCTTCGTTATAGAATCAAAACACATAATCTTACCCATTTATCCTACTCAAAATTTATGTTGAAAACTTACAAAATCCTGTCGTTCAAGCAGTTGGTTATTGCCTTGCTTGTCGGAATTTTCATGTTTGGTGGCGATACTTTCGCCCAAAAGAAAAAGCGTAAAAAACGCAACAAAACTGCCCTCGTTGAAGAAAAAGCTCCAATCCCCGCCCCCGTAAAAACCACTTCCGTTGAAGGAATCACGGAGTATATGCTCGGAAATGGCATGAAAGTACTGCTTTTTCCTGACCCATCGAAGCAAACTGCCACCGTAAACATTACGTATTTGGTTGGCTCACGCCACGAAGGCTACGGCGAAACGGGCATGGCTCACCTGCTCGAACACATGGTATTCAAAGGCTCAACGAAACACACCGATATTCCGAAGGAACTCTCCGACCACGGAGCAAGACCCAACGGTACAACGTGGCTCGACCGCACCAATTATTTTGAAACTTTTGCCTCTACCGACGAAAATCTCCGTTGGGCTTTGGATTTGGAATCCGACCGCATGGTCAATTCATTCATCAAAAAAGAAGAACTCGAAAAAGAATTTTCGGTCGTTCGCAATGAATTTGAATCGGGTGAAAACAACCCAGAGGGCGTTCTGAGCGAGCGAATCCAGGCAACGGCCTACCTGTGGCACAACTACGGAAACACCACCATCGGTTCACGGGAAGACATTGAGCGAGTACCGATTGATAATTTGCTGGCTTTTTACCGCAATTATTACCAGCCCGACAATGCCGTGTTGTTAGTGGCTGGAAAGTTTGACGAGGCATAAAACTTGAAAATGATTAACGAAGAATATTTTGGCACAATTCCCCGCCCGACCCGCAAACTTCAACCAACTTATACCGTTGAGCCAACCCAAGATGGC
>JANNEN010000396.1:0-7737 GCA_031378715.1 Emticicia sp.
AAAAAAATTTGTCATATTTTACTTTACCTATTTCTTAAATAGAATTTTTCATAATTAATTTTTTTTGTTTGACCGAAACGTTTTTTTCGAGCAAATCTTGGGCTTTGCCATCGTTGGCAAACGATTGGAACACAAGCATCAGCGAAAGCAAAGATTGTGTTAGTGAAATTTTCATCATTTTAAGCAAAAATGCTTGATTGGATAGTGGTTTTTGCATAGGTTTACATAGGTTTTGATAAAAAAACTGATTGAGCTGATTTCCTCAGAAAACATTTAGTGATGGCACTGAGGTCATTATTTGAGCCGATGATGCTGAAACATCATCGGTTTTTTCGTAAAAATAGGTTAGTATAGTGTTTGATAATTATTCATTGATAATTGGCCTATTCACACCCACGCCCACTGACCAAAATACTTGTCCCTTTTATTTGGTAAGTGGCATTGAGCGAACGAGCAATAATATCAAGTTTGGTAAACATCGGCATTCCTTCTAAATCTCCTGTGAGGGTGCAACGTCCGAGCGATTCGTTTTCCAAAACCATTTCGATTCCGTAGGTTTTTTCGAGGGTTTGTAGCACTTTTGCCAAAGGAATATTCTGAAAATTAAAACTGAATGATTCTTTCTTAATCGTTTGTAGCACCTCAGGGTTTTCGACTAAGCCTTTGATAAAATGTTTTTCTTCGTCAAAAAAAGTTACTTTGAGGTTTGGTGTTAAAATCACGCCGTTATCTTTTTTGTCGTCAGCATTATCTTCATAAACAGTTACTTTTCCCGAAATTACAGAAACCTCCGATTTTTTCATCTTTGGATAGGCTTTTATGACAAAACTCGTCCCCAAAACCTTGGTCGTCATTTTACCAGTGTAGATAATAAATGGTCGGGCTTCGTTGCGTTTTACATCAAAAAATGCTTCACCTGTTAAGTTTACTTCCCTAATCGCAATATCAGACTGATTGTAATCTAACTTTGTCTTTGATTGAAGCACCACCGTACTTCCATCGGGCAGAGTAATTTTTAATTCTTTGGCAGAAATATTTTCATATTTTGCCCAACCCGAAAATGGTATTCCGTTGGCGGTTTCAATGTTTTTTGCCGTTTGGTTGTACGTCCACAAGCCAAAAAACAGGAGTAGCATTGCCGCCGCACTTCCCAGATACCAAGACCATGAGATAGGTTTTTTTCTAATTGGCTCAAAAGGCTGAATCTTTCGCTTAATTTTTAGATAAAGTTCGTTTTCCATGGCAATTTGCTCGTTTTCGGGCATTTGGCTAATTCCGTCAAGATTGTCTTCAAAGGAAAAATACCACTTTTCTATTGCCAGAAGCTCCGCATCTGTGCATTTATTTTGTAGAAAACGTTCTACTATTTCTTGGTTTAGTATCATCGGGTGGCGTTCCGTAAAATTTGGCTTTCATAGACTAAGTGTAACAAGCAGATGAATTCCCCTATTTGAGATTGAAAAATATTTTTTTTGTAGAAAATGTACTACTGTTTAATTTCCACCGCTGCGACGGAGGAAATTAAAAAAACATTAGACAAAAGGAAATAGCAACAGGCAAAATGCCGTATAGTCTTTCAAAGCCTCACGGAGCATTTTGAGGGCTTTTGTCATTTGATTTTCGACGGTTTTCTCGGAAATATCTAATTTTTCGGAGATTTCTCGTTGCGAAAGTCCGCTACGTTTCAGTAGAAAAACTTCACGGCAACGCTCAGGAATCGTGAGAAGAGCTTGTTGGTAAGCATCATTTAGTTCATCAAAAGCTACGGTTTGTTCAGTAAAATTATCGTCATTTTCATCAAGATTTAATGTCGATGAATATTTTTCAAACAAACTATTTTTCTTGAATTGAGCAATAACAAGGTATTTTATGGAAGAAAAAAGGTAGTTTTCGATGTTTTCAATGGGCAGATTTGTTCGTCGTTCCCAAAGCGAAACGAATAATTCTTGCACAATTTCTTCGGTCAGGGTTTTGTCTTGAATGCGTTTGTAGGCTGCTCCATATAGTTTTGAAAAATATCTTCGATACAAAATTTCAAACGCCCGACTATCGCCTCTGGCAATGTCAGCGAGTAATGTTTGGTCGGTATCGAAGGGAAGTTTTTGCATTTTGGTACAAAAGAAAGATTTATTACTTACCCAAAATCAGTGCGTGTAAAGTTTGGGAATAAACCCTACTGGTGGCTTTACGATTATTTATCTGACAGGTACTCGATACTCACTACTTTTATTTTCGTCCTTTCTCATCAAATAATTGCCAAAAAAAGAGTTTTTCTTGGCAAAATACTGCAAAAAAATCTCTTGTGGAATATCCGCCTTATTGATACTGGGACTTTGGGCGATGGTTGGCACTTTTTCCCATTTCAGGGTTGTGAAACTACTAAAAACACCCAAAATTACAACAAAAACCATGTAAAACTGCAAGAATTTGATCGAAATTTGGGCTTTTAGCATATCGGCATAAGTGCCAATGAGTAACAAGAATATCAATATTTTGATTGTACTAATGAGCCGCATGGCCAAATCATTATTAAACCCAAGGCGGAACAATGGCGAAATAATAAAATAGACAGCACAAAAAATCAGTAACACTAATTTGTCTTTATAAGTATTCTTTGAAGCAAATAATTTGTACATAAAAAACAAATAAACCCCAACCTCAAAAGCACAATAAGCTACCAAGGCAAACAGCGAAAGAATTGGTTTTTGGTAGAGATACCCCGAAATATCAGCAAATGTCCAGATGAATCCTGAGTAGCGGTTGTCTTGGAAATGGGCTAAAAAATAAGTCACCATAACAAACGTAATTACGCCACCCGCAAGCAGATTTTCCACCGTAAAAAAGCCCGAAAACCTCCGATAAAGCACCAAAAATGCCGCAATAATACCCACACTGAATGCTCCCAAAAACGACCACATGAGCAACAATGAAACGAAGAAAAGTACAAAGCGGTTATCTTTACGAACAAAACTTTCGTAGTAAACAAAAAACACACCGACCGTGGTAGCTATGTGGTGCTGGGGCGAATAATGAACATTGACAAGATTAAACGAAATACCCGACGGCCATATAAAATACTGAATCATGGGCAACGAAACGATATTTTTTAGTAAATAGTGGGCATACAAATAAGGCTTAAAAAGAGTAGCTCCGAGCAGAAAAAGAATAAAAACCAAGATAATATTTAGGTTTTTGGGACTCAAAAAGTACAACCAACTAAACGAAATAAAAAGTCCGAATACTCCCCAAATATAGAGTAAGCTATTACTGGCCTCTAAGCCAACAACTTTACAAATCACAGCCGTTGGCAAATAATACGCCATGTAATAGCCCAAAATGGCGGGTTCTTTCAAAACTCCGTAACGGGTTTCGTTTTCATAAACCACAGGAAACGGCTTTTCGATGAGTTCCTTAACGATGGTATTGTGCTTGTAATAATCGTACGATTGCCCGAGTCCGAAATTACCTAAACTGAAAAAAATACCCATAACCAAAGTAAAAATCGCTAAGTACAGCAAGGTATTTGGCTGTATTTTGGTCGTTCGTAAAGTCGAAGAATCTTCACGACTTTCTTTCGTTGCTTTTATAAAACTATAAAAAGCATAAGCCGACACCACAAAGCCGACACTTGCCCAAATTAGATTGAGCCAAGTGAGTATAAAAAGTACGTTAGGCAACAGCAAGTAGGAAACCGTTGCTATTTTGAGGTGTTTTATTGTCATTGGTCAAAATAATTTTATCCGCACTTATTTTTTAAGGCGAAGTTGAACTTCGCCCCACACTTCTAATTCACAAATCGGTACTTTACCAACACCCAAATAGCCTCCACGCCATCTTTCCAGTTTATTTTTTTGCCTTCACTAATCGAGCGAGGGTAATAACTGATTGGTACTTCGGGAATTTTATAGCCTAATTTGGCGATTTTAGCTGTCACTTCGGGGCAAAACTCAAAACCTGTGCAGTTGAGCTTGATTGATTTGAGCAAATCGGCATCAAAGACTTTGTAGCACGTTGGCTCATCACTTAGGTTTTGGCGGTACAAAATATTCGTTATCCAGGTGACGACCTGCCCGCCAAGAAAAAAGCTAAAATACGAATGTTTATTTTGCTTATTCAGAAATCTCGACCCATATACGACTTTCTCCCGACCACTTTCAATCACAGGGATAAGTTTATAATAATCTTGCGGGTCATATTCTAAATCAGCATCTTGAATAATAATGATATCACCCGAGGCATTGGCGATGGCGGTTTTAATTGCACCACCTTTGCCTTGATTTTTTTCGTGAAAAATCACCTTCACTACATCACTCCGCAGCTTTATGAGTAGCTCACGAGTACCGTCGGTTGAGCCGTCGTCCACCACAATAATTTCCTTTGGCATATCAACTTCCTGAACTTTGATTAATATATTTTCTATATTATTTATTTCATTATAGGCAGGAATAAGTACTGAAAGAAGCATATTTTTATTAAAAAGAGTCAAAAATTAATTTTTAGATTTTAAGTAACGTGTGAATAAGCGTTTTCTACTTCGTTCGTTTTCGATGCCATAGCTTGATGTACAACACCGAGTCCGTTTCCAGCGTAAAGTTACTGTTGAGTTGCTGCTGCAATTTATCAAGAGCGAGTTTGTTTTCGGGCGTATTGACTTTCGTACTGTCATCAATAATGGTGGGGCGAAATCCAAAAATCACCAATTTTAAGCTCGTATCTTGCAGCGATTTTTGGTAAATATCAGTGTGTTTTTTGATATAATCACTGGTCTGCATTTCAGTATTGATGAAAGGTACGTTGGGATAACGATGAGAATGAAAATAAAATAACGTTCCGAAATCAATTAATAGTGCCTTGTCGGTTGGTTTTAAGTTTCGATTAACGGTGCTGGCGTAGGCTTTTTCGATAGTAAAATCATCTATTTTCACCAAACGTTTGATCACTTCTGGGCGAGTAATGAAAGTAATGATGACAACCAAAATCGACAAACTAACGAGGGAAATGTATATTTTTTTGAGGTTTTTGGCATATATTTCACTGTAATGAACATAAACTATGGCAATAACAATCGAAAAAAAAGGTGCCGCAGCATAGAGGTAATGCGATGCTTGACTTTTAAGTAAAGAAGCCAATGAAAATATCCCAAAAAAGAGCGAAAGCATGAAGATTCGATTTTTCCAAAACCTTGCCTCCTCTTTTATTGATAAAATCAGGCTCAAAATCACCAAAAACAAAAACCAAAAAGTCTTTAAAAGTAGTTTTTTAAGAAAAATCGTGTGAGCGGGATACGACCCAAAGGGATAAATATATGACCAATAAGTATGTTGTTCGAGGCGATTGAGTTGATAAAAATAGAGCAACGAAAGCAACAGCGGTACCGCAAAACCAATCAAAATCAACGTTCCCTTTTGGGCTATTTGCCAAAAACTACTTTTTCTGATTATAAAGCAATCGTAGAATAAGTAGAAGCCCGCACCAGCCACATAAAACATTGCAATACTCTTGAAACACATGGCTACACCCAGCAGAATACCGCCCAAAAACCAGCCAATATTGGTGTTTTTTACTAAAAAAAACAGCGACCAAAATGCTAAGATAGCAATCGGAGCTTCGGGTTCGAGAAAGTTCATTTCCATGAAAAAGCAACATAACAAAGAAATAAAGGCCGATACGAAAGCGATTTGCAAATTTTTTGTGAGTTTATTGACCACAAAAAAACATGATAGCCCAATGCCAATAAACGCCAAAACTATCAGTGTCGTTACCTGAAAGTGCGTAAAATCACCGCCCAAAACATTGATTCCCTGCTGGACAAAGACATACCAAAGCCAAGATTTCGACGGGATAAAATCGTACATTTCGTAGCCGTCATTGAGCGAGCGACCAATCACGAAGTATTCTAAGGCATCGTAGCCAAAGCCCGAATTATACGAAAAAACACCGAATATTGGCGTAATAATTAGCAAAACTCCGACGTAAATCAGTATATTTTTATTCGCTTTTTTGATAGAATGGTCTGGTTTGGTATAAAAAAGTACTTAAAAAATTAACTGCGATGATTCACAGAAATAAAAATTAATCCTTGAAAATATCATGCTATTCTACAAAAATATGGCATTTTGTTTAGGCAAAAGCTACCTCGTAGCGGACACCTTTTTTAATTTATATTTTTGGTGTTGCAAAATTAGCCAATTTTTACTTGGGGTTCTCGACAAAGCGTCATAATTTTAAGCATGAATTGGATTAAACCTCTTACAATAGTCGAATTTGTCTTTATCGGCATATTTTTATTGGTATATGCCGCCTATTTTGTGCGACTGTACTTGGTGGCTCGTCGATTGGGCACCACTGCTCGCTCGGTTGTTATCAAGTTCGTTGTACGAATATTATATTTAGGTCTGTGCATCGTGGGCTTGCTGGGGCCGAGCTTCGGTGTCAATGAAATCGAAGCACAAGCTACGGGAAAAGACGTATTTTTTATCTTTGATTTATCTCGCTCCATGGATGCCATTGATATTGAACCAACTCGCCTCGAAAAAGCCAAATTTGAATTGGTCAAAAACTTAGATTTGCTCAAATCAGACCGTATTAGCTTAATTGTTTTTTCATCAAATGCCTACACCCACACTCCCCTGACATTCGACCGTGACGCAATAAAGTTATTTACCCAAAAACTCAATACTAACTTATTCGTGCAAAATGGCACCGATTTAAACTCGGCTTTTGTTTTGCTTTTGAAAAAGATTAAAAATGATACCTCTCCCAATAATCGCAAAACCAAAGTAGCAATTTTGGTGAGCGATGGTGAAGATTTTGGGCAAATTGACCCCACCGTACTATTTGAACTAAAAAAATTAAAAATTAATTTACTCACCCTCGGCGTTGGTACACCACAAGGAGGGCAAATAAAAAATATCGATGGCTTCAAGAAAAATGCCAATGGGGAAGAAATAATTACGAAATTAGATGCAGTGTATTTAACAAAGCTCACGAAGTCACTTAACGGCAAGTATTTTCAGATGACTAATCAAGTCAATGATGTTTCGAACTTGCTCAAAGAAATAGATAAAATAGAAAGTAACTGGATTGATACCCGAAAAATGACCGTAGCCAACAATAAATATCATTATTTTGTAATTTTAGCACTAATATTAATGGTAATTGATATGCTTTTCACGGTACGAACAATCAGAATTTGACATGAATACTTGGTTTTTTTACATCATTTTACTTTTTCTAAATTTGCGTTCACTAACGAATGTTTCAGAGAGAAATATACTTAAAACTGACGCTGCAAAGGCTTTTTACAAAAAAAACTATCCTTTGGCCGTGCAAAAATACCAGACATTAGCCAAGATTTCGTTTAATTTAGAGCCAGAAGCAAGGCTTGACTTAGCTCACGCCTACTTTGCCACCAAAGATACTGCCAGAGCATTGACCGAATACAAACAACTACTCCGATTGAACGACATTCGCATCTCATCAAGTGCGATGATTCAGGTTGGTGTCATTGGTGCCATGAGAGGCGATAGTGCCGAAGCTCTCGAACTATTCAAAATTGCCCTTCAACGTGACAATCAGAACAAAATAGCAAGATATAACTATGAATTATTAAAAAAGAAATTGCCTCAACAACCGCCAAAAAACAATAAAAACCAAAATAATCAACAGGAAGTACAAGCGAATAACGGGGGCGAAACCGAAAAATCAGAAAAGAAAATTGAAGAATTGGACTCGACC
>JANNEN010000407.1:0-16048 GCA_031378715.1 Emticicia sp.
GCCATATTAACTCTAAATTGAGAAAAATATTTTGATTTTGAAAAAATAATATTGAAGAGGGGTATTTTGGGCGGTTGAAGGGTTGCAAATGTGTACGTTGTATCGTCCTTTGTGCCATTCGTCGTGCCGTCAGTGGGGACACTGACAACGGCAGGGCGTTATTTTTTTTAATAAAACTTTTGTAAATTTACATTTTATTAAAGGCAATTTAGAAAATTGTTCTACAAAACTCCCCCCAATGATTTCGATAATAGTAGCAACGGCCGATAATGGTGTAATTGGCAAAGATAACCAACTGCTTTGGAAACTTTCGACCGACTTGAAACAATTTAGAGTCCTGACCACGGGTCACTCGGTGATTATGGGTCGCAAAACCTTTGAATCAATCGGCCGACCGTTACCCAACCGAAAGAATATTGTGATTTCTCGCCAGCAGAATTTAATATTACCCGAAGGTGTTTTGAAGGTCGATTCTTTGGAAAAAGCCATTGAGGCTGCCCAAAATCACGCAGGAAATGAAGAAATATTCATCATCGGTGGTGGAAATGTATATGAGCAAGCCCTCGCAATAACCGATAAAGTTTATCTGACCGAAGTAAAAACTAACATTGCAGGTGACACTTTTTTTCCGAAACTATCTGCCGAAATTTGGGTCGAAATTTCTCGAATTTCACACCAAAAAGACGAAAAAAACGAGTATAATTTTGATTTTGTAGCATTGATGCGGAAGTAAATTTTTGTGGCCAAACCAAATAGTGGTGCCGTTTGTGCGTTATTTATTGAAAGTGTTTTTTATGAAAAAATATTTGAATCTGTTTTATCAAAATCTGTTCATTTTGCTCTTTCCGTTGGCGGGATTTTCGCAAAAATGTACCCATGCCAATCAGATACAAAGCCTTTACAGTCAGTTAGTTGCCGATGGTTTTGACACCAAAACGCCGATTGCGTACCGATACTTTTTTATTGACCAAAATGAGCAGGATATTTTGCGGTTGAAAGCGGTGTTGCTCAGACAAAATTATCGACACATAAATACATCAAAAAACGGAGAAAAGTTTCAGTTGGAAGTAGAAAAAACCGAAGCACATGATGCCGAATCGGCCACCCAAATAGGCAAGGTTTTGAATGACTTGGCAAAGGCTAATAACGTCGATGTTTTCGACGGATTTGAGATGAAGGCAAGCGAAATGGTGAACCAACCAAGCGATTTGAACATATTGCGGCAGCAAATTAATAAAATTCCGAACGCCGAATTGTACAAGAAAGCAATGGAGTTTTATGACAAAAACGAAAACGATAAGGCATTGGTCGTGCTTGACCGTTGTATCCAGCAAAAAATAAATCTCGAATCAAGCTACTACAAAAGAGCCAACTGCAAAACCGCTTTGGGAAAAACCCAAGAAGCCATCGCTGACTTAGAAAATTCACTCCGTTTAAATCCCCAAAACTTCGCAGCAAACTTTAATTTGGGTGGGCTGTATTTTGAATCAAAAAACTACGAAAAAGCAGTTTTATTCTACGAAAAAGCAGTTTCGATGAATGTTAATAGTGATGATGCTTACTATCGTTTGGCAGAAACGTATCAAAAGTTGGGTAGGAAAAACGACGCTTTGCAAAGTTGCCAAAAAGCTTTGAAAATAAATCCGAGTAATGTTTACGCAAAAAATTTGATGAAAACGCTAAATTGATTAACCTATGCTTCGGCAGTTTTTGGTTTTTTGCTTCTTCCCAAAGTCATCATTACAACGCCCGTCAGGATTATCGTCGAAGCGGCCATTGAACGGGGCGTAAGGCGTTCGTTCAGAAAAATCCAACCCAAAAAAATCGCTACTACGGGATTTACGTAAGCATACGTTGCCGTAAGTTGGGGCGGAGCATTGTTTATCAACCAAACGTAGGCCGTAAAGCCCACATACGAACCAATCATTATCAGATAAAGCATCGCCCAGTAAGTTTCGGTGGTCATATTTTGGTAAGCGAGTAATTGGTTTTGCTCAAAAATCAAGCTCATCAACAACGAAAAACACCCACCCACAATCATCTGAATAGCCGTCGATTGTAAAGGTTTGGGTAGCGTCAAATAAGGCGATTTGAGCGAACCAAAAGCCCACGCAACCGAACCAACAAAGACTAAAAGTGCAGGAAAAAGTGCCACCTCCCGCTGCCCAATTTGTTGTGTCGGATTGAGTAAAACACCCATGCCCACCAAACCCAAAACCAAGCCAATGAAGGCAATAATTGTTGGTTTTTGCTTAGAAAACAACAAATAATCAAGTAAAATCGTCCATGCGGGAAGTGTAGCTACCAAAAGTGCCACCAAACCCGATGGCATAAATTGCAGGGCATAAGCCACCACACAGTTACCCACACCACTGAGTAGCACGCCAATCAGGGCAGCGTTGCGGGCTTCTTTGAGCGACGGCACGCCTTGTCCTCGGAGGAGTGTGAAGAGAAATAAAATTGTGCCACCAACCAAAAATCGGGTGCAAGAAGCCAACATTGGGGGTAGGTCGTTGAGGACGTATTTTACGCCCAAAAATGTTGAACCCCAGACTACATAAACGAGGCCGAGTGCAATAAAAACTTTGGTTTTTTGTGACATTAAAAATTAAAAAAGTAGTAAAAAATCAGGCCACACAACTCGGACAAGTGCCTTGAACGAGCATATTAATGTCGGTGCGTTTGTAGCCCTCGGGGAGATTAATGATTGGGATATGCACACTTTCGATGCAGGTGGTGTTGCCGCATTGGAGGCACTTAAAATGCACGTGGTCGTGGTGGTGGTGGTCGTGGCTACACTCCGAAGCTCGGCAGAGAGCGTACTTTGTGCCGCCCTCATCGTCCAAAACTTTATGAATGATACCTTTCTCGACAAATGTTTTGAGGGTACGATAAATCGTCACCCGATCGAAACGTTGCTCGAACAAATCCTCTAAGCTGCCGTGCGAAAGTGCGTAATTATGTAGTTGAAAAGCCCGTAAAATATCGGCTCGGCAGCCTGTATGCCGCAAGTCAAATTCTCTGAGGGTATCCTTTGAAGGGTTTGGTGGTAGTGCGTTGAGCATCGTTTTTTTATTCTACGAGTAAATTTACATTATCAAACTGTAATTTCACCAAATTTGCGTAAATCCCTTCGTCTTTCATTAATAAAGTTTCGTGCGAACCTGCTTCGGCAATCTCGCCGTCTTTCAATACATATATAGTGTCCACGTTTCGGATAGTGGCCAAGCGGTGGGCAATGATGATGGTTGTGCGGTTTTGCATCAAATCGTCTAAGGCATCTTGCACGAGTTTTTCGGATTCGGAGTCCAAGGCACTCGTGGCTTCGTCGAGAATCAAGATTGCGGGGTCTTTCAGAATCGCACGGGCAATGGCCACTCGTTGGCGTTGTCCGCCCGATAACTTTACGCCACGCTCACCGACGATGGTTTCAAATTTTTCGGGAAACGATTCAATAAACTCCAAAGCATTGGCTTTGCGAGCAGCATCTAAAACCTCCTCTCGGCTGGCATTGGGTTTTCCGTAGGCGATGTTTTCGTAAATCGTTCCGCCAAAGAGCATTACCTCCTGCGGCACTACGGCAATGTTACTCCGAAGTTCAGTTACGTCTTGGACGGCAATGTTTTGTCCATCAACTGTTATTTTGCCTTTATTGAGCGGATAAAGTTTCATCAAAAGTTGTACAATCGTTGATTTTCCCGCTCCACTATGCCCCACGATGGCGATTTTTTCACCCGCTTTTATCGACAAATATAAGTTTTTTAAAACCGTCATATCAGGGCGAGATGGATACGCAAAGCCTACACCATCGAAGACAATATTTCCTTCGGCTTTTTTAAATTCGGGAGTTCTCGAAATATCCACTTCTGATTTTTCATCAATAATTTCTAAAATTCGCTCCGAAGCCCCCACCGTACGCTGAATCTGGGCGTACATATCGCCCAAACCGCCCACCGAGCCGCCGATGAAACCAGTATAAAGTATGAATGTAAATAAATCTTGAAAAGCTAATTCGCCTGCAAGCACCAAATTTCCACCGTACCAAACCACGCCCACGACTCCCCCAAACAAGACCAATATCACAAACGAGATAAAACCGCCCCTGAACGTAGCCGTTTTGAGGGCATAATCAACTACTCTTTGAATAGAAGTACCGTAGCGATTGACTTCCAAGCGTTCGTTGGTAAATGCCTTCACGACATTGACCGATTGTAGGGTTTCCTCCACGATTACGTTGGTTTGTGCCAGTTCGTCTTGTACTTTCTTGGCGTGTTTTCTGATAAACTTTCCAAAGATAATAGCCGCTATCACCAAAAACGGAAACGTAGAAAGCATGAAAAGCGTGAGCTTTCCCGACAAAAACGAGATTAGAACGATACCGCCAACGAGGGTGAAAATTTGGCGAAAAAGCTCGGCCAACGTTATCGAAAGCACATCTTGAAGTTGGGTTACGTCCGATGTGATACGGCTCATGAGTTCGCCAACCCGACTTTTTTCAAAAAACGAAATCGGCAGCGTGATAATTTTGCCGTAAAGTTCCTTTCGCAAATCCCGCATAGATTGCTCCGAAACCCGTGTGAAAGTATAAACCCGTAGAAACGAAAATCCTGCTTGAAACACCAGCAAAACTATGAACAAAAGCGTGACTTCGTTGAGTGTAAAATTTTGTGAAGAATTAAATAAATTTTGCAAGCTCGGCATACCCAAACCCCCAGTTGGTAAGGCCGAACCACCAACCGCCGCCGAGGCATTGGCAGGAGAAACGATTGCACCGACCATTTTACCCATCAGCAACGGAACACTCATGGAAGTGATTTGCGACAGTATCAAGAAAATAAATCCAATCGCAAATGTGCCTTTATAGGGCAGCGTAAATCTAAAAACCTTTAATGCTTTACCAAAACCTTCTTTTGTTACTTTTTTTTTATCGACCTCCGACACTCCCGCCCCAAAACTACTATTCTTTTTTGCCATGATTATTTACCCTCAACATTGTTTACTTATCAATAAGTTACGCCATATTTGACTGTCTAAGATTAGTCCTCCAACTGCCCTCTATACTTTGATTTTTCAAAAATATCACGGGCATTAGTGTTTTTCATCAAATCAGTAAACGAAATTGTGGCGTTTTCGGTTCGGTATCGCCCCACAATTCGCCAGCCAAGCCACTGACCAATGCGACCTGGGCAATCGTTACCGATTTCAGTAACCTTTGGGCGGTCGCCGATGTATTTTTCTTTCACACGGTCGTTGGTTTCGTAGAGCAGTTTATTATCAAGAAAATACCCCCAAACCAAATCTTGTGAGTTCCAGGTTTTGACCATATTAGAGTCAGCATAAGCGACCACGAGTGAATCGGGTACTTCGGGCAGCATCGTACGGGTAAATTCGTAGCTTTTCCCATAAAAAACCATATCGCTCAACAACGAGTGGTCTTTTGGGTCGATGGCGTTATACTTATTCGATAAAATCGTCAGAATCGAAGGCACAATGTAGGGCTTATCAAATCGTTGCAAAAGATAAAAGGGATATTGCGGGCGGTATTTTGCTTTTGGCCCCAAGAAAGTTTCGAGTGGAATGATGATTAAATTTTCGGAAACAACCAACTCCAAGTCCAGAGCCGTGAAGGTGGTGATGATTCGGGGGACTACAAAATCGGGATAATAATACTTGATGTGTTTGAAGGCCACGGTAAGTTGAGTTTTTAGGTCACTCAAATCGCCGAACGACTTTTTGGTGTCTTCGTAGAAGGCTTGGGTGTCAGGATTTTTTACAATAAATTCGATTCTGTTAATTAAAGCCGTATCCTCGGGAGTTGTTTGATAAAATATCTTGACGAAAGTAGTATTTTTCTTCAAAAACTCTTTGATTTGATTTTTATCTTGCAATTTCATTATTGCTTCATCAAATCTTTCGACATTTACATCAACTTTAATAGTAGAAGTGTCGATACTCTCGGAGCTTTGACAAGAAATCATAAAAATGATACCGACTAATAAAACAACGTTTGAACAGAAAAAAGAGCTAAGTTTCATAAATGGTTAAATATTTTTTTAAAAAACGTACAAAAGTAGATAAATATTTGCCTAAAATCACCTAATTTTGTATGATTGTAATCCAAATATAAATTTGCAGGGAGCTTGATTGCTATGGTCAGGTAAATCATAAAACCTTTAATTAACCACTAAAAATGTTCGATGTAAATTTTTCAGCTAAATTTTTTGCCAAAATATTGCTACTGGCGAGTATCGTTTTGTGTTCATTTCAAGGTTTTGCTCAGAAAAAGAGTAAGAAGCCAGTAAGCTATCAGAAGAAAAACGGAGTTGCTGCGACCAAAAAACGTACAACCGTAAATGATAATAATCGAACGATTAGTACCACTGACGAATCGCCTATTCAGCCGAATAGAATTGATGCCCTTATCCAAAGAAACCGCAACCTCTCAACGGACATCAACCAACTGAATCAAGTACTGTCTAAGCAAAGTAGCCAGATTCTTTCACAAGAAGGAGTCACTAATTACTACAGGTCAATCTTGAAAACTTCGAGAGATTCGACGGCAGTCATTCAAAAAACATACAACGACTACAAAAATACAACTGACTCCGAGTTGGCATCTCTGAAAACTGCGTTTGCCGATTCGATGGAAGCCTTCAATACATTTAGGAAGCAAGCCTCCAAAGACCGTAACCGAGTGGTGAAAGATACCAACGTAGTACGAGTATATACGATGCCTTATGACCAAGTGCGGGTACGGGTACTTCGCAAAATCTTGGACGAAGGGATTGGTTTAGTAATTGAGCGAAATACCGACGAGGGTTTCTTGGTATCCAAAGTATTTAAAGACCGAAAAAGCAAAGGACTTTTCAAGAAAACTATCGAAACCCGAGTAGATTGTGACATCAGAATGGTGCAACACCCCTACGAGGATAACAAGACGCTCTTTTATACAACTACAAGGGTACAAGAAAAATCAAAAAAAGACAGTCAGTTTATTGAACTAACCGATGATAAATTAATAAAAGACTATCAGAAAAAATTATTAAAGTTCTTTGATGATTTTTTGGTGAGTAATTAATAAATTCTGTTCAGTTTTCAAAAATATTCTCGTAAAGCCCATGCCTTAAACGTGGGCTTTTTTTAGGGTCTGCACCGCAGGTCTGACCCGTGAATGAACTCATCGAAAGCATATTTGGCACAAAACTTGATTAGACACCTAATATAACAAGCGTATTTTCTTGATAATGTATGCGAATCTGCTTATTTTTGCACCTCAATTTTTTGAAAAAGTAACAAAGAATAATAATTTCGTAATAAAACAATCCTAAGAGTCCAGTAATAAATTAAAAAACAAATGGCTTTAATTAACAAAATTCGTGAACGTTCGGGTGTGGCAGTCGTAGTTATCGCAATTGCCCTCATTTTATTCATTGTCGGAGGCGATTTATTCGGTGGGAATGGCAAAGGAGGAGGACTATTTAGTAGTAATGATAATAAAATCGGTGAAATCGCTGGAACCAGCATTGACTCCCAATCATTTCAAGTAAAATTAGATGCCGCTCGCACCAACTACGAGCAGCAAGCAGGCAGAGCCTTGCAAGAGCAAGAGATTCAGCAGCTACGCAGTCAGGTTTGGGAGCAGATGGTGTTTGATATTACTTACAAAACCGAATTTGAAAAATTAGGTTTGAAAGTAACACCTGACGAACTCCGTGAAATGATACAAGGCAATAAAAATCTTAGTCCGATTGTAAAGCAACAATTTACTGACCCACAGACTGGGCAATATGACCGCAATCGCCACATGGAGTTTATTAATGCGGCCGCTGCTAATCAACTTCCTGCCCCACAAAAACAAGCGTGGGATCAGCTCAAGGAGCAAGCGGTTCAACAACGTTTATTAGAAAAATACAATGCTTTGCTCACAGCATCATCATATATCACAACTGCCGAAGCCAAAAGAGAATACGAAGCTCAGACCGCCAAAGCTGATGCCCGTTATTTATACGTGCCGTATTCGAGCGTAATTGATACAACCATCAAAGTAACCGATAGTCAGTTATCAGATTATTTGAGCAAGCACAAAGAAGAATATCAAGGCTACGATAGCCGCTCAATGAGCTACACAGTATATCAAGTAATGCCAACCAAAGAAGACAGTGCGGCATTGTACGATGACATCAAAGGTTTTGCCAAAGGTTTGGCATCGGCCGCCGATGCAAAAGCATACTCCGCCCTTAACTCCGATACCCGTGTGCCTTACGAGCGTAGCACTGGCGAGTTGAGTGCGACACTAAAAGCGGCTCTGACAACGGCCATACAAGGTGCGGTCATTGGGCCATTCAAAGAAGAAAATACGTATTCGATTCATAAATACGAAGGCATCGCTACTGATTCACTTTATACCGTTCGTGCGAGCCATATTTTGTTTCGTGCTGATAAAGCTGCTCCCGATTCGGTAAAAGCAACTGCTCGTGCCAAAGCCCAGGAGATTTTGAACCAGTTGAAGCAAGGAGCTGATTTTGCGACCTTGGCTCGTACAAATAGCCAAGACGGTTCGGCTCAACAAGGTGGAGATTTGGGTTCGTTCAAAAATAACGGTACAATGGTGAAACCATTTGAAAGTGCAATTTTTGGATTTAGTGGAGCAGGTTTATTACCAAATATCGTAGAAACTGATTTCGGCTACCACCTCATTAAAGTAACGGAAGCAAAAACTAACACTAAATACAAAATTGCTACCATTAGCCGCACCTTGCAAGCCAGCGAAAGCACACGCAATTCGATTTATCAGAAAGCCGAAACCTTGCGTGCGGCCAACAGTACAACCGAAGCCTTCGAAGCGGCCGTCAAGAAAGATGGCAAGTTAGTTGTATTGAAAGCTGATAAAATTTTCCCTGAGGCATCGACCTTCAATACCATACAGAATGCCCGTGAGATTGTGTTGTGGTCGTTTAATAATGACACCAAAGTTGGCAAGGTTTCAGACAGAGTTTTTGAAGTCGGTGATAATTTTATCGTTGCGGCCGTCACTGCCAAAACCGAAAAAGATAGCCCAAAAGTTGAAGATTTTAAAGATGCCATCACGGCTAAGGTGCGTAATGAAGTAAAATCGGAGCAGATTTTGAAGAAATTAGGTGGCGTATCAGGTACACTCGAGCAAATGGCTCAGAAATACGGAGCGGGTGCCTTGGTAGAATCAGCAAACGGTATCAACATCGCAACGGGTATGCTCGGTACGGCGGGAGTTGATCCAACAGCTATTGGCAAGATATTCAGTCTGCAAGCAGGCAAGCGTTCTAAGCCATTCGTGGGCGAAAACGGTGTGTTTATCGTAGAAACGGTAAACTTGGTAAAAGCCCCAGAAATAGCAGATTACTCGCAGTACAAGGCTCAAATCACGCAACGTAACGGCGGATATGGTGCTTCGTACATGGCTAATCAAGCGATTCGTGATAATGCCAAAATCAAAGACAACAGAGCGAAATTCTTTTGATAAATTTTGAGAATAAAATTTAAAAAAGGAGAAATATCGAAAGGTGTTTCTCCTTTTTTTATTTATTTATTCACATATTATCCCTCACAGGAATAATTTAACGCTTTTACCAAAATAGAAATGCACGCAATAGTACCACTAAACTTCAATTCAATAGTAAGAAATATTACAATTTTTTCAAGTAATCATTATAAATTTCACCACCGTAAAGATTTGGAAGTTTTAGGGTTTTAGGTTTCGGATATTTGTATCATCAGAAACAAAACCCAACCCATTCCTTCATGAAAAAACAATACCTATTATTACTGCTATTGATGCTGTTTTCGATAGTAACTTTCGCCCAAAAAATCACAGGAAAAGTATCCTCCGCCAAAGACGGTGCGGCTTTGCCTGGGGTTTCGATACAAGTGAAAGGCACGAATACTGGCACCAACACCAATGCCGATGGGGCTTATAGCCTCACTGCTGGCTCAGATGCTACGCTGGTTTTTAGTTTTATTGGCTTCAAAAACCAAGAAATCAAAGTCGGGAATCAATCTACTATCAACGTTTCGCTTACGGAAGATGCCCAAAATCTCGAAGAAGTCGTCGTGACGGCTTTGGGCATCAAGAAAGAGGCAAAAAAGCTGGGCTACGCAACGACCACCATCAACAAAGATGCTGTAATCGAAAACCGTTCGCCCAATTTTATGAATACCCTACAAGGCAAAATCGCAGGGGTAAATATTTCGGGTTTGGGAACTGGCCCTGCGGGAACTTCAAAAATCCGAATCAGAGGGCAATCATCTATTTCTGGTCAAAATAACCCCCTAATCGTAGTTAATGGCGTGCCGATTGACAATACAAATTTTGGTACAAACCCAGGCAATGCTGCCTCCGATAATTCAATCGGGGTGCGGGGCGGCGGTAATACGTCGGACGGTGGCGATGGACTTTCGTCAATAAATCCCGATGATATCGAAAGCATGACCGTGCTGAAAGGTGCAACTGCCGCTGCCCTCTACGGCTCTCGTGCCAAAGATGGCGTAATCATGATTACAACCAAATCACGGGGCGATAATAAGGGTATTGGCGTAACTTTTAATACTAACTTTACGAACGAAACTCCCTTGGATTTTACTGATTATCAGTACGAATACGGGCAGGGAGAAGACGGCATCCGACCGACGACACCAAATCCAACTTCGGGGCAGTGGTCGTTTGGCGAGAAGTTTCAGCCTGGCATGACTCAGGTACTTTTTGATGGCGTAACGCTGCCTTATGTGCCACAATATGACCGTATCCGTAAGTTTTATCGCAACGGACAGAACTTCACGAATACTATTTCGCTGGCAACTTCGGGCGAAAAAGGCGGCATGAATTTATCTTTTGCCAACATGGATAGCAAAGGAATCATGCCCAATAATACCTTTAATCGCAAGACGGTTAATTTTGGATTTTCGTACGATTTATCAAAAAAATTGAGTTTTGCAGGAAATATCAATTACGCCAACGAATTTAACAAAAATCCGCCAAACGTTGCCAATCAAGATAACTCAATTCCGACGGTGCTATCAAACTTGGCAAACTCAATGCCGCTTACTTTGATGGACGAAAAAAAGTACAACGCCGCAGGAAACGAGTTTGTTTATTCAAGATTTATGAACCGTACGAATCCTTATTGGGTGTTGGCGGAGCAATTTCAACGTATCCGTCGGGATAGAATGTTTGGTAATATTTCGGTAAAATATAACATTGCACCGTGGCTCTATATCCAAGGTCGAGTTGGGCAGGATTTTTGGTCACGTGACCAAGAGTTCAATAACTTTCCGACGGGTCATGCTTCGCAGGCTGCCGCACCCGCAGGTTTTGTCAATGGAAGTTTCACGCAAGAAGCCCGCAGGTTCAGAGAAACCAATGCTGACGTGCTGATAGCCGCTACAAAAACCTTTGGTGATTTTGGCATTGACCTAAACGTGGGCGGTAATCAGATGTACCGCCGCTCGGATTTGAACTCGGTTTTTGCCCAAGATTTTGTCGTAAGAGGTTTATATACCGCCATGAACTCCCGTGTGAAAGACCCAATTTATGATTTGCAGGAGCGAGCCGTAAATTCGATTTATGGTTCGGCTGAGTTTTCGTATAAAAACTTTTTATTTATCAACGCCACGGCACGAAACGACTGGTTTTCAACACTTTCGGCCGAAAATCGCAGCATTCTGTACCCTTCGGTGTCAGCAAGTTATGTTTTCTCCCAGTCGTTTGATAATGTACCAAGTTGGCTAAACTTCGGAAAACTCCGAGTAGCCTACGCCGAAGTTGGTAGCGATACCGATGTGCCGCCTTATTCGCAATCTTTGTTTTATGGCATTAATGCTAACCTTTTTGGTGGGCAGCCCGTTGGCGGTTCGCAAGGAACGGTCGTGCCAAACGCTTCACTAAAACCCATGCGGGCTTCGGAGGCAGAAGTTGGTTTGGAACTAAAATTACTCAATAATCGTGTAGGTTTAGATTTTGCAGTTTATCAGAAAATAACCAACGACCAAATCGTTTCGGCACAAATATCCGATGCCTCGGGTTTTGTGAGTCAGCGAATCAATAGCGGAAAAAGCCGCAATAATGGCCTTGAAATGTTGTTGAATTTAGTACCAATAAAAACGGCAGGTTTTCAGTGGGACGTAACTTTCAATGGTTCGTATAATATCACCAAAGTTTTGAGCCTTGTTACGAGCAAAGAAGGCGAAAGAATCACGGTCGGTACGCACGTTTTCAATGGGGAGCTTCGCCAGGTAGTTGGGCAAGAAATGGGGCAAATCTATGGTTTTGGCTACCGACGTGATGCCCAAGGCCGACAAGTTTTTGGCACAAACGGACTACCCTTACGCACCGCCGACTTGATTTCGTACGGTAGTGCTTTACCAAAATGGGTGGGTGGTATCAATAACGCTTTCAGCTACAAAGGAATCACGCTTTCGGCATTAATAGATTTCAAATTGGGCAACATGATGCTTTCTGGCTCGAATTTTAACCTATATCGCCACGGTTTGCACAAAAATACCCTCGAAGGTCGAGCCGAAGGAGGCGTTGTGGGTGTAGGCGTAAACGAAAAAGGCGAAACCAACACCGTAAAGGCAAACGTACAGCAATATTGGTCGGTGGTTCGCTCGCAAGCACTCGTCGAGCCGATTATTTATAACGGCGGCTACTGGAAACTTCGCCAAATAACAGCGGGCTATGACCTCACGAAGTTCATTCCAAAAAATGCCCCAATCAAAGGAGCAAAACTTAGTTTGGTAGCAAACAATGTATTTCTACTCAAAAAATGGGTAGATAATATCGACCCCGAATCATTCGGTTATTCGTCTGATAATCTCGTGGGCATGGAATCGCACGGCTTGCCAACTACCCGTAGCATGGGTTTTAATTTGAATGTAAAGTTTTAGCCCCCCAGCCCCAGAGGGGGAATTAAAAGCTCCCCTCTCCAGTCGGAGAGGGGTTGGGGGTGAGGTCAAATTATTAAATAAATCAAAATAAAATGAAAAATATATTAAAAATTATGCTGGTTTCACTCCCCCTCTGGGGGTTGGGGGGCTGCGACCAAGGCTTCGATGAGCTGAATACCAACAAAATTGCGGCAACGGCTATCAATCCTATTTTTACGCTGAACAATGCCACCTCAAATACGTCATTCTCGAATGGCACTATTTTTTACGAAGCGACCATTGTTCAGCAGATGGTTACGCCCAATTCGGGGGTTTTGGCTGGTGCAAATTTCAACCAAGACAACCGAGATAATACCGTACAAAACTGGCAGAAATATTACCGCACCGTTATCCGAAATACGCAAGATGTCATTGACCAAACCAAGGCATTGCCCGCCCGTGTGAATCTCTACAACATGGCTCGCATACTACAAGCCTACTCGTACATGGTACTAACTGATTCGTACGGTGATGTTCCTTACGCAGAAGCAGGAAAAGGATATTCTGAGCAAATCGTTTCGCCAAAATACGATGCCCAGCAAGCCGTTTATGCAGGAATAATCAAAGAACTCACCGAGGCAAATGCCGCCTTAGATGCCACAAAGTCAGTCGAAACTGCCGATATTCTGTACGGCGGTAACATTGCTCTTTGGAAAAAATTCGGTAACTCGCTCCTGCTTCGTGTGGGCATGAGATTAAGCAAAGTCGATGCCGCCCAAGCCCAACAAATTGTGGCAAAAGCCGCCGCAGCGGGCGTTATGGAGCTAAATGCTGACAATGCCCTCATCAAACACGATGCAAATTACGTCAGTACGGTGGGCAATTTGCTGAACTCAACCGAAGCGGCAAACGTTTATTTGGCAGCACCATTTGCTGATTATCTCAAAAAAACCAACGACCCCCGCCTGAAATCTATTGCGGTGCGGTACGTTGGTGCAAAGTCTGGGCCAGAGCAAGTTGCGGCAAGGGCGACCACCGACACAACACTGCAAATTGGCTTTCCGATGGGCTTTGATAATGCCTCCATTGCGGCAGAAGTAACTAAAAGTAAATTGGCGAGTTTTTATGACTTTACGCAAGTTGATCGAACCCGTATGGCAAAAAATACGGCTCCGACATTCTTGGTGACAGCCGCCCAAACACAGCTATTATTGGCAGAAGCCGCCCAAAAAGGTTGGATAACTGGCACAACCGCCGAAGCGTTTTTCAACCGAGGTGTGCGGTTGAATATGGAGCAAATGGCAATTTTTGATGCAAACGCTGCCGTTGCCCCCGTAGCAATTACGACTTATCTTGCCGAAAATACCTTCAAAACCGCCACAGCTTTGGAGCAAATCAATACCCAATATTGGGTGGCTTCGTTTTTGAATGGACCAGAAGCATTTGCCAATTTTCGGAGAAGTGGCTTTCCTACGCTTGCACCAAATCCTTTTGCCGCAAAAGACATAAAAGGCACATTTATTCGTAGATTGACTTATCCAAACTCCGAAATTTCGATTAATAGCATCAACGTAAAAGAGGCAATCACTCGCATGGGAGCCGATGATTTGGATACCAGAGTTTGGTGGGATAAGTAAAAGAATTAATGAATAATGTTGAATTAAAAATGGATAATGTTAAGGAATCTGCTCATCAGAACTTTACCTTTGTACAGTTTTAAAATAGAAAAAAATAAAGTTTACCACTCTCCCGTTCTCCATTTGGGAAGGGGAGAGTGGTGAGATTAATTCGGAGGAAAATGCAAATAGGAATCATAGGACTGGGCAAAATGGGCTACAACTTAGCCCTAAATTTAAGAAACAACGACTACGAGGTAATAGCCCACGATGTTAATGCTGAATCAGTCGAAAAAATAGGCGAAGAGGGCGGGGTCTTGGGTGCGTTTTCGATAGAAAGTTTGTGTAGCAAGCTAAAAGGCAGAAAAGTTGTTTGGCTAATGGTGCCATCGGGCGAAATCGTTGATGAAGTAATTGAAGAATTGACCGAGTATTTGAAACCCAATGACATCATTATCGACGGCGGAAACTCGAACTTCAAAGATTCCGTTAGGCGATATAACTACTTGAAAACCAAGCAATTAGCGTTCTTAGACTGCGGTACAAGCGGCGGCACGAGCGGAGCCTTGAACGGTGCTTGCACCATGATTGGTGGCGATAAGGCAACTTTTGCGTACGTCGAAAAGGTTTTCAAAGATATTTCAATCGAAAACGGCTACTTGCACACGGGCGAAGCGGGAAGTGGGCATTTCGTCAAAATGGTGCATAACGGTATCGAATACGGCATGATGCAAGCCATCGCCGAAGGCTTCGAGATTTTCGAGAAATCAAATTACGACCTTGATTTTGAAGCCGTTGCCAAGATGTTTAATCACGGGTCGGTGGTGCGGGGTTGGTTGATGGAACTAACCGAAAACGTTTTCAGCAAAGACCCAAAACTTGATGCTATCAAAGGAATCATGCACTCGTCGGGCGAAGGAAAATGGACACTCGAAACCGCACTTGATATGGGCGTAGCCACGCCAGTAATCGCACTTTCACTCATGATGCGTTATCGTTCACAACAAACCGACACTTTTTCAGGCAAAGTGGTAGCGGCTCTAAGAAATGAGTTTGGCGGACACGCAGTTGAAAAAAATGAGTGAATGAGCGAATTTTGAATGATAGAATAGTCGATTTCATGAAGTATTCTATCATTCACTCATTCACTCATTCTATCACTCACTCATTCCCTCATTCAAAATTGACTTTCACAGGCATTGATATTGGCACCACCAGCACAAAAGCAGTCGTTTTTGATGTTTCGGGCAAGGTTTTGGCTCAAAAAAGCATTGCCTACCAAATGTTTCACCCCAAACCCGATTGGAGCGAACAAAACCCCGATGAAATTTATGAGGCATTTAAAAAAGCCCTCCTTTCTGGGGCTAATCTTGTAGGGGTTTTGGAAAAAATAAGATTGAAGGGTAAAATTAAGCCTAAAAACCTCACGGCAGCGGCCGACCGTCCCCAACCCTCTCCACAGGAGAAGGGAGTTAAAGTCCTCTCCTGTGGAGAGGATTTAGGCGACCGACGCTTCGGTGAGGTTTTCGTGCAAA